>NZ_JBIVRU010000002.1:0-484275 GCF_044755845.1 Lysinibacillus sp. NPDC092081
AGACACCGCCCTTTCACGGCGGTAACACGGGTTCGAATCCCGTACGGGTCATACTGAAATGCAGTAGATGTAACTTACATCTACTGCATTTTTTTATGATACATTATCAAATTATGTGTAACAGTGGTTCTTTAATCTAACTAAAGCGTTATTAAATTAGTATAAGGCTTTGATAAAATTACCCTCTAATAACTCATTAAAATTTTTTTCTACATGGTAGCACTCAAGAAGAAAGCCTCTCGTATTTTCATTATCTCCAACACTGCTAAAAAATAGGCATAGCAAAATAGAAATCAATTCTCAATTCTCCCTCTAACATGCGAAAACGTCTAAAATCCTTTCTATGATCGGCTGTTGCGGTTAGAATAGTCGTTCATGTAGGAGGTGAATAGCCCATCCCTTCGACTTCACTGAGTCATCGGAATAACAATTCCTACATACGAACGTATCATTCGTTGTGACTAACATCCTTTTGCTTATCACGTTTAGAGAAAAACGTATGTTAGATTCGTCTAAGCACGGCTCTATACTATATAAGAAAGGCTCTAAAAACCATACTTAATCCTAGTCTCTATCGAATATAAGTAAAATTATGCAATTTCATATAGAAAAAACTAATTATAATTTGAATTTGTTAAGTGCTCACTTTCTTTGGACAAATAATCCATGGAAAAACACTATAATATTGGTATATTCTTTGGAATATATGTATCTTTCTTTTATAATGGGAATGAATAGAATTAGTTGGAGGTAATAAAAATGAAAAAAAAGCAAAGTAAATGGATCATGAGTACAGCATCTGCTGCATTGGTTGCTGCAGCTGTTGTGCCTACTGCAAGTGCAGCTAGCTTTATAGATATTGCAAAAAGTGATCATAAAGATGCCATTTTGGCACTAGCAGATTTAAAAATTATTGGTGGATATCCAGACGGAACATTTAAGCCAAACACGACCCTTACGAAAGGTAATGTAACGAAATTTTTAGGAAAGTGGCTTGTATCAGAACACTTCCAGGTGCCAGCAGATTACAATAAAAAAGTACGTTTTACAGACTTGCCAACATCTTCAAAAGATAAAGAATTACTACAATATGCTGCGCTTATAAATGATACTGGTATTTTCAAAGGGACTAACAACAAGTTATTACCATCAGAATATATCTCACGTGAACAAATGGCTTTTATTTTAGTACGTGCGATTGAAAAAGTTTACGATATCGATTTAATTGCGATGTATAAAAAAGAAAACTTTAAATCTTCTATTACAGATTTAAAAGTAGCTTCAACAGAAAATCGTGAAGCCATCATTGCATTAGAATATGCAAAAATTACAAATGTAAAAACATTTAATCCGAAAAACACTTTAACACGTGGTCAATTTGCGTCATTCTTACATCGTTCGATGACGAATATCAATGATATGCTTAAGAAACCTGAAGTGCCATTACTTATCCAAACAGTTAAAGTTATAGATGCGAATACACTACAGGTGACATTAACGGATGGGACAAGCCATAAGGTATCATTAGCAACACCGCTTACTGAAAATGTAGAAACAAAGGTAGATTTCAAAATTAATGACAAACCGTATTCAGCTGTTGTTACATATGAAGTCAATGAGCTAAAAGTACAATCAATTGAGGGAATTAATGCGTCTCAGATTAAAGTTGTTTTCAACCAAGCAATTGACCCACTTTCTGTGTTAAAAGCAGATGGAAAATTACAGGAGAATGTTGTAGCGTTCTCTAATGTGGATACTTTAAGAGCACTATCAGTAGTAAAAACAGAAATTAGCACTGATAAAAAATCGGTCATCTTTACAATGAATGAGCCATTAAAAGGTACACATCGTTATGTGTTTAATAACATCAAATCTGAAAAGGGCACAGTGCTTCAAAAAGTAGATGCAAGTTTTGTTATTGCTGGTGATACACAAGCGCCTACCATTTTAGGAACAACGCAAGGAAAAAATTCTTCAATCGTTAAAGTGCAGTTTTCTAAGCCAATGGCAGCATTCCCAAATGAACGTATTCAATTTACATTACCAAATGGTACAAAGGTAGCGAATGTAGTAGGGAGCATTGAGCAAAACACAACTGAAGCAACTTTTGATTTATCAGCTGCAACAGTAAATGGCATTTATTTAGCTCCTAGTACAGCTATCCAAATTACATTCGTAGGGGCAGCAGATTTAGCAGGAAACATAATTTCACCAAGCTCTTCTACCGTAACAGTGAAAAAGGGAGATAAGGATGGAGTTCCGCCGACACTATCTTCTGTCACACAAACTGGACCAAATACGTTCCAGCTATTGTTCTCAGAGGAGATTCAACCACTTTATTCATATGATCTTTCAGTCAAAAACGGTCAGACTTCAATTTCCGTGAATAATGTAGAGAAAGATCCGAAAAATGGTCGTTTATTCAATGTTACGGTAGATCCAAGAAGCTCGCTTCAAGGATTTACAACGATTGAGACAGCACCTGGTCGTTTAATTACCGACTTATCAGGTGAAACAGCAACATTCTCAACAGTGTATAACTTTATAAGAGATGACAAAGCGCCTGCCCTAATGAATTCTGACATTGTTTACGAGGATAGTGTAGAATATTTACAATTAACGTTCGATAAGCCAGTACAGTTAGGAGCTAACGCAAAAGCATCATTTACTGGGAAATTCATGAATAATTACATTTTGTATGAGGTATCAAGAGGACCTCAAAGTGATATTCAGATCGTAAAAGATCAACCTACGAAACTGCGTGTTAAAATGTCAGGACTGCTCGGCAGTTATGATACAAAGGGAGCTCTTTACGAAGGCAAATTAAATTTATTTAATGTTACAAATTTATATGGTGTGCCAGTCTATGAAGTGCAAAATATTAAATTTACACGTAATGGTGATTTAAATATAAATAGCAATAAATTAGCTTTAACGCAATACAATGCAATTCAAACATCTGCAACAGATCCATCTATAAAAGATAATAATATTGTTTATTTAAATTTTAATTATCCTGTTGATCCATCACTTGCTCAAAACGTTCAAAATTATAGTATTGATAATGCTCAGGTAGAAAGTGCTGTTGTAGAGGGATCCAATTTAAATCGTATTAAGCTGACATTGAAAAAAGATTCGAATTATTATAACGGCCAACGAAGCTTCACGATTAAAGGCTTAAGAGCGGCAAATTCTATGGAATCATTTGATGAGGTGCGAACATCAATTAACCTTAAAGAAAATATTGCACCAAAGGTTACGAATGTTTATGTAAGTAATCAAAAAACAATAGAACTTACTTTCAGTGAGCCTGTAACGAAAGTTAATAGTACGGACTTTAATGTTGTTGTGAGTGGTTTATCGATACCGGTAGAAAGTACCATGCAAGGCAATGGTGGAGGAGCATTGATTTCAATATCACAGAGTGGGTATGGATATTCATTTGTAAAGGGTAGTAGTGTTACGATTCAAGCCTCACCTTATAATGCGATTACGGATGCCAACGGGAATAAATTAGATTTCACATCCCAAACAATACAGTACTAAGATGAATAAAAGAGATTAAATAAGAGTTTCCTAAAAAATAATATTTGTTTTTACACAATAAAAAATAGCATGTTGAGAATATATCTAGCATGCTATTTTTCTATGTCATTTTATCGCTATTACATTAATGGGAGATAAACGGTGCTTTGTGAACATATTTTGTATTATCCATATGATCAATAATAAAAGTGGCTATATCTTGATTAGTAATTTTCGTACCAGGCATATCCGTAAGGTTTTCCTTTATCAGTTTTGATGTTAAGCTATCTTTTACAAATGGCAATCTAATTAAAGTCCATTCGATCTGTTTATTATTTAACAAAAATTCCCATTCTAATTTTTTATCCTGCATCATTTTCGAAAAGAAAACTTCAAACATCTTTGCTCCGAAACGATTCATCATGCTTTTTTTGTCTTCTTTAATTGTTAGAGAACCACCGGAAACACCTATATAACGACTAATGTTTAAATCTTTCATCACATTAAAAATACTATTTGTAACTTTGCTATATAAAGGGTCCTCTTTTGGTGGTTGACCAAATGTATTAATAACAACTTGACAATCTTTAAGAAGTTCTCGGATGTTTTCGATATCTTGAACCTGCCCTTTCACTACTTCAATTTTATCATTTTTATACAGTAACTTATCCGGATTTCTAACAAGCATCCGAACATGATATCCTTTTTGTATTGCATGACTTGCTATATGTCTTCCTACTTTCCCTGTTCCTCCAATTATCGCTATTTTGTAAGCGTTATCCATTATATACCTCCAATTAAATATACTAGTAGATATACGATGAATCTCATTAATAAGATTCAAATTTTTCTTTTTTTACTAAAGTCTGTAATATCGATGTGTATAGTATTTTGTTTTGTGATTCTATAAGCTAAGATGAAAATAGAACAAAAGCTAGGGGGATATGTATGGAAAAATTATTATGGACTAACAACCAACAATATTTGTTACAGAGGAATGTAGAACAAGTAGTACCTTTTCTACGTAATTTTTCACCAGAACAAGTAAATCGTGTTGGTAGATTTCAGCGTACATATGAGAAATTTGAAAGTACACCATTACGTAGCATAAATGCTTTTGCATCGCTAGTTGGGGTGCATAGTATTTTTGTAAAAGATGAATCTTATCGATTTGGCTTAAATGCATTTAAAGTATTAGGTGGCGTGTATGCAATTGGGCAGTACGTTGCCAAAAAGTTAGATAGGAATATTGATGAGTTATCATTTGAGCAACTTAAATCACCAGAAGTAAAGGAACAGCTAGGGGATTTAACGTTTATTTCAACGACAGATGGCAATCATGGTCGTGGAGTGGCTTGGGCTGCTAGAGAGCTTGGTTTGAAAGCCCGCATTTATATGCCTGCTGGTAGTGCAGAGGAGCGCCTCCAAAATATTAAAAATGAAGGTGCATATGCTGAAATAACGACAATGAATTATGATGATACAGTTCGTTATACATCACAACTAGCAACAGAAAATGACTGGGTCGTTATTCAGGATACGATGTGGGAAGGCTATGAGGAAATTCCGTTATGGATTATGCAAGGCTATACCACATTAATAAAAGAAGCGGTTGAGCAGATGGAAAAAGCACCTACCCATGTATTTTTACAAGCTGGGGTTGGATCTTTTGCAGGTGCAATTGTAGCTTTCTTACAACAATATTATGAGGAAAAGATTACATTTGTCTTAGTCGAGCCTTTTGCAGCGAATTGCTATTATGAAAGCTTTAAAGCAGGAGCTGAACAGTTTGTAACGGTTGGTGGAAAGATGCAAACAATTATGGCAGGACTTGCTTGTGGTGAGCCGAATCCACAAGCTTGGGACCTGTTAAAGACTTATACGAAGGTCAGTATTTGCTGTGATGAGGAAGTTGCTGCAACAGGTATGCGCATTCTAGGAAACCCGCTAGCAACAGATGCACGAATCATTGCTGGAGAATCGGGAGCTGCCCCAGTTGGATGTTTTTATGAATTGATGACGAATGAGCAATATACAGAACTGAAGGAAACATTACAATTAGATGAAAATTCGCGAGTATTGTTTATTAATACTGAAGGTGACACAGATGTAGATAATTACAAAAATATTGTGTGGCATGGAAAATATGCAAAAAATTAATTGAAGAAATAGCAAACTAGTGATAATAAAATGTTCTAGTTTGCTTTTTTCATTTACGACGCGCCAAGTCGGAACGGAAATCAACCCAACGTTATGGTAATGAGCCAATTTTTCTTGAATTTTTTCTTGACCTTAACGTTGCGTAAACATTTACAGTAGCATTAGTGGAGGTGAAAATTATGGAATACACAATTCAAGAGCTTGCTCAATTATCCGGGGTTAGCACAAGAACACTGCGTTATTATGATGAAATTGGATTACTAAAGCCTGCAAGAACCAATGAGGCGGGCTATCGATTTTACGGACAATTTGAAGTTGATATGCTCCAGCAAATTTTATTTTATAGAGCATTAGATATGAAGCTAGCATCCATTAAGGAAATTATTCTAGCGCCTGATTTCCAACATAGAGAGGCACTCAAAACCCATCGTGCTGCTTTACTGACACGTAAGGAGCAGCTGGAGAAGATATTACAAACAGTGGAAAAAACCATTCAATCTATTGAGGAGGAACAACCAATGACAAATGCAGAGAAATTTAATGGATTTAAAGAGAAGCTAATCGAGGAAAATGAAAAGCAATATGGTCAAGAAATTCGTGAAAAATATGGTAATAACACGATTGAAGCATCGAATGCGAAGCTAATGAATATGACAGAGGAACAGTATGAGGCAATGCAGCAGCTAGAACAGCAATTATTTGATCGTTTAAAAGAAGCGATGGAAATCGGCGATACAAATAATGATGTGGCAATGGAGGTAGCGGAGCTTCATAAGCGTTGGTTAAGCTTTTCATGGTCACAATATACTAAGGAAGCACATGCAGGTATAGCTCAGATGTATATAGCGGATGAACGCTTCTCAGCTTATTACGATGAACGTGTTTCTAAAGGAGCGGCACAATTTTTACATGATGCCATCATCAATTTCGCCTTGGCGTAATTGTACTGAATGAAGATAAAAATTATACAAAAAAATAAGTGATTCCTCCTCATGCTTTCATGTTTTAGAAATATTAATTTAGGAAAAAATGAAGGCATGAGGAGGAGATTTTTTTGAACCCACAAGTAATGGAAAAATTAAAAAAGCAATTAGAGCAGGAACTACAGGAAATAGAACAACAACTTGAGGAATCAGAGCGTCCACAAGCGACAGAGTTATCTAATTATGATAATCATCCAGCTGACAATGCGAGTGATTTAACAGATCAGCTAACGGAAATGGCGATTGATGAGCACCGGGGTGACGATGCTGAAGAAATAAAGGCTGCACTACAAGCGATGGAGGATGGTACGTATGGTAAATGCGCTGTATGTGGTGACGAGATTCCTATTGGTCGCTTAGAAGCTATGCCAAAAGCATTGACATGTGTTGAGCATGCAGAGCACAAAGAGGATAATTTAAGGCCAGTAGAGGAAGATGTGTTGTCTTCTACGCCAAGATCGGATGATTTCATAGAACTTGAGGAATTTGGCTCTTCTGATACACCTCAAGATAAAAGTTAGTAAGCATTTTCGCTCTCAGGCAGTATAATAGCTGTATGGGGTGAGAATATGGACATAATTGATTTACACTGCGATGCTCTATTGAAATTAACAACTTTAGAAGCGGCAACATTTGAAGATGATGTACGTTTGCAAGCCAATCAACAGAGATTACAATTAGGGCGGGTTAAGGCACAAGTATTTGCTATTTTTATTAATCCTAAAATTCCACAAAGTCTGCAATTTTTAGAGGCAGTGCGGCAAATTGAAGCCTTCCATACGCATGTATTACAAACTGAGGGCATGGTGCATATTACGGATTGGTCGCAATTAGATACTTTAGCTCCACATGAAATTGGTGCAATTTTAAGCTTAGAGGGCTGTGGTCCAATCGGCGAAGATTTAGCAAAGCTTTCTGCAATTTTAGATGCTGGAGTGAAGCTAGTTGGCCTAACGTGGAATGAAGAAAATGCTGTGGCTCACGGTGCTGAACAGGATGCAAACCTTGGTTTAAAATCATTTGGTAAAGAGGTTATAAACTTGCTAAATGAGAGAGATATTATTATCGATGTTTCCCATTTAAATGAACAGAGCTTCTGGGATGTCTTGCCACTAGCGAAGCATATCATTGCGAGCCATAGTAATGCACGTGCAATTTGTGATCATCCAAGAAATTTAACGGACGCTCAGGCAAAAGCACTAGTCAAGCATGGCGGCCATATTCATGTCGTTTACTATCCGCCTTTTATCCAAGACAATGCTACGATGGATGATTTAGTAGCGCATGTGCAGCATCTAGCGAATATAGTAGGGGTAGAGCACCTTGGGCTAGGTTCAGATTTCGATGGAATAGATGCTACTGTAAAAGGATTAGTACACGCAGGAGAGGCACAAAATTTGTTAGAGACGTTACGTGAACATTTTTCAACCGAAGAAGTTCGTGGTATTGCAAGTAATAATTTTAGATGTTATGTAAAAAATGCAGTAGCCCGTTAAGGCTGCTGCATTTTTATTTAATAAAAGAAATATTGAATTAATAAACCGATTCCTAAGAGGAAGCCGAAGAATGTATTTGTTTGCGCTGTAAATTTCATTGCAGGCATAACTTCTTTCGCTTCTTTTTTATCGCGGAAAATTTGAATCGCACGAAGTGGTTTTGGAACGCTTAAGAAAATGATTAGAGCCCAAAAGGTAATACCATCAATTGCTACAAGAGCGATTACCCATAAGTACGAAACGATAAAAAAGCCAGATAGCACAGAAATGGCATTATCTCGACCTACTAAAATAGCAAGCGTTCTTCGACCACCCTCTGTATCGCCAACGATATCACGGATATTATTGGACAGCATGATAGCCCCAACTAAAATCATACTTGGTACTGAAAGCAAAACAGCATCTAATGTCACAGTAAGCGTTTGAATATAAAAGGCGATTAAGACAATCCCCATTCCCATAACAGCGCCAGATACAAGTTCCCCGAATGGTGAATAGGCGATTGGGTAAGGTCCTCCAGTATATAAAAAACCAATAAGCATACAAACAAGCCCAACAGCAGCAAGCCACCAAGAGGTAGAGGCACATATGTAAATGCCAAGCAGCATAGCGATTGCATAAAAGCTTAAGGCAATCATCATAATTGTTTTTGGTCGAACACCGTGACGCACGATCGTACCACCGATACCGACAGAATTTTCATTGTCTAATCCTAATTTGTAATCGTAATATTCATTGAACATATTTGTTGCCGCTTGTATAAGCATACTTGCAATGAGCATAGCAAAAAATAGTCCAAAATCAATTGTTTGTTTTTCAATTGCTAAGGCAATCGCTGTTCCTAAAAATACTGGAACGAATGAAGCGGTTAAAGTATGTGGACGTGTTAAATGCCACCAAACTTTAAAACCCCTATCAGCTTCAATGACTTTGGTCATAAGGTCTTTCTCTCCTTCAAATGTTGTAGACTATTCTTATTTTATACGAAGAATGAGAAAATGGATAGGTTCACAGCTTATTACATACAGTTCAATTAAAAAAATGATACAATAGAACATGCATTTATGAACTGAAAACAATAATTAAGATAAAAGCAACAGTACGAAGAATAGGCTAGCAAATAAAAATGACGGCTATTTTAAGAAAAAAATATGATGCGAAAAAGTACAAATGCTCATGTCATTATGCAAAGTTTTGGTCAAATTTGTTCTAAAGAAAAGGTTCATCACCAAAAGTTTGGATGACATTTGTTAAAACGTCTACTATGTAAATAAGTTGATTGAGTGGAGGCTGGGCGACTCCTTGGGGATTAGCGGTAGAGGAACGAAGGCTAAAAGCATCACGTCCTGTGATAACGCCTTCGTGACCAACATCGTGTTGGCCCAAGCGGCTCATCGGACGCCCCCAGGAAAGCGCCCAGTCGGAACGGAAATCAACCACACGTTTTGGTGAGGATCCAAAGAAAAGCCAAAGCAGTTGATGTTTATGACTGAAAGTGTAGAACGAGTACAAAACATACCGTGCGTCATTCATTATGTACATTGCAACAACGGAGGTAATTTTCATGCAACAGAAGTGGTACCAAGCCACAGAGGTAGAAGTGGACTCTTTGGGCCAAAGCCTTCATTTTTATATGGAAACAATTGAAGTTAGTCGCTTATCGGCGCTCGCATTTTATGCAGCGGGCGAGGAGCATTATAAAGGTGAACGATTTTATTGGCAAAATAGAGAAAAAACAATGACATTAGTAGGGCTAGGACATGCCTATACGATTCAAAATAACGCCAAAAATGATCGCTTCGATGCAGTAGAAGTAGAATGGAAACGTTTAACGAAAAACTGTGTGAAGGGACAAAGCGAGCTACAGCCAATTTTGTTTGGCGGATTTACATTCGATCCACAAAATAATGTAGCTGGGGAGTGGACAGGCTTTCCAGAGGCTTATTTTGCGCTTGCAACCTATCAGCTTGTCATACGTGATGACAAAGCGTTTGTAAGTATTCATCTCATTTCAAAAAATGAGCAAGCAGCGTCTCAATTTGAAGCGCTACGTAAAGAGCGAGATCATTTAATTCATGCTACTCAAGTAAAAGAAGTGAAAACGTATTCAAAGCCTGAAATCACAAGTTATTTTGAACCATATAAGGAGCCGTATTTAGCTTCGATTGACCAAGTAACTGCATTGATTAAGCAGAAGAAGGCAGATAAAGTCGTTATTGCACGCTCACTAGCATTGCAATTTAAAGAACAAGTTTCTTCACCACAGGTACTCTCACAAATTATTCATGAGCAGCCAGAGAGCTATTTATTTGGTTTAGAACGTCAAGAATTATTGTTCTTTGGTGCGTCCCCTGAACGTCTTGTAAAAGTAGAAGAGGGTCGAGCATTTTCATCTTGTGTTGCAGGATCTATTAAACGTGGTAAGACAGCAGAGGAAGATGAAGCCTATGGACAAAGCTTATTAAAGGATTCGAAAAATGGTGGCGAGCATCAATATGTTGTTGATATGATTGCGGAAACTTTCCGTAAAAATTGTGTAGAGATGAAAATACCGGATGGCCCTCGCTTACTAAAGATTAGAGATATACAACATTTATATACACCTGTTGAAGGTCAGTTAAATAATGAGGCAACAATATTACAACTGACAAAATCTTTGCATCCAACGCCAGCTTTAGGTGGTGTGCCAAGGAAAGAGGCAATGGCAGCTATACGTAAGTATGAGCCTATGAATCGTGGACTTTACGCGGCTCCAATTGGTTGGCTAGATGCTGACGGCAATGGGGAATTTGCAGTGGCCATTCGTTCGGCTGCTTTACTTAAGGATAAAGCTTATTTATATGCTGGTGGCGGTATTGTAGCAGATTCAGAGCCACAATCTGAATATGAGGAAACATTAGTGAAATTCCGCCCAATGCTTCGTGCGCTAGGAGGACAATTACATGAGTGAACGGAAAATTTTAACGGACTATGTTTATAAAATGGTAGCATCACTAGTGCAAGCCGGTGTTGAAAACGTTGTTGTCAGCCCTGGCTCACGTTCGACACCTTTAGCTTATGCATTTGCTTCAACGAAACAGCTTCATATGTATCGACAGGTTGATGAGCGATCGGCTGCTTTTTTTGCGCTAGGAATTGCAAAGGCTACAGCAAAACCTGTTGTTCTTTTATGCACATCGGGAACAGCTGCGGCAAACTATTTTCCTGCTATTGTTGAGGCAAGCTATGCCCGTGTACCGTTAATTGTCATTACAGCTGATCGTCCACATGAATTGCGAGAGGTGGGTGCACCACAGGCTATTAATCAGCCGAATTTGTATGGTACAAATGTCAAATGGAGCGTGGATTTCCCTTTGGCAGATGGTGCCACACCAACATTGCCGTTTATTGAGCGTCATATTGCACGTGCGGTAGCGGTGGCAATGAGCGCACCATTTGGACCAGTGCATATTAATGTACCGTTCAGAGAACCTTTGTTGATTGATTTTCGAGAGGAACTTCCAGAAGCGACATTTAAGCACAGTAGTATGGGTCAGTTAGTACCTTCAATGGCTACTCAACAAGAGCTATCGAAGATTTTAAGTGCAACTAAAAGAGGTTTTGTTATTATTGGTGAGCTACCGCTCGGTACAGATTTAACAATTATATGGGAGTTAGTCCACAAATTAAAATGGCCGGTCATTGTCGAGAGTTTATCCAATATGCGCTCTTCTGTCCCGGAGGATTGTCTACCTTATATGATCACGACGTATGATGCAATTATGAAAAGTGAAGATTTTAAAGCATTAGTTGAACCAGAGACGGTACTACGTTTAGGAGCGCAGCCTGTTTCTAAATTTATCATGCAATTTATTACTAAATCTCAGCCTAATGCCTATATTGTTGTCGATGAAGATCCGATGTTCCGTGATTCTACTAGTGTGTCTACTCATTTTGTTCATGCAAGTATTTGTGAGTGGCTCACGCAATTAGAGATCTCTGAAACAGCCCTAGAAACTGAGTATTTAGCTGAGTGGCAGGATGCTAATGATATTGCACTTGAGTATATTGAGCATTATGCTGATGGTGCGATTGATGAGGGAGCAATGGTAAGCCGATTACTTAAAATGATTCCTAATGGCAGTGATATTTTTGTTAGTAGCAGTATGCCAGTGCGTGATATTGATACGTTTTTAATGGCGACACCGAAGGATATTCGTATTGTTGCGAATCGTGGTACGAATGGTATTGATGGCGTCGTATCAACCGCAATGGGCTTTAGTCAAGGAAATAACCGCGAAACCTACTTGCTTATTGGCGATTTGGCCTTTTTACATGATGTCAACGGTCTCATTGCTTCAAGATACCAGGATTGCAATCTGACAATAATCGTTATGAATAATGATGGCGGCGGTATTTTCTCTTATTTACCACAATCTACAGTTGAAGCACATTATGAAGATTTATTTGGCACGCCAACTGCCCTTAAATTCCGTGATATTGCCAATATGTACGATATGGACTATATACGCGTAGATGATATTTCAGAGCTAACAGTAAAGTTCACTACGCTAAAAAAACGACCAATACGCTTAATCGAAATTTTCACCAATCGAGAGGAAAATGTGTATGCTCATCGGTCGCTGTGGAATCGTATTAATGCGGGATTAAAAGCATGGCAAAGCTAATGATTCGAGGGCTTGAAACATACGTGGAAATCTGGAATGAAGAAGCGGAGCAAACGCTCGTTGCATTGCATGGTTTTACAGGTAGTACAGTTACATGGATAAATTTGATAAAATCTCTACCTAGTGTAAGAGTTATCGCCATTGATTTAATTGGGCATGGTAAAACAGCTATACCTGAGCAAAGTAGTCGTTTCTCTATGCAAGAACAAATCCAAGATTTAGAGGAAGTTTTTGTCCAGCTACAGCTTAAGAAATTTACGCTGCTAGGCTATTCAATGGGAGGAAGAGTTGCATTATCGTATGCAATCTCCTACCCAGAACGCATTGAAAAGTTGATTTTAGAAAGTGCTTCGCCAGGTTTACGAACTTCAAAGGAACGTTCTGAACGTCGTGTAAGGGATAACGTTCTAGCTGAAAAAATAATTAGTAACGGTTTGTTATCATTTGTTAATGCATGGGAGAACATTCCTTTGTTTGAATCTCAAAAGCATTTACCGCACAGTGTACAAGAAGCGATTCGGTTAGAGCGACTTTCTCAGAAGGAGGAAGGCTTGGCAGGTAGCTTAATAGGCATTGGTACAGGCAGTCAGCCATCGAATTGGATGTCGTTGGATAAGCTTGAAATTCCTGCTCTATTAATTACAGGCTCATTAGATGAGAAATTTTGTAAAATTGCACTAGAAATGAAAGTGTTATTAAAAAATGCCAAGCATACGATAGTAAATGACGCTGGACATGCAATTCATGTGGAAAATCCCGCTGAGTTTGCTACAATAGTAGAGGAGTATTTAACGTAATGTTATTTTTACGTTATCGCCTCGATTTTGAACGAGACGAATTTAATTATTAGGAGGCAATTCAATGACACGTCAATGGACTAGTTTACATACTTATGAAGACATTAAGTATGAGTTCTATAACGGTATCGCAAAAATTACGATTAACCGTCCAGAAGTGCGCAACGCATTCCGACCGAAAACGGTAATGGAAATGATCGATGCTTTTTCACGTGCACGTGATGATAAAAATGTTGGAGCGATCATTTTAACTGGTGAAGGTGAGCATGCCTTCTGTTCAGGCGGAGACCAAAAAGTACGCGGTCATGGCGGCTACGTTGGGGAAGATGAAATCCCACGTCTAAACGTTCTTGATTTACAACGTTTAATCCGTGTTATTCCAAAACCTGTAGTAGCGATGGTTGCAGGTTATGCAATCGGTGGAGGACACGTCTTACACGTTGTCTGTGACTTAACAATTGCTGCTGACAACGCTCGCTTTGGACAAACTGGACCAAAAGTTGGTTCATTCGATGCTGGTTATGGCTCAGGCTATCTTGCACGTATTATCGGTCATAAAAAGGCGCGTGAAATTTGGTTCCTTTGCCGTCAATATGATGCACAGCAAGCACTTGATATGGGATTAGTTAACACAGTTGTTCCTTATGAGCAATTAGAAGATGAAACTGTACAATGGTGTGAAGAAATGCTACAAATGTCTCCAACTGCTCTACGCTTCTTAAAAGCAGCAATGAATGCAGATACAGACGGTTTAGCAGGTCTTCAACAAATGGCTGGCGACGCAACTCTTCTTTACTACACAACAGATGAAGCTAAAGAAGGTCGTGACGCATTTAAAGAAAAACGTCAACCAGATTTCGGTCAATTCCCAAGATTCCCTTGATTATCTGAAGCGTTGAACGGCTCGTATCTTAATGAGATACGAGCTTTTTGTATATCTAAAGGAGCGAGACGGATAGACTTGCTAGAGCGACGGAAGGTTACGGCTTAGCGTCGGAACGGCATGCTTTAGCGTCGGAACATCGTGTTTTAGCGTCGGAACGGCATGCTTTAGCGGCGGAACATCGTGTTTTAGCGGCGGAACAGCATGCCGAAGCAGCGGAAAACCATGTCAGAACACCGAGTAGACATGTCAAAACAATGGACATATCTCGTCAAACTAACAAATAGACAGATGATGCGATAAAGCAGTAAGATTAAGGCTGATTGGAGGAATAACGAGATGTATCTAAATTGGATTTTACAGCGAGCATATTTAACACCTTTACGAAAAGGTTTAACATATAATGGGCAGACTTGGACATTTCAAGAATTAAATGATTTATCTTTAAAACGTGCTCGTCAACTTACAGCACTGGATATTAAGCAAGGGGACCGAATTGCCATAATGGGGCCGAGTAATCCTTCCCTTGTCATTATGATGTATGCGTGTATGCATTTACAATGTGAAATGGTCATGCTAAATCGTAGGCTAACACAAGAGGAAATTGCCTATCAGCTAGAGGATTCAGAGGCTGTGGCGGTATTAATTGCAGATGAGGATATAGAAAAATTACCATCACATACGTCTTATTATTTATTTTCTACTATAGAAAAAAGTACAGAAGCGGCTATTGATATTACGAAAGAATGGTCTTTAAACCAAACAACATCGATTATGTATACATCTGGTACGACTGGTTTTCCAAAGGGCGTTTGTCAAACAGTTGGAAATCACCAGGCAAGTGCAACGGCCTCCGTTTTAAATATAGGTTTGCATGTGGATGATACTTGGTTATGTGCTGTACCACTTTTTCATATTAGTGGCTTTTCTATTTTAGTGCGCTCACTGTTGTACGGTAATAAAGTGCATTTATATGATCAGTTTGATGCAGCAGCCATTTCCAAAAATATAATGGATGGCGAGGTTACACATATGTCAGTAGTCGCTGTCACATTGGAAAGGATTCTACATACCCTTGAACAGAAAAACGCGCAAGCTTCACCAAAATTTAAAATGATGCTAGCAGGTGGTGGACCTGTGCCAGTAGATTATTTAAAGAGAGCTCATGCATTAAATTTAGCTGTAGCTCAAACGTATGGTATGACTGAAACTTCATCACAAACTGCGACATTAGCAAATGAAGATGCGATGCAAAAAATTGGTTCTGCGGGAAAACCATTATTTTTTAATCAAATTCGCATTGCTGAGCCTAATGACAATGGTGAAGGAGAAATTTGCATACGTGGCCCACATGTTACACCAGGGTACATTGGTCGTTTTGCCCAAAAAGGTGCAACGATTGATGGCTGGCTCCATACAGGGGATATTGGTTATATAGACGAAGAAGGTTATTTATTTGTCATTGATCGTCGGGCGGATTTAATTATTTCAGGTGGCGAAAATATCTATCCTGCTGAAATCGAAAATGTGCTACTTACACACCCTGCTGTTAAGGAAGCGGGAGTATGCGGTATTGATGATGATGCGTGGGGTCAGGTACCAATCGCCTTTGTTGTATTAAAAGAAGAAGCACAGGTAGAGCAAATACAAGCATTTTGTCAAAAGAAGCTTGCTAAATATAAAATACCAAAAGAAATTATTGTTACGGACGAGCTCCCTCGAAACGGTGCCAACAAGCTACTTCGTAGAAAATTAATGAACTAATACAAAAAGAAGCCTTCATTATAGGTATTTGACATTAAAGATTTAATTTATTTCAGATAGATTTTCGAAATAGGGGTAAAGCAATGAATTTTCAAGATTTGATGAAATTTAAAGGGTATATATATTTAAACAAATTGTTTGAACCAGAAGATAATTCACTGAGAGTACTTATTGATAGGTGTAATGTGAACAATACCAAGGAATTCGTGAAAATTACAGATGAGGTTGAAGTAGAAGCATCCCTAATTGATATTGATGACAATCTACCAGTTCTGCAATTGGATTTTGAGACGTATGTTGCTTACTCCATTATTAATGAATCTTTTACGGTAACGGTAATAGATGATTACGAAATTTCCGATGGTAATCTTTTTAGAATTTACTCTAAATCAAGGTATTTTGATTTTATTAAAGCAGGAACAATTGCTGAAGATATATTTCCAGAAAAGCAGTTCGTTCACTATCAAATTCCTTGTTTAAACCATATAATCGATATTATTTCATATGATGAGCCTAAAATTACTGAAACAAGAAGAAATTAATAATTTACATACTAGAAGAGCATCGGAATCGATGCTCTTTTATGTGTTTATTTTTACTTTTATAGAATGAGAAAAGTATTGCTAAAAGTAATGCGGAAGTTTGTTGAGTTTTTAAAATAACTCCCTATTAAGAGAACCCATTTTAGCTGCATTAGTTAAAAGGTTTCTTTGTATGTGTAGTTGAAAAACAAAATGATCAATAGGGAATCTTTATAAATGCTGTGGCATTTCACTTTTGCACAGACGAACCCTCTAAATGAAGTTTCATTTTATGACTATATATTAGAGTGATTTGCTTAGTGAATTGGTTGATTGGAGTGGAGACTGGGCGACTCCTTGGGGATCAGCGTCACAGATGAGACCCTGCAGCACAGCGAAGCGGCTCATCGGACGCCCCTAGGAAAACGCCCAGTCGGAACGGAAATCAACCCCTCGTTTTGCAGAAGTGCAACACCTTAATTTCATTGAGATAATAGTTTTTTTCAATACTATAAAAGAAGCCTTCATTTATAAGAAGGCTTCTTTTATTCGTTTTAAGAGTCATTTTAGTAAATTCTTAGGATTAAATTAATCATTCATTAACATAATAAGAAATAACAGGCATAAACTAGTTAGTAAAGGAGAATGGCTCATATGAGAAAATATATATATAATGTTGTCATTATATTATTTGTTCTACAAATGAGTCATGTGCAAGTATTCGCAAACTATGAACAAAAGAATATTGCAACTGCCAATTCAATAGAAATACTACAACATCTAATTCAAAAACAAGTCATGCAATTATCTACTGAATTTGACATTCGTTATACTGGTAATACATCCGAAATAAAAGATGAACTATCTGAGCTAATTAAACATGCTATTCAGGATCCATATATTTACGCCAATATTTCTAGTTTTAAATGGAAATATGATGGTTATGCCAATAATATTGTCATTACATTTGAGTTTGCCTATCATATTTCACAGGAAGAGGAGGCATTTGTAGAACAAACTGTGGCGAATATTATTGCACCTATGCATGGATTAAGTGAATTGCAGAAAATACAGGCTGCACATGATTTTATCGTTCTATCTACTGAATATTCAAAGGAAACCGAAGGAAGTCCATATTCTCCCTACACATTGCTTACGGAAAACAAGGGAGTTTGTCAGGCATATGCTTTAGTGCTTTATCGAATGCTAGAGATGCTAGGCTTTGAGGTACAATATGTACCAGGAACAGTAGGAGAACAGCTACACGCCTGGGTCTTAGTGAAGCTTGATAATGCATGGTATCATATCGATGTTACGTGGGATGATCCATTGCCTGATCGGAAGGGTGAGGTACTTTATAATTATTTTTTAGTTTCTGATCGCCAATTATCACAGGATCACTCTTGGGATTATACGAGTTTCCCAGCCGCTACAAGCGAAGCCTATATTGATTTACAAAAAATGAGTAAGGTTGAAGTTCTTACAAAACCAATAATGGATAGTCATTTTAACTTTGATGAAGGGCTGTCCGTTTTAAGTAAAAACAAACAAATAGTTAAACAATTAATAGAACAGTCTAGATTGCTTTTTAAAGGTCATAAAGGCGATAATCCTGTTCAGGTGCATCTAAATGAATGGGAACCAATCATTTTAGAAAGTAATGTAGCCGAAGTAAAGGCTAATCGAAAGATAATACAAAATGCTTTGCATAAGAAAAAAGGGTTAATAAGTGTTTATAGAACGGAAAAAAGAATGCCACAAGAAAAGTACGTCATAATAAAGGAGGTGCCCCATACGATTGTCGGGGCACCTCCTTACTCATTTATTTGTGAGCGTATAAGGCAGTATTTAAAGTTTTAATATTTTTCTTCATAAGGGTGAAGTAAGTCTCATTATTCTTCACATCATCTGCTGTTAAGACGCTTAAATTGTGCAAGATAAGAGAGTTTGCTCCAACCTCTTTTTGGATAACCTCGGCTAATTTAGAAGAGACATTTTGCTCGAATAAAATGTAGTGAATATGCAAATCATTTGCTTTATCAACAATCGCCGTAAGTTCTTTTTGAGAAGGCTCATTTTGTGAGTTTAAACCGGCTATTGGAACTTGCTTTAAGCCGTATTGTCCTGCGATATAGCCAAATGCTGCATGTGATACGAAGAACGTTTTCTCTTGCGCTTTATCAGCCATAGCTTTATATTCGCTGTCTAAATCTTGTAGTTCTTTTACTAATGCCTCGTAGTTAGCTGTGAATGTAGCTTCTTGTTCTGGCATTTTTTCAACTAGAGTGTTTTTAATGGAAAGTGCTAAGTCTTGACTGATAGTTGGAGATAGCCAAACATGTGGATCTACATTACCGTGATCATGATCATCATGTCCATGTCCGTCTTCATGATCATGATGTGCTTCCTCTTCATCATCATGTGAGTGACCTGTGCTCACAGCTAATTTTTCATCTGAAACCTGATCTGCAGTTGCTACCATTGTTACATCTTCATTAGCTAGAGTTTTTTTAGCATTTTCAACAAAGCCTTCGAGCCCTAAGCCGATATAGAAAAATATATTAGCATCTGCTAATTTCATCATATCTTTTTGTGTTGGCTCAAATGTGTGCTCATTGGCGCCAGCAGGATAAATAGAAGAAACCTCTACAAAATCGCCACCAATTCGTTGTGCAAAATAACTTAATGGATAGACAGTTGTGTAAATTGTTAATTTATCTTTTGTCTCTGACTGTTTGGATGTTGTTGATTTATTCCCACAGGCAGCAGTAAATAGGGCAAGGACTGCAACTAAAAATAATAAAAATACTTTTTTCATCTTATAGCATACCTCTTTCAAATAGTAACCATTACGATTTATTTTTTAGAACAGTTCTTATAATAACGCACATCTGAAAAAAGTACAAGAAAAAATGACCTTCGAAAATTAATTCTTTTTCGAAGGCCATTTTTCAGGTACTGGATCAAAGCCACCTGGATGGAATGGTTGGCATTTTGATATACGTTTAATCGTTAAATAGAATCCTTTAATGGCACCGTGTTTTTGAAAAGCTTCAAGTCCATAGGAGGAGCAAGTAGGATGGAAGCGACAAGATGGCGGCGTCATGGGTGATATAAATTTTCTGTAAAACTTAATGAGCCATATAAAGGGATATTTCATATTTGTTTATCCTTTTGTTGAGCGTTGATTTGCTTAGGCTTAGCATCGATAGTTTGTGTAAAGAAATTGCTTTTTTTCTTCAACAAGACAATGACAGAAACGCCAAACATAAGCATCATCATTGCGATCATAATGATTATTGGTAATGGTACTCCCATTGCGTTCACTCCAAATTCTATTTGATAATAATATTATAAAAGAATCTCTAAAAAAATTGTAGAAATTGAACTAGTCATCATCTTGATGAAAGCTTTGCTGAGGTTTTTCATCAACTGTATGTTTAAAAGCATACGCACGATTGACACTAATAATAGTCGCGACCGTTACTAGTATAACGATGATTGCTGCTACAACTAAGAGTGTAATTAAACTCATGGCATTCACTCCGTTCCTTATTCATACTTCCTATTATAAATTAGATAATCTTACTTAGTTGTGAAGGAAGTTTGACATTCCAGCGAATAAAACACTCCTTTTACCACCATACTATGGTAAAAGGAGTGTTTTGTAGAAATGGATCGTCAGCGTGTATATTTTTCACTTGCCAATAGAACGTATTATACAAATCCATTTGCAGGACCGTGGAACTTTGAACTCAACATAGATCGCCAAGCATTAGATGTCTTTGAAAAGATTTTTCAGCAAATGCAGATGTTAGAAATTTCAAATGCATGGCGAGCGCAATTGCCATATATACAATATCATCTTGATAGAGAAAATGATGAAATTGATTTGCGATTAAAAAAAATCTATGCACTTGTTCATGAGTATGGGGATGCGGATACGAAGGCATTTGTGGAACAGCTTCCATATTTCAATAAACGTGTCTGAAAGGAGGGTCACTGAAAAAAACAGTGACTCTTTTTTTATTGCTGAAAGCTAGTCTTAACTAATAGCAACTCTTGACGGATTAACCATTGTCATAAGAGAAGAGCTCACGTTTTGAGCACTAACAGTAAATAAATTCCAATTTGTTGCGCTGTTGCTGTTTGCGATCGAATAAACATAGTATTAGATGTGGTATTACTTCCCGTTAAGAACCCCCTATCGCATCGATTAATGGAAGTTGAATAGTAGTGATTTAATTTGTTGATTGTAGCTACATGATTACACTATAGTGAAATAAAAGATCATCATTGGACGTTGAAGAACGAAAAAAGGAGTTGAAGAGCATGTTTACATTTACAGATTTAAATGGTTTACAAGTGGATTTAAGTTTTAAAAGAGGCGAATTGAACATTGAGCCTAAACATGTACTCGTTTTATTAAAGCATGAAAATAAATGGTTATGTACGATTCATAAACGACGTGGTGTAGAGGTTCCAGGTGGTAAGCAAGAACTTGGAGAAACATTGGAGCAGGCAGCGATTAGGGAAGTATTCGAGGAGACTGGTGTTCATGTAAAAAACCTTAGATGGTTTGCAGAATACGCCGTTCATGATGATATCTTATTTTGTAAAACGGTCTTTACTGCTCAATTTGTGGGGCAGGAGGACATTGATTTTGATTTAGAAACTTCAGGGATGACTTGGCTAACGGATGAAGAATTTGCTCATCATCCAAATTTAAGCTTTCATATGAAGGATGAAGGTATGCAGAAAATGCTGGAGGAGTTGAAGCATTATGACCAATGGTAAAATCGTTGGAAAACGTCCGTATCCTTCGCCCAATCCAGCTATTCGTTTAACGGAAATCACATATATGTCACAGGGTCTACGTGTAAAGGGGTTATTAGCAGAGCCTAAGGCAGAAGGTACATATGATGGCTTTTTATATTTACGGGGAGGCATGCAAAGCATTGGTATGGTTAAACCTTCGCGTATCGCACAGTTTGCAGCTCAAGGCTTTATCGTTTTTGCCCCATATTACCGTGGCAATCGAGGTGGAGAAGGTCGAGATGAGTTTGCAGGAGCTGATCGATATGACGCTGTATACGCAGTAGAAGTATTAAAACAGTTTTGCAATGATAATATTAATGTCTTTGGTTTTTCGCGTGGTGGTATTATGGCGCTTTGGACTGCAATCTTACGTAGAGATATTACATCTGTTGTGACATGGGCAGGAGTATCTGATGCAACAGCTACATATTGGGAGCGGACAGATATGCGCAGGATGATGAAGCGTGTCATTGGAGGGACGCCTAATCGTGTACCAGAGGCTTATGATGCTCGAACACCACTTTTTGAGGTAGAACACATTACAGCTCCAGTACTTATTATTCATGGCTATCGTGATGAAAATGTAGATATTGAACACGCAAGACAGTTAGAATTTTATTTAAAGGATGCTAATAAAACATATGAAACATGGTATGATCTTCGCTATGCTCATCAGTATCCACCGGCCAAAAATAGAGCAATAGTACATGCACTTTGCGAGTGGATGAAACGTCAATAAAATAGTATGTTTTGAGAGGAGAGTATTGTTTGAAATACATAATAAGTAAAAGACGCAAGATTATAATTGTAGGATTAGTATTGATGATAATCGCTTCCACTTTTGTTTATTATAAGTTTTTAACACCTTCAGCAGATATTCAACAATACAAGGAATACTACGCTCCGGAAACAAAGCAAAAAGCATTGAATCAAGGTGAGATAAAGGTCACGTTTTTAGGAACATCATCTTTATTATTTGATGATGGCAACCCGCAATTATTGATTGATGGTATTTCTAGGCCACCCTTATTAAAAATGTTGCCTTTCAGCACTGTGAAAACGGATGCAGATACTGTAAATAATGCCTTTAAGAAAATAGGAATAGATAATAATAAGCTTCAGAGGTTGTTTATCTCTCATACACATTATGATCATGCGCTAGATTTAGCTTATATCGCTAAACAAACTGGGACGCATGTATATGGTTCAGAATCAGCAATTAATATAGGACTTGGAAACGGTATAAATATGAAACAGATGTCTGTATACGAAGTAAATACGGCTATGCAGTTTGATGATTTTACTGTCACTGTCCTTCAATCAAAACATTCACCAACCTTTGATGAAGGAGAGAAAATACAAGAACCACTTAAACAACCAGCAAAAGCCCTAGATTATCATGAAGATTCTTCATACGATTTCTTGATTACGCATAATAATAAAACATTCTTTGTTAAGCCAAGTACTAACTATATAGAAGGAGCATTAGATGACATTCAAGCTGATGTTTTATTTTTAGGAATAGGAGTATTAGGAGCTCAAGATCAAAATTTTCAAAACATGTATTATGAGCAAACTGTGCGGAAAGTACAACCGAAACTTATTATTCCAATACATTGGGACAACTTCAACAAACCTTTAACAGATGCTCTTGTAGCATTGCCTAAATTTGCAGATAACACAAAAAATGGATTAGATTTTATCATTCAAAGGACAAAAGCAGATGAAATTGATTTACAAATACTTCAAGGTTTCCAAAGCATTTATTTCTAAAAATTGCAGGGGAATTATACAAACTTCATTTAGAGAGTTTACTCCATTTTGATTAACTCTTTTTCAAGATGGTGTTTTTTGTTTGAAAAACTGTACAGGTAGCTCGAAGAACTGCTCGGGCCAAGTGAAAAACTGATCAGGTAGACCAAAAAACCGTTCAGGTGCTTTATGGCAGGCACCTGAACGGTAGAAAAGGACATTTACTCTATATATTTTGCTAAAAAGTTATTAATAATTTCCCAATAAGCGTCTCCAGCAACGCTTTCTGCACCACTATGTCCAGCACCCTCAACAATAAATTTCTCCTTCGGTACATTGGCAGCCTCATATACTTCATTTAGCATATCAGATGGAACAAATGTATCATTACTTCCATGAATGAATAGCATCGGTGTTTTCGATTTTGCTACTTGCTTGACAGTATCAGCTTCACCAAGCGTATAGTTAGCTCTTAACTTCGTAACAAATGAAGAAAATTGCATGATGGGAAATTCAGGTAAATTAAAAATTGCTTGCAATTGATAGGAGAATTCATTCCAAACTGAGGAATAACCACAATCCTCAATAATAGCCTTAACATTGCCAGGTAAATCCTCTCCTGAGGCCATCATCACTGTAGCACCTCCCATGGAAACACCATACAAAACAATTTCAGCGTTGTTATCAGAACTGATAACATTATTAATCCAAGAGACTACATCAAGTCGATCATGCCAACCCATACCAATATAGTCACCCTCACTTTTTCCATGAGCCCTTGCATCCGGTACGAGAACATTGTAGCCTGTATCATAAAAATGCTTAGCGTACTTGGTCATTTGTGAGCCATCAGATGAATATCCATGGAAAACAATTGCCCATTTATTTGTTTCGTTTGTATTTTTAAGCGTATAGGCATGTAATTTCAAATCATCGAAAGACTGTATATAAGAGTCCTCATAATTCTCTTTAAACCACTTCTCACTCTCTTCTTTTTCTTTAGCATCCTTAGGACTAACAGTAATAGAATTGTGCGGAGAGTTAAACACAGCTGATTTATCAGTATTAGGATTTAAGGCGAAGTTATAGAAATAATTCCCTGCAAAAAATCCAGCCACAACAAACAATACTAATAGAAGACTGACCATGGTAATAATCACTTTATATTTTCTTTTCATATATATCCCCCTAAAACTACTATTATGAATTATACACAAAGTTACTAATATGAAAAGTAGAATTCTCTTAAATAGGGGAATATAAAAAAAGGGAACGACCCTAATCGTTTCTTTTGCATGTTGTTGAAATGCTATTATGTCAATGAAATTAAGGTGTTTTATTAAATAAAGTATGGCTCTTCGGCAAAACGAGGGGGTTGATTTCCGTTCCGACTGAGCGCTTTGCCGCTGCCGCTACGCTTTCGCGCAGAGCAAAGCTTCCTGGGGGCGTCCGATGAGTAGCTTGGGCCAACACGATGTTGGTCACGAAGGCGTTATCACAGGATGTGATGGTTTTAGCCTTCGTTCCTCTATTGCTAATTCCTAAGGAGTCGCTCAGTCTCCACTCCAATCAACCAGGTCACTTAGCATGTATCTTCTGGCATGTCACCCTAATTTATAGTAATAAAACAAAACTTCAGCCACAGTTTTTCTTCCGAAAGCGAAGCGACAGCAACAACAACAAAGCTGAGGAATCGGCCCGATGCTCGTTCACAGGAAAGCGAGTAACATGGAATGGAAATTAAAGCTCCAAAACATTCTCAAAGATTTCCTGGACCATTTTGTTTTTCAACACAAAAAAGGGAACGACTTTTAAATCGTTCCCTTTGCTTAGTAAATTATTTTAATGGACCACCAAGTTTAGTGATAGCTTCAGAAACATTTGAGAATTTCTCGAAGTTTTTGTTGAATAAACCAGCAAGTTCAGCAGCTTTAGCATCATAAGCAGCTTTGTCTGTCCATGCATCACGAGGATTAAGCACTTCTGTTGGTACACCTTCAATAGAAGTTGGAATGTTTAAACCGAATACTGAATCTTGAATTGTTTCAACATTAGCTAATTTGCCGTCAATTGCAGCACGTACCATTGCACGAGTGTAAGAAAGCTTCATACGGCTACCAGTACCATATTCTCCACCAGTCCAACCAGTGTTCACTAAGAATACCTGTGCACTGTGCTCGTCAATTTTTTGACCTAACATTTCAGCATAAAGTGTTGCTGGAAGTGGAAGGAATGGAGAACCGAAGCAAGTTGAGAATACTGGTTCTGGTTCTGTAACACCACGTTCTGTACCAGCAAGTTTAGATGTGAAACCGCTTAGGAAGTGGTACATTGCTTGCTCTTTTGTTAATTTACTGATTGGAGGTAATACACCAAATGCATCAGCTGTTAAGAAGATGATTGTTTTTGGGTGACCTGCAACAGATGGATCAACAATATTTTCAATGTATTGAATTGGATAAGCTACACGTGTATTTTCTGTTAATGAACCATCATCATAGTTACAAACTCGAGTTTCTGGATCAACAGCTACGTTTTCTAGAACAGAACCGAAGCGGATTGCGTTGTAGATTTCTGGTTCTTTTTCAGCAGAAAGGTTAATTGTTTTTGCATAGCAACCGCCCTCAATGTTGAATACACCGTTATCAGACCAACCATGTTCATCGTCACCGATAAGCTTACGATCAGGATCAGCTGATAAAGTAGTTTTACCAGTACCAGATAAACCGAAGAATAATGCAACATCACCAGCTTCACCAACGTTTGCTGAGCAGTGCATTGAAAGGATGCCTTGTTGTGGTAATAAGTAGTTCATAATACCGAAAATAGATTTTTTGATTTCACCAGCGTATTCAGTACCACCGATTAGGATAATTTTCTTTTCAAGTGATACAATGATGAATGTTTCAGAAGCAGTGCCATCAACAGCAGGGTCTGCTTTAAAGTTAGGAGCTGAAATAACTGTGAAGTCAGCAACATGAGAAGCTAATTCTTCTTTAGTTGGACGGATAAATAATTGATGAGCGAAAAGATTGTGCCAAGCATATTCATTGATTACTTGGATGCTTAATTGCGAATCTTTGTCAGCACCAGCAAAGCCTTTGAATACGAATAATTCGTCACGTTCTTTTAAATATTTTACTACTTTTACATATAAGTTATCGAACACTTCAGAAGAAATTGGTCGGTTAACTTTTCCCCAGTCAATTTTATCCATTGTGCTATCTTCTTCTACCGTATATTTATCTTTAGGTGAACGACCAGTGTATTTGCCAGTTTCTGCACGAACTGCGCCATCTACTGTTAACATAGCTTCACCACGAGAAGTAGCCTTTTCAGCTAATTGTGGTACTGAAAGTTGAACATTAATGTTACCGCCGCTTAATAATTCCTTCAGTTCGTTTGCAATTTCTACTGAATTCATCGATTAAATACCATCCTTTTTTATAGTATTCCCTAGAGTCGAGGGAGATTTTCTTAATTTCAAAAATAGTATAACACAATTGCTTAAATAATCTATACTAATTCGGAAATTATTTTTCAGATTTTATTACTTTTCAAGAAAACGACAAAAAGTAAATTGATTCGTTTTGATAATGTTTTTTACCCTATAATAAGTGATCACACAATCACTTTCGACACAGCAAAATTGCGTTTGGAAGCTCTTAACTAACATGAGGTTCGCACAGGATGTGAAGTCTTAGCTGGTTTTTTATCAGTTGGGGTTTGTCGTCAACTGAAATGAGGCTACAATCATATTCATCCACCACATGTTCTGTAGCTACAAAATGTGCTTTAAAGGGGTCACACATATGTTAACACATGATGTGAGGTGGAGAATAGGGATTATTTTGTTTCAAATTACAGCATAATCCAAATTAGTTTCTTGTTTAATCCCATACTTTCTTTATAAGAATACAATCAATTATACCTTGGCATAATTGCGTCCAGAATCGGCTTTGTGCTTTGGCCATCAGTTGTTTATTGTGCGAAAGCGCAGTGCTAACGTAGCGGCAACAACATGAGGGCCGATACGATGTCGGTCATTTCGGTAATGCCACAGGTTCAGCGGATGTTTGGACACTCGCTGAAAGAAGCTAAAAATATTTGACAACGTTCTACCTTTTACGTATTATGAGATATTGAACGGATACTCTTATCCCGAGCTGGTGGAGGGTCAGGCCCTGTGAAACCCGGCAACCTGCATGAACTATTTCACGACATGCGCTGGTGCCAACCTGATGCAAGGGAAAGCCCCTTGAACGATAAGAGTGAAAGGTTACGAAGTCATTATTCCTTTCCTCATGTTAAGTAAGCGTGAGAAAAGGATTTTTTTATTGTTAAAAACGAATGTAAAGGTAAGCATATAGTCCTTTCCTTATTATAATGACGGATCTTTCGAAAACCTCGTGTTAAGAGCGGCAGCTGTATATTTGTGCAAAAGTAAAACGACAGCAACAACGGCTTGAGAGTCCAATCCATAGGGGCGGACTTGACATGGGTAATGAGTACCGTATTAATTCGCAGTAAGTAATAGGAGGAAACCAAATGACAAACCGTCGACTGTTTACATCAGAGAGTGTAACAGAAGGACATCCAGACAAAATTTGTGATCAAATCTCGGATGCCATTTTAGATGCTATTTTAGTAGAAGATCCAAACGCGCGTGTAGCGTGTGAAACAACAGTAACAACAGGCTTAGTTTTAGTAGCAGGAGAAATTACTACTTCTACTTATGTAGATATTAAAGGTATCGTTCGTGATACTGTAGCAGAAATCGGTTATACACGTGGAAAGTATGGCTTTGATGCTGAAAACCTAGCAGTACTTGTTGCTATTGGTGAGCAATCACCTGATATTGCTCAAGGTGTTGACCAAGCATTAGAGGCGCGTGAAGGCTCTATGACAGATGCTGACATTGAAGCAATTGGTGCAGGTGACCAAGGCTTAATGTTCGGTTATGCATGTAACGAAACGCCAGAGCTTATGCCATTACCAATTAGTTTAGCGCATAAACTGGCTCGTCGTTTAACGGAAGTACGTAAATCTGGTGAACTAGCATATTTACGTCCAGACGGAAAAACACAAGTAACGATTGAATATGATGAAAACAATGTACCAGTGCGCGTGGATACGATTGTAATTTCAACACAGCATGACGAAGAAGCTACACTTGAGCAAATTCAAGCAGACGTAAAAGAATTCGTTATTGCTCCAGTTGTTTCAAGTGAATTACTAGATGCCAATACTAAATATTTCATCAACCCAACTGGCCGATTCGTAATTGGTGGTCCAAAAGGGGATGCTGGTCTAACTGGACGTAAAATCATCGTTGATACATACGGTGGCTATGCACGTCATGGTGGAGGTGCTTTCTCTGGTAAGGACGCAACTAAGGTAGACCGTTCAGCGGCATATGCAGCACGCTATGTGGCAAAAAATATCGTAGCAGCTGGTTTAGCAGAACGAGCTGAAGTACAACTAGCTTATGCGATTGGTGTTGCTCAACCTGTATCTATTGCTGTTGATACATTTGGGACAGGAAAAGTTACGGAAAGTGAAATTGTAAAATGGGTACGCGAGCTATTTGATCTACGCCCAGCAGGGATTATTAAAATGCTTAACCTTCGTCGCCCTATTTATAAGCAAACTGCAGCATATGGTCACTTCGGTCGTACAGACTTAAATGTACCTTGGGAACAAACAGACAAAGCTGATGCATTAAAAGAAAAAGCAGGCTTATAAGCTATTCAGCTAAAGTAATGAAGAGCTGAAAAAATATTTTAAAATACTATTACAGAAAGGGGCTCAACATTCTAATAGCCCCTTTTGCTGTTTTTATCGAAAAAGAGAAGCTCCTAATCATAATTATGTATGGCTCGGTTGTTCAAGCAAACGTGGAGCTGTTGAAATAGCTATTTATTTTCTGTTTGAAGTGATTTATAGTATTGTCCTTTTTCTATATATTCACGTATGATGCGTTCCATATCTTCCTTATCTTCATCATTTAATTCTCTTACAACCTTTGCAGGACGACCTAATGCTAAGCTATTTGGAGGAATGACTTTGCCAGGAGGTACAAGACTACCCGCCCCAATGAATGCACCCTCTCCAATCTCCGCTCCGTCTAATACTATAGAGCCCATACCTATTAAGGCTTTTTTACGAATCGTACAGCTATGTAAAGTTACTTGATGTCCGACTGTTACTTCATCTTCAATAATGAGCGGATATTTAGGGCTTTGATGTAAGCAACAGAGGTCTTGAATACTAACTCGTTTTCCGATAATTGTTGGTGATACATCCCCTCGAATAACTGTGTTAAACCAAATTGTTGTTTCAGCACCTATTGTAACGTCACCAGTAACGGTTGCATAATCGGCAATAAAAACAGATGGATCGATATTGGGTATTTTACCTTTAAATGGATAGATCATAAGGATCGCCTCTTTTCTTTCTATGATGTAATATTATCGTATCAAATACGCAACTTGATGGAAATATAAAATTAAAATGAGCTAGATATTCCGATATAATCATTGTGTAATTATTTTTTTAGGAGGACTATGTGAAATGTGGAAATGGGAAGCTGATGGACAAGCAAAGGCTGTGGTTGCTATTCTTCATGGTGCATATGAAAATCACCGATGGTATGCATGGCTTATAGAAAAACTTAGATTGGAAGGCTTCCACATAGTCATGGGGGATTTACCTAACCATGGAGTAAATGTAGGATTTTCTCGTGTTCACGATGAAGATTTTAAAGAATACAATAAATATACAAGGCATTTAATGGAGAATGCTTTTTCGTATAATTTACCTGTCTTTTTAATAGGACATGGGCTTGGTGCGACACTATTACTACATACCATGCAAAAACGAAAATATGAATGCGCAGGGATTATCTTAACTTCACCTTGGCTTCATTTAAAGCTATTGCCAGGTAAACTATCAAATGCTTTAACTAGTTTAAGTGCCCTGACTGCAAATGTGAAGCTGACCCATGAAATTACATTAGAAGCATTAACGCGCAGTTTAGAAGGTAGAGATGAGATGAAGGATGAGGTTCCCTTTTCGTCAGTCGTTTCAGTGAAATGGTATCGAGAACTACAGCAAATGATGCGCAATTTAGTGTTATTGCCTAAGGCTGAATTCCCTAATATGCCTATGTTAGTTATGACAGCTGAAAAAGATAATATTACTGAAACTAAACAAACACGTAACTGGCTACATCAGATGGAATTTACAGAGTTTCAATTCAAAGAATGGGCAAACTGTTATCATAATCTATTTCATGAAGTAGAGCGTGACGAGATTTTTGTTTATATACGTGATTTTATTAATAATGCTCTTCGAAGAATTGGCTATATAATTGAATAGTGAATTACCTCTCCAATTAACTAGAAAAATAACTAACTTTTCGTTACTTGAATATAATATTGTAATTTTCTGAAAAATGTAATACTATAATGACTTAAAGTAATATTTTTCAAATCGGAGGGGTAAAATGGAAACGATTGTTGGGAAAATTAATGAGATTTTATGGGGACCGTGGTTTATTTATGGCATTTTGTTAATAGGCCTCTTTTTTTCAATCATTACACGGTTCCTACAAGTAAGACACATTAAAGATATGTTTGTTTTAATGTTTAAAGGCGAAAAATCAGAAAAGGGGATTTCATCTTTCCAGGCGATGTCTATCGCATTATCTGGTCGAGTAGGAACAGGTAATATTGCCGGTACAGCTACAGCAATCGGGATGGGGGGACCTGGGGCTGTTTTTTGGATGTGGGCAATCGCCTTTATCGGTGCGGCAACTGCTTACGTTGAGTCGACATTGGCTCAAATTTATAAAGAAGAGAAAGATACAGAATATCGTGGTGGGCCAGCTTTTTACATAGAAAAAGGAATGGGGCAAAAGTGGTTTGCAGTTATTTTTGCTGTTGCCGCATTAGCTGCCATGTTAGTTTTGATGCCGGGTGTTCAATCGAATGCAATTGCGACAGCGGTTGAAAACGCTTTCGATGTTAAGACTTGGATTACAGGACTTATTATTGTCGTCTTATTAGGTACTATTATTATCGGTGGGATTAAATGGATTGCCAATGCTGCACAGATCATTGTACCGTTTATGGCATTAGCATATATTCTGATGGCCATCATCATTATTGCAATGAATATTAAAGAAGTACCAGCTGTATTTTCATTAATTTTTTCTAGCGCATTTGGTGCACAAGAAATCTTTGGTGGTATTATTGGTTCCGCTATTGCATGGGGGGTTAAACGCGGTATTTATTCAAATGAAGCAGGTCAAGGGACAGGTGCGCATCCGGCAGCGGCTGCAGAAGTATCACACCCTGCTAAACAAGGTATCGTCCAAGCAGCTTCTGTATATATTGATACTTTATTAATCTGTACAGCTACAGCATTTATGATTTTATTTACTGGTATGTATAATGTACACGATGAAAAAGCGGGTGCTGATTCATATGTTTATGTTGGAGATTTCAATAAAGGTGGATTATCTGGAGAAGAACAAATCACATTTGCGAAAAGTATTAAAGAAGGCGCAGCATACACACAATATGCAGTTGACTCTTCATTACCAGGTTTTGGGGGACCATTCGTAGCGATTGCATTATTCTTCTTTGCTTTTACGACAATTATGGCATACTACTACATTGCCGAAACAAATGTGGCTTATCTATTCTCAGGAGCTACTGAAAAAGTCGTCATATGGCTGGCTAAATTTGCAATTTTAATTTCTGCGTTTTACGGTACAATCCGCACATCCGATCTTGCTTGGGCTATGGGGGATGTTGGACTTGGCTTAATGGTTTGGATTAACGTTATAGCGATTTTAATTATTATGAAGCCTGCTATAGTCGCATTAAAGGATTATGAGAAACAGAAAAAAGAAGGAAAAGATCCTGTTTTTGATCCTCGTAAACTAGGAATTAAAGGTGCAGATTTCTGGGTGGATTATAATGAAAAACGTAAAAATAAATAGACAATAACGAGAAAGCTATCTAATAGATGAAACATTCTATTAGATAGCTTTTTTGTTTTATAAAAAAATTTCTATTGACGGCAATAGAAAAAGAAGGTATATTTTGTCTTAAGGAAATTATCTTTCCTTTAAGAAACTTTTTGGGAGGGGGTGAAAAAATGACCGTGTTCCATTTACCGAAACTATCATATGATTATGATCAGTTGGAGCCCTATATTGATGCTAGAACGTTGGAAATCCATCATTCTAAGCATCATGCTACGTATGTAAATAATTTAAATGTAGCCTTAGAAGGTCATAAGGATTTACAAAATCAGTCGTTGGAAGATTTATTAAGCAATCTTGATGTACTTCCAGCTGACATTCAAACAGCCGTCCAAAATAATGGTGGAGGACACTATTGCCACAGTTTATTTTGGGATTTGATGAGTCCCGATGGTGGTGGTGAGGCAAATGCTGATATTGGAAAGGCGATTGATTATCATTTTAAAACGTTTGATAATTTTCAGGATCAGCTTTCTAAAGCAGCCATTACTCGCTTTGGAAGTGGATATGGATGGCTAGTGCTGGATGGTGAACAATTAACCATTATGAGTACAGCTAACCAAGACACACCTTTAAAAGAAGGGAAAATTCCTCTACTCATTATTGATGTATGGGAACATGCATATTATTTGAAATATCAAAATCGCCGGCCTGAATTTGTTACGAATTGGTGGAATACTGTCGATTGGGAAAAAGTCAATCAACGATATGTGGATGCAATGAAACAACAAACACTTTTAAAATCTAACTAGCTAAAGTTAATTAAGGTAATTTGACATGAAAGTAAAAGTTAAGTACTCCTCCCATCCCCCGCGCCATCGGGGGATATTTTTTTTCTAAATAAAAAGGCATGATTCCAATGCTCCATCGGAATCATGCCTTAAATAAATTTTGATATTGAAACGATCTAACTTAACGAGTGATCTTTCATTTTTTCTAAAGCAATCACAAAGGGAGGATCATTTTGTTGATTTAGAAACTCGTATTTTAATACGTGCACATATTTTTGGGGAAGTTGACTCACATATTCTATCACAGCATCTCGTTCTTCCTTACCACCCTGATGACCATGATAAATGACAAGGACAATAAGACCACCGATTTTGAGCAGCTTTAGCAAATCTTCAATGGCTTGTATCGTAGTATTTGACTGTGTAACGATGTCGTGATTACTACCAGGCAAATAACCAAGATTGAAAATTGCAGCAGCTACTGGCTTGTGCACATAGTTGGCTACTTCTTCATGCCCTCTATGTAAAACAAGTGCACGATGCTCTAAGCCATTGTCTAAAAGGCGATGGAGAGTCGCATCAACAGCACTCTTTTGAACATCAAAGGCGTATACTTGACCTTCATCGCCGACAAGCTGTGCTAAAAATAATGTGTCGTGGCCGTTTCCTGCTGTGGCATCCACTACAGTGTCGCCCTCTTCAACTGTATCTTTTATCAGCTGTTGTGCATATTGTAAAACGCGTTGTAGCTTCATTTCGTAACCTCAGCTTGATAAAATTTCCCTTGCCAGCTTCCACGGCGTTCAAGCTCTGCATCAATTCCATTTAATACTTCCCATTTATTAACACTCCACATAGGGCCAATCATTAAATCAATTGGTCCATCACCTGTGATACGGTGAATAACCATATCTGGTGGTAGAATTTCAAGCTGATCTGCTACTAACTTTGTGTAAATGTCCTGATCTAAAAATTCTAACATGCCCTTTTCGTATTGCTTAACCATTGGTGTCCCTTTTAAAAGGTGTAGTAAATGAATTTTAATGCCTTGTACATCAAGCTTTGCGACTTCACGAGCAGTTTCCATCATCATGTCATAGTCTTCAAGAGGAAGGCCATTAATTATGTGCGAGCAAACACGAATACCATGCTTTCGTAGCTTTTCAACACCTTCCACATATGTTGCATAGTCGTGGGCACGGTTGATAAGATTTGCTGTTTTTTCATGCACAGTTTGAAGTCCGAGCTCAATCCATAAATAGGTGCGCTCGTTTAATTCAGCTAAATATTCAACTACATCATCTGGCAGACAGTCTGGGCGCGTCGCGATAGATAATCCAACAACACCTTCTTGGGCTAAGGCTGCTTCAAATTTTTCTTTTAATACTGGTAGTGGTGCATGTGTATTTGTATACGCTTGGAAGTAGGCCATATATTTGCCGTCCTTCCATTTTTGATGCATTTTGTCACGTATTTCAGCAAATTGCACCTCGATAGGATCAACTTTATTGCCTGCGAAATCACCAGAACCTGCTGCACTACAAAACGTACAACCTCCGAAGGCAACGGTACCATCACGATTTGGGCAGTCAAAGCCCGCGTCTAGTGCTACCTTAAAAACTTTATGACCGAATTGCTCACGTAAATATCGATTCCATGTATAATATCTTTTCCCATCTGAAGGAAAAGGAAAGTTTGTTTCTGTCATTTATTTCACTCCTCTAACATTATATTTTATCACGTGCTAGTGCTTCCGTCATGAGGGAAGAATTTAATATTATGTGAATGACCTGAGCGAATGATGAGGATAGCCAAGCGAAAAGTACATCGACCGGAGTAAATCATGAGAATGGCCGAAAAAAACTACACAAAAAATATTCTAAAGCCTATGTAAAAAGAGTAAATTTATTTTTCTTGTACTTTTGTATTTTTCAACATAAACTAACTATTTAGAGTAGCGAAATAATGGAGGATATTTTATGCCAAAAAGTGTTTGGTTTTTAATTATCGGAATGCTTGTGAACACGACAGGCAACTCATTTTTATGGCCTTTAAACGCCATTTATTTGCACGATTATTTAGGGAAGTCCCTTGCGATGGCTGGCTTTGTGTTGATGCTGAATTCTGCTGCTGGCGTAATAGGAAATCTCTTAGGTGGTTATTTATTTGATAGAATAGGTGGCTATAAATCAACAATGCTAGGCATTCTGTTAACGATTGCTTCATTAATAGCTTTAACGATTTGGCACGGCTGGCCACATTATGTATGGATTTTAACGATACTGGGCTTTAGTGGGGGTATTGTATTTCCAGGAATGTTTGCTTTAGCTGGAACTGCGTGGCCTGAGGGTGGACGAAAGGCCTTTAACGCAATTTACTTAGCTCAAAATTTAGGAGTGGCAATTGGTCCTGCACTTGCCGGTGTTGTTGCTGCTTACCAATTTGACTACGTCTTTAAGGTCAACTTAGCCATGTATATTTTGTTCTTTTTTATAGCGTTTTTTACTTTTAAACGATTAGAGGCGGAGAGCATTGCACCAATGAATGTCGTGAGTGAAAGTAAGAGAATAATTAATAAAGCACCGTTTTATGCGTTATTAATTATAAGCGCATCCTCTGTACTATGCTGGCTAGCTTATTCACAATGGAGTGCGACGATTTCTTCCTATACGCAAGATCTAGGATTAGGATTGAAACAGTACAGCTTACTTTGGACTATTAATGGCCTACTTATCGTTTTAGGGCAACCGCTAATTGCGCCGCTAGTGAAACGTTGGGAACATAAATTGAAGCGTCAATTAGTATTTGGCGTGACCCTTATCGCAATATCCTTTGGCATCATTGCATTTGCAAGTGATTTTAAAATGTTTGGAGCAGCAATGGTTGTGTTAACTTTTGGTGAAATGTTTTATACGCCTGCGTTACCTACCATCGCCAATCAACTTGCACCTAAAGGGCGTCAGGGCTTTTATCAAGGAATTATTAATAGTGCAGCAACAACAGGTCGTATGATTGGACCTCTATTTGGTGGTATTATGGTCGATCAGTTTGGCATGATTGTACTCGTATTAATCTTAGTAATTATAGTATTGTTAGCGATTATTCCATGCCTTATCTATGATTATCCTTTACGAAAGAATAAAACAGTGACAGATTAATAGATAAATTTAACAAAAATATTCTCAAAACGAGCAAAAATCGTGTAGGAAACACGTTTTTTGTTCGTTTTTTTATGTTTGATATTGAAAGTTAGCATATAGTAGCGTACAATCAATCATACATATTCAAATATTTGAATATATGAAAATGAAGTTCCGTGGAGGGATTTATTTGGAAGAGAGCTTGCAGCAATTTAAGGCAGACTTTTTTAAAGCTTTGGCACATCCATTACGAATCAGAATTTTAGAATTACTTGTAGATGGTAAAAAAAATGTCAATGAAATTCAAAGCTGCTTAGAAAAAGAAGGCTCAGCTGTTTCCCAGCAATTGAGTGTATTACGAGGCAAAAATATTGTGTATGGGACGAAAGAGGGGAAAAAAGTTTACTATTCTTTAAGCGATCCGATGATTGGAGAATTACTTGGTGTAGCAAAAGATATTTTCAACAATCATTTAATAAATACAATTACAAGGTTAGAAGAAATGACTATTAACGAAAATAATGAAGATGATATGTAAATTTTGTAAACTGGGGTTTTTATGAAACATTTACCTTGCTTATTATTTTGAAGGGAAGATTTATAGATGAAGGCACTGTTTACAGGGCGATATGAAGGATATTCTGTTCATCATTTGAAGAAAGATTTAATTTCAGGGATTATTGTCGGGATTGTAGCAATACCGCTGGCAATGTCCTTTGCTATTGCGTCAGGTGTTAAGCCTGAGTATGGAATATATACAGCTTTTATTGCTGGAATACTTATTTCTCTTTTTGGTGGTTCGAAGTTTCAAATCGGGGGACCTACAGGTGCGTTTGTGCCAATTTTGTTAGGGATAGTCATTTCGTATGGCTATGAAAATTTACTAATTGCTGGATTAATGGCCGGGATTATTTTGTGCTTGATGGGTATTTTTAAACTTGGCTCATTAATAAAATTTATTCCCCGTCCCGTGACGATAGGTTTTACAGCAGGAATTGCAGTTATTATATTTACAGGTCAAATTGCCAATTTCTTAGGTTTAACTAATATTAAAAGACACGAGTATTTTATTGACAATGTAAAAGAAATTGTTATGCATATTGGTACGACAAACTTTTACAGTGTTTTAACGGCAATCATTAGTCTCATCATTATTTTAATAACACCGAAAGTTTTACCCAAAGTTCCGGGGGCGTTAGCAGGCATTGTTGTTTCTACATTAGTTGCAACATTCTTTTTTTCTGGACAAGTTGCCACAATAGCAACAGCCTATGGTCAAATTCCAAATACATTACCTAATTTTGTCGTTCCGGAAATCACATTAGAGCGAATGCAACTACTTATTGGACCAGCGTTAGTGATTGCCATGCTTGGTGGAATTGAATCACTTCTATCTGCAGTTGTAGCAGATGGCATGACAAATACAAAACATAATAGTAATCGAGAACTTGTTGGTCAAGGAATTGCTAATATCGTCACTCCTTTCTTTGGAGGGATTCCTGCAACGGGGGCTATTGCTCGTACTGCAACAAATATTAAAACAGGTGCAGTATCACCAATATCAGGTATTATTCACGGTGTATTTGTATTAGTCACTTTATTATTATTAGCGCCCTTTGCTTCACATATTCCTTTAGCAAGTATGGCTCCAGTTTTAATGGTTGTAGCTTGGAATATGAGTGAGCAAAAGCATTTTACACATATCGTTAAATTAAAAACAGGAGATTCTCTCGTTTTAATCATTACGTTTCTTCTTACTGTTTTTACAAGTTTAACATTAGCTGTAGGGGTGGGGCTTGTGTTAGCCGTTGTACTTTTTGCGAAGCGTATGAGTGAAAAGCTTGTAGTAACAAAGGTATTACCGGACCATGCGTTAAAGAGTGGAAAAGTGCAATCACATGCTGTTCATCAGAAGCGTGACTGTCCACAAATTAGTATTTATACAATTGAGGGGCCGCTTTTCTTTGGCGCAGCTCAAGCTTTTGAGCAGGCCATTGTAAGTTCCATTCATCAACAACAAAAAGTTTTGATATTACGCATGAGTAAAGTTCCTTTTATGGATTCAACTGGTGAAACATATTTCGGTAATATCATTCGGAATTTTGAAGCACAGGGTGGCACCATTTTAGTTACAGGTGTGCAAGATGAATTGAAATTAGCACTACAAAACAATGGCTTATATGCTGAAATTGGTGAAGAGAATTTCTATCAGCGTACAGGAGAGGCGATTAATAAAGCTTTAAGTTATTTAGATACAAATAAATGCATTGGATGTCAGCATTTTGCTTTTCGTGAATGTCAGGAATTATCCCGCATCAAGGGGCAGTAAATAGATTAACTGCCCCCTAACTGCACGATTGGTGAAGACTAATAAAGCAGTGGGGATGGAGAAAATCCCCACTGCTTAAAGTTTCACTTTATCCCGCATCAAGGGGCAGTAATTAATCTGTACCGAAAGTGAAGCATTAGGTACAAGTCTCCCACCTCATAATTTAGCGAAAGCAAAGAAGTTGAGTGGGAGATGAACTGCCTGAGAGGTCATTATAATCATCCCCGCAAATTTATTCGTAAATGTAAGGTGAGTGTCTTTAAACAAATCGTTCATTTTGTGTCCTTCTGCGATAAAACGCTTTCATTTTGCTATAATTAATAAGAATATGCTTTCAAATACTAGAAATCATATCATAGCAGGAATTTTCTATGAATAATTATAGAAGTATGGATACGAATAGGCTGCGAATAATGTAACAGTACTTACAGGGGAGGAATAAAAAATGAAAAAAATTATGAATCAACCTGAAACACTCGTTATGGAAATGTGCAATGGGATGGTTATGGCTCATCCGGAACTTGAGTTGTTAAAAAAATATAAAGTAATTAAGAAAAAAGAAATGAATGAAAATAAGGTAACTTTAATTAGCGGTGGAGGAAGTGGACATGAACCGGCACATGCGGGATTAGTAGGAAGAGGAATGCTGGATGCTGCGGTATGCGGTGACGTCTTTGCTTCTCCTTCACAAATACAGGTATATCAAGCAATTAAGGCAACAGCCAGTAAAGAAGGTACACTGCTCATTATTAAAAATTACAGTGGAGATATTATGAACTTTAAAAATGGTGCTCACCTAGCTACTGAGGATGGCATTCAAGTAGAGTATGTCCGCGTAGATGATGATATTGCAGTAGAAGATAGTCTTTATACTGTAGGACGCCGTGGCGTTGCAGGAGTTGTGTTAGTGCATAAAATCGCGGGTGCGGCAGCAGAAGAAGGTATGGGTTTGCTGCAGGTCAAAGCTGTAGCGGAAAAAGCAGCGGCAAATGTTCGAACAATTGGTCTAGCACTAACTTCCTGTACGGTTCCGGCTAGTGGATCACCAACTTTCAAATTGGATGAAGATGAGATGGAATATGGCGTCGGTATTCATGGAGAGCCAGGAAGAAAACGGGAAAAAATGATGACTGCAGATGAATTAGCCTTCCGCATGACAAATGACCTTATGAAAGATTTAGGCCTAGATGAAGATGCTGAGATTGCTGTTCTAGTAAATGGATTCGGCGGTACACCGCTTCAAGAACTTTATCTGTTTAACAATGCAGTGACTAGAGAGTTGAGTAAAAGAAATATACCAATCAATAGAACGTTTGTCGGCAATTACATGACAAGTATTGATATGGCTGGGATTTCGCTAACAATAATGAAACTAGATAATGAGCTGAAAACATTACTATCGAAAGAATGTAATACACCTGCATTTAAAGTAGATGGACCGGTCGAGAGTGTAGAATACGTAGATATTAATGACCATGTAGAAGAGAAGCAAGTTTTCTTTGAGATGGAAACTGCGGAAGAACATGCTATCATCAAGAGTGAGGTAATCACATTAAACAATATGATTTATCTTGTAGATAAAATGAGCGAAATTATTATTAAGAACGAAGTGCCTTTCTGCGAATTGGATACCCATGCAGGTGATGGCGATTTCGGAATGAGCGTCGCTAAAGGATTTAAGCAATTAAAAAGTGGATGGAGCTCGATTCTAGATCAAGAACATTTAAATATTGGGACTTTCCTTGATGCGTGTTCTATGATCATTATGGAACATTGCGGAGGGGCTTCTGGTCCAATTTGGGGCGGGGCCTTCCGAGCTGCGGGTAAAGCTGTAGAAGGAAAATCGGAATTAACGGTCGAAGAGTTTGCTGAAATGTTACAAGCTACGCTTAAAGGTATACAGTCTATCGGAGAACGCTCTTTCGGAAGAGGAGCAGAGGTAGGCGATAAAACACTTGTAGATGCGCTTGTTCCTTGTGTAAATGCTTGGTCAGAAAGCGCTGCAGCTGGTACGGATTTTAAAACAGCTTTTGAAACAGGGGCAATGGCCGCTGTTAAAGGAGCAGAATATACAAAAGAAATCGTTGCTCGAATGGGCCGTGCTGGTACAGTTGGTGAAAGAAGCCTAGGATATCCGGATGCTGGTGCTTATGCGCTAGGGGTCATCTTTACGGAGCTTTCACGTAGTTTAAAATAGCTGCAGTCTAACAAATAGGGATTGAATTGTTCAATATTGGGTAGTATGTAAACAAAGTCTTGTGCTTTTCAGTACTTTCCATTAGAATAAATGCAATACATGTAAAGACAGTGATGAGGAATAGTAAATTTGTAGTTCTTTTTAGAGAGCTAGCGGTTGGTGGGAGCTAGTAGGAAAGCAAATTGAACTCGCCTTCTGAGTCTGCCCGCGTGAAATAGGCGCGTGCCGTTCCTTCCGCGTTAAGGAAGCAAGAGCCGAGTGTGATCACTAATGTGGGTGGTACCGCGGGAGATACGAATTCTCTCGTCCCTTTCTAATAAAGAAAGGGACGAGTTTTTTTATTTTTTAAATATTTTGTCAATTCATAAGATGAAGAGCATGACATATTCAAAGGAGGAAAAATAATGAGTTTTAATCATCAACAAATCGAAAAAAAGTGGCAGCAGTATTGGGCTGATAATAAAACTTTTAAAACTGAAAATGAAACAGAAAAACCAAAATTTTATGCGTTAGATATGTTCCCATACCCATCTGGTGCTGGCCTTCATGTAGGACATCCAGAGGGCTACACAGCGACAGACATCCTTTCACGCTTCAAGCGCATGCAAGGCTATAACGTCCTACATCCTATGGGGTGGGATGCATTCGGTCTACCAGCTGAACAATATGCACTTGATACAGGAAATGACCCAGCAGAATTTACAGCGAAAAATATTGCGACATTCAAGCGTCAAATCCAAGAGCTAGGCTTTAGCTATGATTGGGATCGTGAAATTAACACAACAGATCCAGAATATTATAAATGGACACAATGGATCTTTATCCAACTTTATAAAAAAGGCTTAGCCTATGTAGATGAAGTAGCTGTAAACTGGTGTCCAGCACTTGGAACAGTACTTGCAAACGAAGAAGTTATTGATGGAAAATCAGAGCGTGGTGGTCACCCTGTAGAACGTCGTCCGATGAAGCAATGGATGCTTAAAATTACTGCTTATGCTGATCGTTTAATCGATGACTTAGAGGAAGTTGATTGGCCAGAGTCTATTAAGGATATGCAACGTAACTGGATTGGTCGTTCGGAAGGTGCAGAAGTAACATTTAGTATAGATGGCACAGATGAAAACTTCACAGTGTTTACAACTCGTCCTGATACATTATTTGGTGCTACATACTGTGTTATTGCACCTGAGCATCAATTAGTGGAGCAAATTACAACTGCTGAACAAAGTCAAGCTGTTGAAGCTTATTTAGATAAAGTAAAATTGAAATCTGATTTAGAGCGTACAGATTTAGCGAAAGAAAAAACAGGCGTATTCACAGGTGCCTATGCAGTGAATCCGATTAACGGTAAAAAAATGCCGATTTGGGTTGCGGACTACGTATTAGTATCATATGGTACGGGTGCTATCATGGCGGTTCCAGCACATGATGAGCGCGACTATGAATTCGCAACAGAATTTGGCTTAGAAATTATCCCTGTTCTTGAAGGTGGAGACATTAGTAAAGAAGCATTTACAGGAGATAGTAAGCACATTAACTCTGACTTCCTTGATGGCTTAAACAAAGAGGACGGTATTGCTAAGGCAATTGAATGGCTAGAGGAAAAAGGTGTTGGGGAGAAGAAAATCTCTTACCGTCTTCGCGATTGGTTGTTCTCTCGTCAACGTTACTGGGGTGAGCCAATCCCTATGATTCATTGGGAAGATGGTACAACGACGCCAGTACCGGAATCAGAATTACCATTAATGCTACCGAAAACAGATAATATTCGCCCTTCAGGCACTGGTGAATCGCCATTAGCGAATATTTCTGAGTGGGTAAATGTTGTTGATCCTGAAACAGGCAAAAAAGGTCGTCGCGAAACGAACACAATGCCACAGTGGGCAGGTTCTAGCTGGTACTTCATACGTTATATTGACCCAACAAATAAAGAAGCAATTGCAGATCCTGAGTTACTGAAACGTTGGTTACCAGTTGATATTTATATCGGTGGGGCAGAGCATGCAGTATTACACTTACTATACGCTCGCTTCTGGCACAAAGTATTATACGATTTAGGTGTTGTACACACGAAAGAGCCATTCCACAAATTATTTAACCAAGGGATGATTCTTGGTGAAGGTAATGAAAAAATGTCTAAATCAAAAGGCAATGTCGTTAACCCTGATGAAATCATTTCATCACACGGTGCTGATACTTTACGTCTATATGAAATGTTTATGGGTCCACTTGAAGCATCTGTTGCATGGTCAACAAATGGCTTGGACGGATCACGTCGCTTCTTAGATCGTATTTGGCGTCTATTTGTCAATGAAGAAGATGGTACAATCGCTGCGAAAATTCAAGCTTCTGATGACAAAACTCTTGAAAAATCATATCATCAAACTGTGAAAAAAGTGACAGAGGATTACGAAGGTATTCGCTTCAATACAGCTATTTCACAAATGATGGTATTCATCAATGATTGCTACAAAGCGGATGTTATTCCAACCGCTTACGCTGAAGGCTTTGTGAAGATGCTAGCTCCAATGGTTCCACACGTTGCTGAAGAGTTATGGCAGATATTAGGTCATGGCGAAACACTTTCATATGCACAATGGCCAACATATGATGAGTCTAAACTTGTTGATGATGAAGTGGAAATCGCGGTTCAAGTTGCCGGCAAAGTACGTGCAAAAATCATCGTAGCGAAAGACGCTTCAAAAGAAGAAATCGAAAAAGTAGCACTTGCAGATGACAAAGTACAAGAGTATATGGCAGGCAAAAACTTAGTAAAAGTAATTGTTATTCCAGGTAAGCTTGTTAATATCGTAGTTAAATAATAATGAAGAAAGTGTCCAATATTTGGGCACTTTTTTCATTTCTGCTGAAACCAACTAAGATTTCGATACGACTATAGTGTGAATGGGAATAGGAGGTGTTTGTTTGAGTGAGCATTTAGCAAAAATTATGGATGAGCATGGTGAATATTGTCTTCGAGTAGCTTATCTATATGTTAAAGACTGGGCTATTGCAGAAGAAATCGTTCAAGATGTATTTTTTGCCTATTATCGGCAGCAGGAGCGCTTTGAACAACGATCCTCACTAAAAACATATTTAGTAAAAATAACAGTACATAAAAGTCATGACTATTTACGAAGCTGGAAAAATAAGCGTCATATTTTATTTGAAAAGCTGCACATTGGAGTTAGCAAGCGAACGCCTGAAACAAATTTACTTGAAAAGGATGAGCGAAGAATTTTAACAGCAGCTTTGTTTGAGCTTCCAATCATCTATCGAGAAGTAATTATTCTTTATTATTTTCAAGAATTAAAGGTTCTAGAGATAGCAGAGGTTCTTACGTGTACAGAAAACACAGTGAAAACAAGATTACGCAGAGCTAGGCAAATATTGCAGGGGAAATTGGATAAAAGTCATTGGGAGGTGCTAGAAGATGACATTTTTTAAGGATAAATTGGACAAAGAGATTGGAGAAGCCCCACGTTTCTCTCAACAATTACAGGAGCGTATTTTGCAAAATGTATATCAGCAAGATAAACAACCTCGTAGATGGCAATATCCAACGATTATCATTGGAGCAGTCGTTACGATCCTCTTTTTGATTGTAATTGGTCCATGGAAGCAAGTAGACACAGCTAAGCATGCTACGATTGTTGAATTAGCACAACATGAAAATATTAAACAATTTACTATTGCGTATAATTGGCAGGAAGATTCCTTTAAGGCTGGAAGAACTGGTTGGATTTTAGCACAGCAAGCTTATAAAAAAGATTCGGAAACAAAGCTCATTGCTAATGCGCTTCAAAAGGCAGTTATATCGAAGAAGGATAATGATTATTATGTGTTTCGTGATGTATGGGTGGAGTTTGACAATGGGCAGGCTGTGCAGCTAAAAATGTTCTTAAATAATGAGCAGCTAGCTTTTAGCGATCAACATACAAATATTTTTTACAAAGTGGAAGATGCCGACACTGCGTCAGCATTTATGGACCTTATACGTAAAGATGAAAAGGATATTAGTTTCCGTGAGATGTTTGTTTTTATAATAATTGCTCTCTTTCTAGTGTGGCTAATTGAAAAAGTTATTCGAAAAATGTTTAGCATTCCAAAGGAGCCAAAATATATAAATGCAGGTCATCAACGTACAACGTATATTGCTAAGTTTATACAAGTGGCGACTTTAATTATATTTAATATATACGGTTGGTTCTTATATACAGCTGCAATATGCGTGTTTTTAGTTGTCTTCATGATGAGTTCTATTGTGATTGATTATTATTATGGGCGTGAAGAAAAAAGACATTATATATCGATTGGTTCATTTATTGCACTAGTGCCAATAATTATTGTATTTTTTATTTATTTTTTATAAAAAGGAAAGAGATGCTCGAGTTATTCCAGAGCATCTCTTTTTGATACATGACTAGATTACTTGATTTGTATTGAAATATGGAATCAAGAAGAGAAATTGTAACAATGACAATCGTCTAAAATTGACGATCTTTAATTGAATACATGTCTTTATAATAGGAACCAAAGTGATAATGGAGGTATTGAAACACAAAAAATAAAATTAAAATCATATAAAGACTGTGTTGGTAATTACATAAATAAAGCTAAATCGGAATTTTATTCTATTAACAATATTGGCTAAAAAATACTGTTTTTACTTGTGTGCTATAGCAAATGTTTTTTGTTATAGCTGATTGGTTTAGTAGCTTTTAAGTTTAAAAGCATTACTAGCCATTGTCTAAAAAAAAAGCAGATTCATTTTAAATAAAAAAATATATATTTGAATAATAAAAATGAGTAGGTAATGATTATTCGTTTTGAAAAATACACATTATGAATTGGATTTATTTAATTGGATACCCATTAAAAGTAAGGTGCATCATTTGATGTTGTTTTTTAGTTCTTTTTTACACGAAAGAAATTTGTTAATTTAAGGTTATAAATTCTCTTTTGTTCTAAAAATTTCTACTTAATGAATATTTGTTTCAGGTTTTTAAAAGAAACTAAAGGAATTATGTGAATTAGAAAAACTTGAATATACATTGATTGCATGTGAAAATATGCACAAAATTAATTATATCAAGATAATTTATGTGCGATTGGATAATAGAGTAGAAAAATAATATTAGCTAAAAAATGTTGTGGTTTTCGTTTAATAAACATCTATTTACTTAGAGACTGTAGGGTTTTCGTCATAAGATTATTAGTGTAAAAAATAAAAAACTTTTTGGAGAAATAATATTTTTTAAAAAAACATCTTGCATTTGAATAATTCTAAGTGGTAAATTGTTTTACATGGACGTTCATAAAACTTTCACAGGTAGCAAAAGAGGGGAGAAAAGAGAAATTATGAATAAAAATAGATGGTTAATTGCATTATCAGCAATCGCTATTCACCTTTCGATCGGCGGAGCATATGCATACAGTGTATACAAGCTACCGATTGTCACAGAAATGGGATGGAGTGAAACAAACGTAACGGTTGCTTTCACAATAATGATGGGGCTTGCTGGTTTTTCAGCAGCATTATTTGGTAACTTAGTAGAAAAAATGGGGCCACGTAAATCTGCAATGATAGCAGCTGTTCTATTTGGGGCAGGACAAGCTGGTGCGGGTGTAGCGATTTCAATGGATTCCGTAACATTGTACTGGTTAACATATGGTTTACTAAGTGGATTGGGTATGGGTATTGGTTATATTGCGCCTGTATCGACTTTAGTAAAATGGTTCCCGGATCGCCGCGGTTTAGCAACAGGTATGGCTGTACTTGGATTTGGTTCAGGGGCACTTATTACAGCGCCAGTCGCAGCTAACTTAATGGAGGCTGTGGGTATTTCTACAACGTACTTTATTTTAGGGGCAAGTTATTTCACGTTAATGATTTTAGGGGCTTCATATATAGCACCGCCTAAACCTGGTTATCTGCCAGCGAATATGAAGGCTGCTGCAAATAATGGTAAAGAAGTAGTGAAAAAAGATTTAGCTGTCATGTCAGCACGTGAAGCTGTGAAAACTAAGCATTTCTGGATGCTTTGGTCGATGCATTTAGTAAACGTAACAGCAGGTATTATGATGATTTCTGTTGCATCTCCAATGGCACAAGAAATTGTAGGATTATCAGTTGCGGGAGCCGCAGCAATGGTAGGAATAATGGGATTATTTAATGGTGGTGGTCGTTTAATATGGGCTGCTGTTTCTGACTATATTGGTCGTTCGAACGTCTTTGTAATTTTCTTTATCGCACAGCTAGTTACATTTATCGTCTTACCACATACAACAAACGTTATTGTTTTCCAAGCACTTATTTTCTTAGTAGTTAGTTGCTATGGTGGAGGTTTCTCGAATCTACCTGCATTTGCAAGTGATTTATTCGGTACGAAACAACTTGGGGTTATTCATGGTTATTTATTAACGACTTGGTCATTAGGTGGTATATTCGGTCCACTTTTAGTGAGCACAATTAAAAACTCTTATGGAAGTTATATTCCAGTATTCTATGTGTTTACAGGGTTAATTGCAGCTTCATTAATCATTTCATTAACTTTACGTGCAGATGTACGTAAACGAACAGCATTAAAAGAAGCTTCTCAAAAGGTTGGAGACGTCTCCGCTACACAATAAATATTACTTTCAATTCGCACTTGAAGGTATTGTCCATATGAGTGTCATTTCGCACATGACGCTTGTATGGTCTTTTTTTGTAGCTATTGTTATATAACACTTGATTAATCTTTGTTTAATGTATAACAGTAGTTGTCTGATGTCAATATCATTACGGGAAATAAAGTGATTTCGCTACCAAAAGAGAAATTTTGTAACGGAAAGCAAATGCGAGGTTCATTAATCGATTATCAAGAGACCGACCTAAAACTGACATTTTATGATCACCTCCTTTTGTTTAAAATTAATTAGGAAGCTGTTTTTCTTCATTCACGAAATGATTAATATTTAAAACTAAGAGAATAGAATAAGGGATTTTTGAAATTGAATAAAAAGATAGCAAATGCCTAAAAAACCCCTGAGAAAGCTAGTCATAATTAATGAATAGAAAAGTTATACCTTTATGTGCTTAAATCTTTTTATTTAATGACATTGAATCTTTTTATATGTTAAAACGTATATAAAATAAATAAGGAGGCAATGTGAAATGGGAAAGTTTTCTTTAAATGAATTTGTCAATAAAACACAGCAAGACGACAACGAAAATGAATATTTCGAGTTAGAAACTGAGCGTGTATTAGAGGTCAACCTAAATGGCGAGGTTTGGTCGAAAATGGGCGCGATGATTTCTTACATAGGAGATATAAAATTTGAGCGTGAGCGTGTGCTGGAGCATGGCCTCGGTAAAATGTTTAAAAAAGCATTAACAGGCGAAGGTACACAACTTATGAAAGCAAAAGGTAAGGGACGACTTTATTTAGCCGATCAAGGGAAAAAAATAACGGTCTTCGATTTAAAGGATGAAAGTATTTGTGTAAACGGCAATGATTTACTGGCATTTGAGCCAAGTATTGATTGGGATATTCATTTAATGCGTAAAATGGCGGGAGTCATGTCAGGTGGTTTGTTTAATGTAACCTTACAAGGGAGAGGGAAGGTAGCCATTACAACTCATTTCGAACCGTTAACCTTGTTAGTGAAACCTGGTGAAACGGTCTATACTGATCCGCATGCCACAGTAGCATGGTCAGGTAATTTGGCACCAGAGTTTAAAACAGATATTAGCTTCCGAACATTTATCGGTCGTGGTAGTGGCGAATCCATTCAAATGGCGTTTTCAGGTGAAGGCTTTGTTATCATTCAACCATTTGAGGAAGTATATATGTCTAAAGAAGGCTAAAAAAAGCGTGTCCTTTTCAGGGCACGCTTTTATATGATAAGAAGTAACTCGAATTGCCGATAACTCCTGAAAAATCGCTGATAGAAGTCCGAGATACAGAGTATATTACATTCCTGCGTTCATCCCTGCAATACGTCCGGTTACGAGTGCAGACGTTATATTATAGCCACCCGTGTAGCCATGAATATCAAGGATTTCTCCGCAGAAAAATAAACCGGCCTTTTTCTTCGAAGCCATTGTCTTTGGTTCAATCTCTTTAACAGCGACGCCACCTCCAGTGACGAATGCTTTTTCAAGAGATTGCGTGCCACTTACTGTCATTGTGAAATTAACGAGTAGTCTAGCTAAGTTGCGGATTTTTTCCTGTGCTAATTCAATACCTGTCAATTGTACATCGATGTCTGCACGTTCACATAAAAATAGTAGCCAGCTTTCAGGTGCAATTCCTTTCCAAACATTTTTTACCGCTTTTTTCGGATCTTCTTTAACGAGTCTGTTTAAGTATTGCAGGCACGTTTCCTCATTATAATCAACAAGTGTTTGAATACGCATTGTCACGGGCTCGTAACCTGTTTTCATTAATTCTTTCACGACAAATTGACTACAGCGTAAAACAGCAGGACCGCTTAATCCGAAATGAGTAAAGAGCATGTCCATTTGATGTGTGACGAGCACCTTGCCCTTTTTGTTTAAAACAGAGACAGCGACATCGCGTAACGCTAGTCCTTGTAGCTCACGAGCTTGAATAAAATCCTCTTTCGAGAGTACAGGAACCTCAGTAGGGAAAAGCGTTGTAATTGTATGGCCAGCACGCTCTGCCCATGGATAACCATCTCCTGTTGAGCCTGTTTGTGGAACAGCTTTCCCACCAACTGCAACGACTACTGCCTCACTACGAATTTCTGTGCCATCTGTAAGACGTACCCCAAGAATTTTGTCCTCATCCATTAGCAGCTTATTAACGGGTGTGTTTAAGCGTACTTCAACATGTAGCCTCTGAAGCTGACGAATAAGTGCATCTACTACATCTTGCGCGCGGTTAGATACAGGGAACATACGTCCATGATCCTCCTCTTTTAATGCCACACCAAGCCCTTCGAAAAATGCGATAATATCTTCATTATTGTAAACTGTGAATGGGCTGTAAAGAAAACGACCGTTTCCAGGTATGTGCTTAACTATTTCTTCAACAGGCAAACGATTTGTGACATTACAGCGACCACCGCCTGAAATGGCCAATTTTTTGCCGAGCTTTGTCCCTTTTTCTAGTAATAATACTTTCTTTTTACGCTCTCCAGCAGCGACAGCAGCCATTAAACCAGATGGGCCACCACCGATAACGATAACATCGTACATATATATAAACTCACTTTCTCTTCAAATTAGGAATCTTTCCTATTATACATGAAGTCTATATAGAGGGGCTTCTTTCACATTGAAAATAAAACAAAAGTATTTTATAATGCTTTATCTGTATTGTCTGTATGAAATGAATGTCTTTTCATGCTATTATGGTAAAGGTTATGCACTAAATTATGAGGTGAAAAATAGAATGTGCGGATTTATAGGCTATATTAATGGAACAAATGTGATTGATCATCATCAAACGATCGAAAATATGATGAATACAATTATTCACCGTGGACCAGACAGCGGCGGGATTCACAGTGATGATAAAGTAACGTTAGGATTCCGTCGATTAAGTATTATCGACTTATCAGACGTGGCAAATCAGCCGTTGTACAGTGCAGATGGAAACATCGTTCTCGTATTTAATGGAGAGATCTTTAACTTCCAAGAGCTACGTGCTGATTTGATTGAAAAAGGTCACAACTTTAAAACACACTCTGATAGTGAAGTTATTATTTACGGTTATGTTGAATACGGAGTAGAATTTGTCAAAAAGCTTCGCGGAATGTTCGCATTCTGTATTTGGGATAAAAAGAATGATTTACAATTCATCGCTCGTGATGGCTTTGGTATTAAGCCACTGTATTACACAGAAAACACAACAGATGGTACTTTTATTTTCGGTTCAGAAATTAAATCATTTTTACCGCACCCATCATTTATTAAAGAATTAAATAAAAATGCGCTACGTCCTTATTTGACGTTCCAATATTCTTCAATGGACGAAACGTTCTTTAAAGGTGTGTACAAATTACAACCAGCACACTACATGCTTATTCAAAATGGACAAAAGAAAATTGTGCAGTATTGGGATAAAAAATTCCATGCCAAAGAAGCTCCAATTGAAAAATATGTAGAAGACATTCGTACGACAGTAAAAGAATCAGTGGATGCGCATCAAATAAGTGATGTAAAGGTTGGTTCTTTCTTATCAGGTGGTATTGATTCAAGTTATATTACTTCATTATTACGCCCTGATAAATCCTTCTCAGTCGGTTTCTCTGACTACGAGGACATGTTTAATGAAACAAATTTAGCAAAAGATTTATCGGATACATTAAATATTCAAAATGAGCGTAAATATATTTCGGCAGATGAGTGTTTTGAAGCATTACCAAAAATTCAGTGGCATATGGACGAGCCACAATCGAACCCATCTTCTGTACCACTTTACTTCCTTTCTGAGTTAGCATCGAAGGATGTAACAGTAGTACTTTCAGGTGAAGGTGCGGATGAAATTTTTGGTGGCTACTCATGGTACCAAAACTCTGGTAAAATGCAAAAATATGAGAAAATTCCATTTGGTATTCGTAAAGCATTACGTGGCATAGCAGAGGCGTTACCTAAAAATCAATATTCGAACTTCCTTGTTAAAGGTGGTCAAACAGTAGAAGAACGCTTCATTGGGGAAGCGGTTGTATGGGACGAAGAAGATGCATTAAATGTATTGAAACCAGATTATAAAAATGGTCCATCTGTAAAATCGATTACAAAACGTATTTACGATGAAGTTCCAGGTGATGATGATGTTACTAAAATGCAGTATCTTGATTTAAATCTTTGGATGCCAGGCGATATTTTATTAAAAGCAGATAAAATGAGTATGGCTCATTCTATAGAATTACGTGTACCATTTTTAGATAAAGAAGTGATGGAATTAGCAAAAAACATTCCATCAAAATATCGCGTAAATGACATTGATACGAAATATGTTCTTCGTCAAGCTGCGCATCAGGAATTACCCGAAGAATGGGCAAAACGTCCAAAGCTTGGCTTCCCAGTGCCAATTCGTCACTGGCTACGTGAAGAAAAGTATTATAAAATGGTAAAAGAAATGTTTACAACTGACTTTGCCAATGAATTCTTTGATACAAAACAATTAGTAGGCTATCTAGATGAGCACTATGAAGGAAAAGCAAATCGTGGACGTTATATTTGGACAGCCTATGTGTTCTTAGTATGGTATAAACAATTTTTCGTAGAGATGTAATAGAGAAGTAGCTATAATCGGTGGGGGTTTTCTTAATCTCCACCGATTATTTTGAGCCTTCTACTTTCCATGGGGAGGACACAGGCGATATTTTTTTATGGAGCTCCAAGAACTTTTTAATGAATTTATGCGTCTGTTTACCTAGTAAATATGTTAAGATTACAGTTGGTTTACTTATTTAATATTTTGCTAGGAAATGTTTTCTTGTTATTTTCTAAATTTTGTTAATGTAGTACTGTAGTTTTGACAGTGAAAAAAGCTTTTTTATATGGCATCGTTTGCAAGTTATTGTGAAACATCTTTAAAAAGTGCTTTGTTCGCAGAAAGATTTACTTAAGAAGTAGCTTAAATCTTCAATGCGCTGAAAAACGTCCAGCTCTTCTTCATCCAATGAAATTAGTTACAGAAGCAAACGTTTTTAACTGCAAATATTTTATAAGTTTTTTTCTAAGTGTTACGATAATGAAAATATTGATTTTACGATGAATGGATGGGTACGATGTCCAATTTAATGAAAGGTACCGCGATATTAACAATGGGAATGTTTTTATCGAAGGTGCTTGGATTAATTTATATTTTTCCTTTTTATGCGATTGTGGGTGAGGAAAATGTTGCCCTCTATCAATATGCATATATTCCTTACTCGATTATGCTAGCAGTAGCCATCTCGGGTGCACCAATTGCTGTATCCAAGTTTGTTTCTAAATACAATGCAATGGGTGATTACCAATCAGGCCGCAAGCTTATGAAATCAGGCATACTTATTATGATGTGTACTGGGTTAGCGGCATTTATTTTTCTCTTTGTGCTAGCTACGCCAATAGCGGGGCTTGTTATTAAAAGTGATGATCAGGCATTTACGGTAGCGCAAATTGCTTCGGTTATTCGCTGGGTTAGCTTTGCGTTAATTGTTGTGCCATTTATGAGCCTCTGGCGTGGATTTTTCCAAGGCTATGACAAAATGGAGCCTACAGCGATTTCTCAGTTAGTGGAGCAAATTGTTCGTATTGTTGTGTTATTGGGTGGTTCATTCTTAGTTGTGGTAGTTTTCAATGGGAAACCAGAAACAGCTGTTTCCTTTGCAGTATTTGCTGCCTTTATTGGGGCAATTGGTGGGTTGCTAGTACTTTATTATTATTGGAAGAAATATCAACCTGAATTTGATTTGCTGCGCAGTCAAAGTGTAACGTCTACACAGCTACCAATGTCCAACATATATAAAGAAGTAATTACGTATTCAATTCCAATGGTATTTGTAGGCGTAGCCAATCCGTTATTTCAATTAGTCGATATGCTTACGTTTAATGGAGCTATGATATCTATAGGCTTAGCGGAAGTAACGGATAAGTATTTATCGATGATTAACTTTACAACACAAAAGGTTGTCATTATCCCAGTAATGTTAGCTACAGGTTTTTCGTCGGCACTAGTACCGACGATTACAAAATACTTTACGCAAGGTGAATATTTATCGCTACGACATGCAATGGATAAAACATATCAAATATTAATTTTTATTACATTGCCTGCGGTAGTTGGAATTTCATTGTTATCGAATGAAATTTACTTTATGCTCTATACTGAAAGTGAGATGGGGGCTATGATTTTAGCCCATTATGCACCAGTTGCTATTTTATTTGCCTTATTCCAAGTGACAGCAGCTCTTTTACAGGGTATTGACTTCCAAAAGTGGATTGTCTTAAGCTTATTAACTGGAATTTTCGTCAAGCTAGCGATTAACATTCCGTTAATTCGTTGGATGGAGGCAGATGGCGCACTTCTTGCTACAGCTATTGGCTATAGTGTTTCAATTATCATTAATATGCTTGTGCTACGAAAAACACTGAACTACAAATCAGAAATGGTTGTTCGTCGTGTCATGCTCATTGCTCTTTTGACAGCGGCAATGGCGGTAAGTGTACTAATCGTTCATAAACTTTTAGTGTTATTAATGGGACCAGTAAGTGGTAAATTCTCTGCATTAGTTTATTCTGTTATTTGTGCTGGAGTAGGTGTAGCAGTTTATGGCTTCTTGTCTTTACGCCTAGGCTTAGCACAAAAGCTTCTCGGTGAACGATTGACAAGAATTACAAACAAACTGGGGTTTAAATAGGAGGTACTAATGCGTTTAGATAAATTACTGTCGAATATGGGTTACGGGTCACGCAAGGAAGTTAAGCAGCTTCTAAAGCAAAAAGCAGTGACAGTAGATGGCGCATATGCGAAGGATGCAGCACTACATGTTGATCCTGACAAGCAGGATGTCTCCGTATTTGGTGAACGTGTGAACTATACAGAATTTGTATACTTTATGATGAATAAACCTCCTGGAGTTATTTCTGCAACGGAAGATTTACGAGATGAAACTGTCATTGATTTGTTAGATCCCTTACATCAACATTTCCAACCTTTCCCTGTAGGTCGCCTAGATAAAGATACAGAGGGATTATTGTTGATAACAAATGATGGCATATTAGCACATAATTTATTATCTCCTAAAAAACATGTGCCGAAGGTTTACTATGCACAAATAGAAGGAATTGTGACTGAGGAAGACTGTGAGAAATTTGCTCAAGGTGTTGAGCTAGACGATGGTTATGTAACAAAACCAGGAGAGCTCATCATATTAAAATCTGCTCAGCAATCAGAAATTGAGTTAACGATCCAAGAAGGTAAGTTTCATCAGGTGAAGCGTATGTTTGAGTCTGTTGGTAAACGTGTAACGTATTTAAAACGCCTATCGATGGGTAGCCTAAAGCTTGATGATAGTCTAGCACTAGGTGAATATCGAGAATTAACGGCTGAAGAACTAGCTTGCTTACAAAATAGGGATTAAAGAATTCCTCGATGCTAACATAGATTAGTATCGAGGCATTTTTTATATACATACTTATACCCGTAATTATATAATTAATATAACTTTTAGTGAAAAGCCATTTAGTCTATCGTACTAATAAATCTCTAAAGGTTTCAGAAAAAATGATGGTGAAAATAAGTAGGGGTAAGTTCATGAAAAACCTAAGAATGAAATTATTAATATCTTTAATTGCCTTTGCATTAATACTGGTTGCTGTAATTTTTTATGTCAATAGGCAAATACTTACGTCGGACATAGAAAAACAAGAAGTTTTGAATAGAACATTAATTGAAAATCATATTCTGACAGATATGCAAACGGTAGATAATGCACATTTTTATTTTGATAAAGATATCTCAGGCAAAATGGAAGAAGTACTACGAAAACTAATAACATATTATGAAAAAAACCCACATATAGCAAAGTGGGATTTGCAGAAAATAAAAAATGAACATGGAATGGATGTGTACATACTCGACAAATCAAATACCGTAATTTATACAACTTTTGAAAAAGATAAAGGTTTAGATTTTTCTCAATGCTGCACACGTTTTTCCGCTTTACTAGACGAACGTCGAGCAAGCGGGGAATACTACAATGATGGTATAGATATTTCAACAACCACTGGGGGATATCGAAAATTTGCCTATTTAGCAACACCCGACAAAAAATATTTATTTGAGCTAGGAATAGACTTACTGGATGATCCTGTCTTTCAAACCTTTAACTTCGAAAAGACTGCAAACTATCTAATGGATAAATATGCTGATTTGTTAGAAGTACAAACGATAAATGCGGGAGGGGTTTTCTTTGATAATTCTAAATCTCGTAAAATAACTGTAAATGATCAGTCAGAAATATTTCAAGAGCATTTTAAGCTAGCAAAAGAAACGATGGAGCCAACGGAATATCAAAAGGAGTTTAAAAATGGCTATACCGAGAGATACCGTTTTTTACCATATAAAGCAGAAACGGATCGGGGAGAATCCTCTAATAGAGTCGTGTATGTAAAATACGGAAATTTAACAGAAATGAGAGCGCTAACTAAAAATACACAGCAGTTTCGAATTTTGCTTTGTATTGCTTTAGTAACTTCTTTCATCATGCTATTAGTCATCAACAAACTCCTTTCCAAAACGATCCATCTTGCAACATATGATCCATTAACAAATGTTTATAATCGTGCTACTTATATTAGAAAAATGGACAAGTTATTAAGAAAAAGGAAGACGAATCAACCTGGTTTATTGCTGTTAGATTTAGATAATTTTAAACAAGTAAATGATCGATTTGGACATGTTGAAGGTGATAAGATCCTGATTGAAACAGCAAGTGCTTTAAAACAAGAAGTAGGGAAAAACGGCTTTGTTGTTAGATTTGGTGGAGATGAATTTGCCATTGTTTTATATGATACGAAAGATGGAAATATGGAAAAATTAGCGAATTCTATTTTGGAGAAAATTCGTCTCTTGAAGTATGCGGATAAAGTTTCTGTTGATAGATGGTCTGTACTTTCAGTCAGTATGGGCGGTGCCAATTGCATTCATCTTGATGAGTCAGAAAGAAGCTTATTTGAGCGTGCAGATAAGGCGTTATATCAATCGAAAAATGCTGGTAAAGACCGATACACAAGTTATAAAGAAGTTGCTGCCGATGAAGGAAGCCAAAGTCACTAATAATGTTATAATCATTCGCTCCATTACTATTACAGTGAGTCCAAGCAAGTATTTCGTATGCCTAGGATTCGGTTATAGAACTGGAGCGATTTTTTGTCTAAAGTCTTATTCCTGTTGCGGCTTAAACTTGGATCTATAAAATAAACAACTACATAAAACAAGAACAGCAATGACCGCAAACATTGCGTTCATATAATGTGTTAACAGCCAGCCACCAAGAATTGGTCCAATAAAGCCCCCTAAATTTTTAAATTGAGCTGCTCCTAAATAGGTTCCCTTTTGTGTATCAGGCGCAATTTCATCAATCATGACATTCATAGTAGGAAAGGCGAAAATTTCACCAATCGTGAATATAATCATAGCGATAATATATAACGGATAGCTATTTGAGAAGCCGAATAATAAAAGACCAAACGCGAAGAACAGAATCCCTACTAATAGGGTAGCTGTCGATGAAAAACGTTCTGAAAGTATACTAATCGGTAATTGTAGTAATAACACAACTGCTGCATTTAGCGAGATTAGTAGAGAATAGAGTTTGGCACCATCTTCAATTTTAAGTTCAATGATTTGTGGCAATGTTGAATCAAATTGAGAGTAACCAATATTAATTAAAATTGCCCCAAAAATAAAGCTTAGTAGTACACGATTCGTCAATAGAATCGTAAAGGTTTGCAGTATTTTAGTAGGAGTTGAAGCTTTTGGTTGTTGCATTTCATATCGATTTAAAACGAAAAATAAAAATGCAGCATAAATAATATACATAGTCCCTGTCAGCATGAATGGAATACTTGGGCTGGACAATTGAGAAATATAAACACCAATAATAGGACCGATAACAGCCGCTATGTTAATGGCTGTGTAACGAAACGAAAACAATCTTTTTCGTTTGTCAGCAGGAGTAAAATCAATCATTAATGCCTGTGTTGAGGGTTCAAAGAAGGAGCGACATAAGCCATTAAGAGCGTTTAATGCTACAAAGAACCAAATCGTTTGTGCTGTAGCAAAGCCAAAGAACACAATGCTCCAAACAATAATCGTAAGCAAAATGACGTTTTTTCTACCAAATCGGTCAGTTAAATAACCACCAAAAAATCCGCCTACAGTGGAGATTAACGGTGCAATACCAATCGTAAGGCCTATTTGTAAAGGGGATGCTTCAATTTCATTATGTAAGTAAATTGCTAAAAAGGGCATTGCCATAAAACTTGCAATGCGTGTGAAAATAGTTCCCCCTAAAATAATCCAAACTAGTGGATGAAACAGTTTGGGAAGTTTCATAGAATCCTCCTCTCAAAATGTAGAATGTTTCGATTTTAACGGATTGTTGATCAATTGTAAATAGTCAAAAAACATTTGAAGTTAACGCTGAGAAAACGAATTGTAATAAAAATACATGAATTTTTAGCAAATATAGGGCTTTGCATAAAAAAGGTTCATCACCATAACGTGTTGTTGATTTCCGTTCCGACTGGGCGCTTTGTACGCTTTCGCACAGATAAAACATTTGCCGCTGACGCTTCGCTTTCGCGCAGAGCTTCCTGGGGCGTCCGATGAGCCGCTTCACTCGCGTTCCTCTATTGCTGATCCCCAAGTAGTCGCCCAGTCTCCACTCCAATCAACTTATATACATGGCATACTTTTAAAATAATGTTATCCTCAACTTTTGATGATGAATACCATAAATAATGAATTTCATGATTAGTGGAAATTTCACTAAAAGTAATCGCAATCTTTTGAGAGGTAATTTACTTGGAAGCTTGAGAAATTGTGGGGAATCAAAAAATAGTAGAAAACAAAAAAAGAATGACCACGACGAAAGGTCATTCTTTTCCCATACAAAATGCTTTACGTGTTACACGTAAAAACTAAGACGTCATTTTTACTTTTTTCTTCGTCGTTGTCCATTTGCCTCGACTTGGACTCATCACCAAATCGTTAAAGGCTAACACGTTCAAATCTCTTTGAACAGTGCGAGGAGTGATACTAAACTCTTCGACTAAATCCTGTGTAGACACGGTTCCTTTGTCTAAAATAAACATGTACACGTCTTTAATACGATTAAGCATTCGATCAGTAGTTGGTTTCATAAATGAACCACTCCTTCATCTTAATTCTCTTGGCAAAGACTAGCGGACGACAATATGTGCGGAGTGCACTTAGGCTAATAAAGTAGCTGCCTTAGACATCCCCTTTTCTAATTTTATAGTCAGAAAAATTATTCTGATAACTTCATTATATAGAAAAGCTAGTCAATTTTCTAGTGAATGCAAGGGAAATTTACAATTAAGACATAAAATTTATACTGTATTTTGTGGGAATAAGTGAAAAACGTGCTACATGTGGTAGCGTTCAAAGTAAGATTTAGAAAAGTTGTCAGAAAGATGATTGTAATTTAAGTTGTAAAGAGTAGAATAATGTTAATACATTGAAGGAGGTACATCAAATGGATTGGTTACAAGCTGCAAAGGAAAGGCAAGATGAATTGATACAAGAGTTACAGGAGCTTGTGCAAATTAATAGTGTTCTCGATGAGAATACGATTACTACTGAAGTACCTTTTGGTGATGGTCCACTAAAGGCTCTTGAATGGTTATTAGCAAAGGGCCAAGTTGAAGGACTGCAAACGAAAAATATCGATAATTATGCAGGTCACATACAGATGGGTGAAGGTGATGATTTATTAGGTATTTTATGTCATGTTGACGTAGTACCAGTGGGTGATGAATCAAATTGGACATACCCACCTTTTAGCGGCACTGTAGCAGATGGTAAGCTATTTGCTCGTGGTGCAATAGATGATAAAGGCCCAACAATTGCGGCATGGATGGCCATGAAACTTGTCAAAGATGCAGGCATTAAGCTTAATAAAAGAGTACGGATGATTATCGGTACGGATGAAGAAACAGGCTTCCGCTGTGTCGACCACTATTTTAAACATGAGGAAATGCCGGCGATTGGATTTGCACCAGATGCGGATTTCCCACTCATCAATGCTGAAAAAGGCATTGCAGAGCTAGTGTTCTCTCAAAATAAAACAGGCGATGCTTCGAAAGAACAGCTATTATTATTTAATGCTGGAAAGCGACCAAATATGGTACCTGATTTTGCAAAAGCAACGGTGCAGTTTGTTTCTTCACAATTCGAACAGAATTTTCACACATTTTTAAGTAAAAATCAGCTAGAAGGCTCTTTATTAATCGAGGGTTCTCACTATATAATAACTATCAAAGGTAAGGCAGCCCATGCAATGGAGCCGGAAAAAGGTGTCAATGCAGCTGTTTATCTTACAGCATTTTTGCAACAAGAGTTGACGACAGAGGCAAGTAAACAATTTGTCGACTTTACCGCAGATGTTTTTTATCAAGATCATTATGGTAACAAGCTTGAATTACAATTTGAGGACGAAATGTCTGGTAAAACTACATTAAATCCAGGCATTGTAACCTATGATGTGGCTAAAGGTGGCAGTATGGTAATTAGCATGCGTTATTCTGTCACATATCCGTTTGATGAAAAAATTACGGAAGCACAACGTTTAGCTGTAGCAAAAGGATTTTCATTGGATATTCAAGATGACTCAAAACCTCATTATGTAAGCGAGGACGATGCATTTATCCAGACTTTAGCAGGTATTTATAGACGTCAAACAGGAGATTATGAAACGCCTTTACTTTCTACAGGTGGTGGTACGTATGCACGTGTGATGAAAAAAGGTGTGGCATTTGGCATGCTATTCCCAGGTGAGCCTGACGTGGCGCATCGTGCGGATGAGTTTGTCGTCATTGAAAATCTCATAAAAGCAACAGCTATTTATGCTGAAGCAATTGTTGAACTTGCAGGAAACAAATAACTTAAAGATGAAAAGGATGAACGAAACATGGCTTATTCATTATGGAATGATCAAATCGTTGAAGAAGGATCTATTGCAGTATCTCCAGAAGACAGAGGTTACCAATTTGGTGACGGCATTTATGAAGTAATTAAAGTTTATAACGGAAATATGTTCACAGCACAAGAACATATTGATCGTTTCTATGCGAGTGCCGAAAAAATTCGTCTTGTCATTCCTTATACTAAAGACGTATTGCACAAATTATTACATGATCTTATCGAAAAAAATAATTTAGAAACGGGTCATGTTTACTTCCAAATCACTCGTGGTACAACTCCTCGTAATCACATTTTCCCAGATGCAAGTGTTCCGGCTGTATTAACAGGGAATGTTAAAGCTGGCGAGCGTTCATATGAAAATTTTGAAAAAGGTGTTAAGGCTACCTTCGTAGAGGATATTCGTTGGTTACGTTGTGATATTAAATCTTTAAACTTATTAGGTGCTGTACTGGCAAAACAGGAAGCATCTGAAAAAGGTTGCTATGAAGCTATTTTACATCGCGGTGACATCGTAACAGAATGTTCATCAGCAAATGTTTACGGCATTAAAGATGGTAAGCTTTATACACACCCTGCAAATAACTTCATTTTAAACGGTATTACACGCCAAGTTATTTTGAAATGTGCGGAGGAAATTAATTTACCTGTTATTGAAGAACCAATGACAAAGGCTGATGTATTAACAATGGATGAGGTAATTGTGTCATCTGTATCTTCTGAAGTAACACCTGTTATCGATGTTGATGGAAACAAAATCGGTGCTGGAGTTCCAGGTGAATGGACTCGAAAATTACAGCAAGCATTCGAGGCGAAATTACCGCTTTCTATTAATGCGAAATAAATAAATCCTTTAAGAGAACTACCTAAACTTGGGTAGTTCTCTTTTTCTATAGAACAAATTATGGATGTTTTATCCTGAAACGTCATGTAAAATAAAAAGGATGAATGCAGTTGTAGATTGATTGCTATCGGAATTTAAAGTTAAAGAGCAAATGTCGATGTAATGAATGCAAATGTCTATTTGTCTTTATTTAGTAATTTTTTTGTAGCGACAGCAACAGCTTTGTGTCTGTGCGAAAGCGTAGTGCTAACGTAGCGGCAGCAACAACAACTACATTATGCCAAGGAGAAAATTGATACTTCGATTTGCCTTCCGAGCAGTAGTAGGGAAATTAGCAAATTAGATATAGAGCGAGTAAGATTGGAGTGACCAAAACACATGGCACAATTGGTGAAATTACAAGATTATATTTCACGCTATCAAATTGATTTAGCAAGATATCCTACACAATTTGTACGCTTAAAGAGCAGTCAATGGGAGCGTGTTAAGCGACAGTGGGAGTTAGGAGAAGAAATTAGTGAGTGGCAACATACCGACGACGATTCAGAAAATGATTCTTTCGAAGAAAAAGAGAGATTCTCTTTTTTAAAAAAAATATTTGCAGGTCGTCAGAAGGAAGAAAATGAGGACATTGAGCAAATAGAAATAACGAATGAACTAATGAGTGATGAAGATAGCATACCAGAAGAAGAAACGACTTTAACGTTTGAACCAAAAATTGTCTATGCACCGCAATCTGTTCATGAATTAAAACGAATGTTTATCGATCAATTTTTCCATTTCCAAATGAAATGGGCAAGTTCAACATTACGTGAAAAGTCGTATGTAGATCCTCGTTTTATGCGTGACCCCTTACTCCGAAATTTGTTACAAAAATTACCGGATAATTATTTACTTTTTTATTATCCGATTTTACAAATTAGAAAAGCACCCATAGAGCTTGATGTCGTGCTAATGTCACCGACAGAATGTATTTGTATAACAGTGCTAGAAGCGGAAAATCAAGCAGTTTATGTGGGAGGCAGTGAGCGATTCTGGATAAAAAAGGTGGGAACGAAGGATTCAAAAGTCCTTAATCCGATGATAAATTTAAATCGTATGGAATCTGTATTAACTCAATTATTTAAACAGGACGATATAAATATGCCGATTCGCAAGGTTATTTTAACACAGAATGGCTATTTCGATTATCCAGGGTCACCTTATGGTATTCAATTTGTTGATCGTCGAAATTATGGAGAGTGGATGGAGCATTTAAGGAAAGTATCCTCTCCTATGAAGCATATGCAAATTCGTGCTTCTCAAACGATTTTAAACAATGTACAAACAACATCCTTTAATCGAGATATTTGGCAGCAATCTTCTCAATCAGCCGGGGATTAGTGAATGCAAGTATTATTTATTGTGAATGAAGCAGCAGGGCACGGCAAAGGTAAGAAAGTTTGGCATCACCTTCAACAGCATTTAACAATGAACTATGAAGTAGCCTTTACAGAATATGAGGGACATGGACAGGAACTTGCAAAAAATTGGGCGCAAGATGTTCAAACAGAAAAATTAATTGTTATTGTTGGCGGTGACGGCACAATACATGAGGTTGTTAGTGGTGTTGTACATAATAAATTTATAGTGATTGGTGTAGTCCGAGCAGGCTCTGGGAATGATTTCGCACGATACTTTACTACATTTCAAAATGCTTTTCAAATTGAAAGCTATATACAAACAGAAATGGCTAACCTCCCAATGGATGTCGGTGCCGTTCAGTTTGGAGAGCCACAGCACGAGTTATTTATCAATAATGCTGGTGTGGGCTTTGATGCATTTGTCACAAAGCGTATTAATAAATCTCGTTTGAAGTTTTACCTCAATAAAATCGGGCTCGGCAAGCTATCATACGCTGTGGCAGTTGTAAGAGGGCTATTTAGCTTTGGACGCTTTGATGTAACTATTCGTGCGAACAATCAAGAATGGCAATTTCAGCAGGCATGGTTTGTTGCGATGAGCAATCAACCTTATTTCGGAGGGGGAATGAAAATCTCCCCGTCTTCTAAACCTGATGATGGACAAATCGAAATAATAATTGTTCACGGTATTTCACGACTTAAATTGCTGCTAGTATTTGTCACTGTGTTTTTTGGAAAACATACAAAATTTAAAGAGATTACTTTTTTGCAAGGCAATCAATTTAACATTTTCGTGCACGCAAATAACGTTGATTATCATACGGATGGTAACTATATTGGAGAAATTAGAGAGGGAACGAGGATTCATTGTACAGTGCAACGTAATGCTTGGCAGGTTATATCAAAGGAACATTAAAAATGGTCAATCACTAAAATATCATTTCGCAATAATTTCATGCGAATTTTATAGTTATACGTTATACTATAAAAAATCAATAATTTCATGAGAAAGAAATGAGGAAAAAAATTGAGATTAAGAAATAAGCCTTGGGCGGAGGAAATGCTTGAGAGTCATCCAGAGGTGATTGTTCCAAATCCTGAAGACTTTAAAGGAAATTGGCAGGCTGTTTTCGGAAATGACAACCCATTACATATTGAAGTAGGTACTGGGAAAGGTCAATTTGTCACAGGTATGGCCTTACAAAATCCGAATATAAATTATATTGGCATTGAGCTTTATGACAGTGTCATTGTTTGTGCATTGGAAAAAATTTTAGAGGCTAAATCTCCAGCGAATTTACGACTATTAAAAGTAAATGGCGCAGATTTAAATAAATTTTTTGAAAAAAATGATGTAGAACGTGTGTATCTGAATTTCTCAGATCCTTGGCCAAAAACGCGCCATGCTAAGCGACGTTTAACGCACGGGGGTTTTTTGAAATTATATGAGTCGATTTTAGTGGATGAGGGGGAAATCCATTTTAAAACGGACAACCGTGGTTTGTTTGAGTATTCATTAATGAGTATGTCTGAATATGGTATGCTACTAAAGTATGTATCACTCGACCTACATGCGAATATGCCTGAGGATAATGTTATGACTGAATATGAGGAGAAATTTTCTGCTAAAGGACAGCCAATTTATCGTCTAGAATCGCAATTCTTAACTAAATAGGGGGAGTATGGATGGATGAGTTAAAGTTTCACAAAATGTCATTATCATGGCTAAACGGGGGTGTCACTTGCCTTGATGGCGGTGCTATGTTTGGTGTTGTACCAAAACCACTTTGGTCACGCAAATATCCAGTCAACGAAAAAAATCAAATCGAGTTACCAACTGAACCAATATTAATTCAGTATGAAGGTAAAAACTATATTGTTGATACAGGCGTTGGCTTTAACAAATTAAATGAAAAACAGCTACGTAATTTTGGGGTAACTGAGGAATCAACATTAGCGGCTAGCTTACAGGAGCTAGGATTAACAACAGCTGATATTGATGCAGTATTAATGACGCATTTACATTTTGACCATGCGGGAGGTTTAACGCAATGGAAAGATGGTGTACTTGTACCAACATTCCCGAATGCAAAAATCTTCGTAACGAAAATCGAGTGGGACGAAATGCGTGAGCCAAATATTCGCTCGAAAAATACGTATTGGAAAGAAAACTGGGAGCCGGTTCAGCAATTAGTAGAAACGTATGAAGGTACGTTAGAGGTAGCTCCGGGTATTGAAATGATCCATACGGGTGGTCATAGTGATGGACATGCCATTATAAAATTAACTCAAAATGGCGAGGTATTATTGCATATGGCAGATATTATGCCAACACATGCACACCAAAATCCATTATGGGTTTTAGCGTATGACGATTATCCAATGGCGAGTGTCTTTGCGAAGGAACGAATAATGAAAGAAGCACTTGCGAATGGCTACGGCTTTATCTTCTACCATGATGCGTATTACCGCATGATTAAATGGGATGAAACAGGTAAAGAAATTGTAGATAAGCTAGAACGCAGTAGACAAGCTGTTATTACTTTCTAATTAATAGAACGTGTGAACCTTATGTGTTCGCACGTTTTTTTATAGTGTTGAAAACTATTGTGCCATGCTCTTAGCCTTCGTTCCTCTATTGCTAATCCCCAAGGAGTCGCCCAGTCTCCACTCCAATCAAACGCTTCACATAGTATGTATCTCTGGCATGTCACTCTAATTTATAGCGATAATGCCATGCATAGTTAAACTGTAGGAACGGAAATCAACCCCACGTTATGGTGAAGAGCCTAATTACCTATACCCCATTTTTTTGACACTTTTTTCGTGAACATCTTGGAAAATATGATACACTAAAAGCTATACTAAAACACAAAAGAGAGTTGAAATTACATGGCAACTGAGCAACCATTTTTACCAGTATTACTAGGATCAGATATGAATGCATATGGTATGGCACGTGCATTTTATGAGGCATATGGTATTAAACCACTTGTATTAGGACGTTCACATTTAACAGCAACGCAAGATAGTCATATCATAAATTTCGAAGAGATTGATCGCTTAAATGAACAGGATGTATTTGCACCTGCACTTGCAAAGGTCGCAAAAAAATATACGGATAAAAAACTACTGTTGTTAGCTTGTGGAGATGATTATGCAAAGCTGATCATCAAAAATAAGCCAGCATTGCAGGAACATTTTACAGTACCATACATTGATGAATCACTTATGGATGAAATTTTATTAAAAGAAAATTTCTATAAAATGTGTGATAAGTACGATTTTAAATATCCAGGTACGATGACTGTAACAGCAGACAATTACGAAAACTTTACCCCACCATTTGATTACCCAATTATTTTAAAAGCATCTAACTCGGTGGAATACTGGGCATGTAAATTCCCAGGTAAGAAAAAAGTATTCGTTGCACATGATGAAGCGGAAAAAACAGCTATTTTAAAAGCAATCTATAGCTCAACTTATCAGGATACAATGATTATTCAAGAATTCATCCCAGGTGATGATTCTTATATGCGTGTATTAAATGCGTATGTAGGGAAAGATGGCAAAGTGAAGCTAATGTGTCTAGGAAACCCAATCTTAGAGGAGCACTCACCTGAAGGAATCGGTAGTTATGCAGCAATTGTTACAACATACGATAAAGAGTTAATGGACCAAGTACGCGTCTTCTTAGAGGATATCGGTTATACAGGTTTTGCTAACTTCGATATGAAATACGATATGCGTGACAAACAGTATAAGTTGTTTGAAATTAACTTACGTAATGGCCGCTCTAGCTATTATGTAACAGCAAGTGGTCATAATTTAATGAAGTATGTAGCTGATGACCATATGTTAAATATTGAACAGGAAGTAACTTATGTTCAGGACAAGCATTTATGGATGATCATTCCTAAGGGTGTACTATTCAAATATGCATCAAATGAAAAGCTTAAACTAGAAGCTAAAAAATTAATTCGTGAAGGGAAATATACAAACTCTCTTTACTTTAATCAAGATATGAATGCGAAACGTTGGGTGAAACTAACGTTAAATAATTTAAATTATTATCGAAAATATAAAAAATACTTCAACAATAAAGGATTGTCTGAGTAAAAAGAAGAGGCTGGGACATAACTAAATGGTTCCTTCATAAAGCCTAATAATCTCTAAATTAACAAAACACGATAAATAGAAAAACCGAACTATTCCGAAACACTTCATGAGCGTTTCATTGGATAGTTCGGTATTTTTATTGGCTGAAACACTTTTGTCCCAGCCTCTTTTTTGTAGGGTTCTATAATTTTTCTTAGTGTATTGTTGAGTAACGTTATACTTCTGTGAGCTCTACTACAACACCTGAGCGAGCGTCAGCAGCAAATTCAAATGTTTGCATTTCGCCCTCATGCAAACGAGAGATACCTCCACGGTATACTGGAATAGTCATAATGCCGTTTGAGAAATTGTCTGTTTTCATAAAAATCCAAGAACCGTCAATCGGTGAATCCTTTTTAAATTCCTTTTTTATGTTTTCGAGTACTTGTCCTGCAGATACATACGGAGAAACCTTTTCACTTGCTTCTTTAACAATGACTGCGGCAGCTAGGCCAGTAGCAACACCAATTAAAAAATCACGTAATTTCATGCTTTTTTCCTCCTTTTTCTATAGCTTCATTTTAACATAGCATGCGGAGTGAATGCACGTTCACACTTTAGCACTTTTTAGGAAATGTATCAATATTTCGAATTTGGAAATCGATTTCCCGTGGCGGTAATTGCGCTGCCGCTTCATTTTCGCGCAGATAAATATATCAGCAAATTTGGGATAACCTTTGAAGATATAACTACACTTTCATTTATCTCGCTACTCATGAAAAATGGGAGTCTTCTGCTGAATATAGATAAATATGTTACAATGGGCAAGGAAGAATATTCTACTTCGTGGGGAGAGAGTCATCATGAAAGAGGAAACATTACATTTATTTAAAACATTAACGGAATTACCAGGCGCTCCGGGTAATGAACATGCAGTACGTGCGTTCATGCGTTCTGAGTTGGAAAAGTACTCAGATGAGATCGTTCAGGATAATTTAGGGGGTATTTTTGGTGTGAAGCGTAGTGAAGTTACTGATGCACCAAAAGTGTTAGTTGCTGGTCATATGGATGAAGTGGCATTCATGGTTACTTCTATTACCGATAATGGGATGATCCGCTTTCAAACATTAGGTGGCTGGTGGAATCAGGTTATGCTAGCGCAGCGCGTTGAAGTATTTACTAAAAATGGTGCGATTCCTGGTGTAATTTCATCAATACCACCACATTTATTAACAGATGCTGAACGTTCAAAACCGATGGATATTAAAAATATGCTAATAGATGTTGGCGCAGATAATAAAGAAGATGCTATTGCACTTGGTGTTCGTCCGGGTCAATCCATTATCCCTGTCTGCCCATTTACACCAATGGCCAATCCGAAAAAAATTATGGCCAAAGCTTGGGATAACCGCTATGGCTGTGGATTGGCAATTGAATTGATGAAAGAAGTAAAGGATGAAAAGCTCGCTTCGCATTTATATTCAGGTGCGAATGTAATGGAAGAAGTAGGTCTGCGTGGTGCTCAAGTGTCCGCAAATATGATTAAACCGGATTTATTCTTTGCTCTAGATGCTTCACCTGCAAATGATATGTCAGGAGAAAAAAGTCAATTTGGCCAGCTTGGAAAAGGGACATTATTACGTATTCTTGACCGTACGATGGTTACACATAAAGGCATACGTGAGTTCATTTTAGATACTGCCGAAACGAATCATATACCTTATCAATATTTTGTATCACCAGGTGGTACGGATGCTGGACGTGTGCACACAGCAAATGACGGTGTTCCTAGTGCAGTAATTGGTATTTGCTCACGCTATATTCATACGTCAGCGTCAATTATTCATGTTGATGACTATGCAGCTGCAAAAGCTTTAATTGTGGAACTAGTGAAAAAAGCAGATCGTTCGACATTAGCAACGATTCGCGCTAATGTGTAAAGTAATACCCGAAAGAAGTTAGAAGGTGCCTTTAGGGGCATCTTTTTCTATGCAAAGAAAGAGGGATTTGAAAAATGAACATAGCTATTGGTACAACAAACAAAGCAAAAACAGAGGCAGTTGAAGTTATAGCTAGAAAGTATTTTGATAAACCAAATTTCACCTGCGTTAAGGCTGCATCTCAAGTGTCTGATCAACCGATGACTCATGAAGAAACACGATTGGGAGCAATAAACCGTTCGAAAAACGCAATCAATGAGACGGGTGCACAATTATCGTTTGGATTAGAGGGTGGAGTAACAGAAATTGATGGTGTTATGTACGTTTGTAACTGGGGAGCACTTACAGTATCAAATGGCGTAACCTATACAGCTGCTGGTGCACAAATTATATTACCAGAAGAAATTGCCCAGGAAATAAGAGCTGGGAAGGAACTTGGGCCTGTAATGGAGCAATATACACAACGTCTAGATATCCGACAAGGTGCGGGAGCTGTAGGTATTTTTACACAAGGATTAGTAAGTCGTCAGATGATGTTCGAGCATATAGTTTCTCTTCTTCTTGGCCAATATTTATTTACATTAGCACATGAGTAGTGTCTTTTGATTAGTAATAATGGAATGGTGAAGTTACAACTTTAAAATATAAGGATGGTATTTTCGGCTTTGCAGTTGTATCAAAAACTGATCATGAAAATGAATTTGAGCATATTGCAAGTAGCGGTGGTGTAAAAATGACGACCATTTCTCAGGCAAAACATATTATAAATAATTTACACAAGATGACGAAAATCGTTCATTCGGTTAAGATTAAGTAATTGGATAGTTTTGAACAGGACGGTTCACAAACATGTGAGCCGTTTTCTCTTCATTTAAAAAATAGTAAGTTACAATAGACTCCTATCTATAGTTGATGAGCTAAATAAGGGTGGAGGATACCCAGATTTGCTGGAATAGAGATATAAATGTCACGACCTGTGGCAATTTATTTCTGCGCGATAGCGGCAAATACGCCAAAACTAAATTGATTTTGAAGAAAGGATGTGAGCTACGTGAAACAAATTAAATCAGAACAACTTGTGTCCCTATTAAAACAACGATTGAATGAAGATAAGTTTGATTTTGAATTTGATAAAAAGCACGATAAATTACGCTTAAACCATAAAAAAATTGGTAAAGGGATGGAGCTATCTCTACCAGGCATTTTAACAAAATATAATGATAAGCAAGGCGCTGCAATCGATGAAGTCGTTTATACAATCGAGCAAACCTTTGATGCTATGGAGCAAGAGATGGAACAAGGATTCCAAACTACTATACAAATTTATCCAGTTATTCGCGCAACATCCTACCCTCAAGCCTCGAAGGAGGGACATGCATTCATCACTACTGAACATACAGCTGAAACACGTATATTTTATGCACTTGATTTAGGAAAAACCTATCGTTTTATTGATGAATCCATGTTAGAGGTACTACAATTAACAGTAGAGCAAATTCGTGAAATGGCACGATTTTCTGTTAAGCAACTACCAACTGTTTATAAGAAAGATGAAGTTGCAGGGAATATTTTCTATTTTGTTAATGCTAATGATGGCTACGATGCAAGTCGCATTTTAAATGAAAGCTTTTTGAAAGAAATGCAAACTAACATTGAGGGTGACATGACGTTATCTGTGCCACATCAGGATGTATTAATTGTAGGTGATATTCGTAATGAAACAGGGTATGATGTATTAGCACAGATGACGATGCATTTTTTCGCTGTCGGTACAGTACCGATTACGTCATTATCTTTTATTTATGAAGACGGGGAGCTAGAACCGATCTTTATATTAGCAAAAAACAGAGTTAAAAAGGAGCAAGAGAAACAATGAATGTATTTTATAACAAAGAGCATGTAGGAGATGTATTGTTAGTACAATTAGCAACAGAATCAATCGTGAAAACAGAGGTAGAACGTACAGGTGATATCGCTGTTTTAAAGGAAGCACAAACAGGAGAAATTAAAGCATTTAATTTATTTAATGCTAGCAACTATATTCAAACTGATGCAAAAGGTCTAGTTGAAGTTACTCCAGAATTAGTAGCACAGCTAGAGGCAGCTATTGCAAAAAATGGAGCTGTAATCAGCCTTGATGTAGATTTTTCTCCAAAATTTGTCGTAGGCTATGTAGAAACAAAGGACAAACATCCAAATGCTGATAAACTAAGCATTTGTTCTGTAAACGTAGGTGAAGACACATTACAAATTGTATGTGGTGCACCAAATGTGGAAGCAGGTCAAAAGGTTGTTGTAGCAAAAATTGGTGCAGTGATGCCTTCTGGAATGCTTATTAAAGAAGGTAATTTGCGTGGTGTTGAATCATACGGTATGTTATGTTCAGCACGCGAATTAGCAATACCAAATGCACCTTCTGAAAAAGGAATTTTAGTATTACCAGAAGATGCGATAACTGGTAGTGCGTTTGAAACGCCAACTAGATAAAGCCTTCGAAAGCACTGTTTAGCTGCGAAAGCGCAGCGACAGCAACAAATGTTTTCTGTAGCGAAAGCGCAGCGACAGCAACAAGTGTTTTCAGTGCGATAGCACAATTAACGCCAAGACAAAATTGATTATATGTACTTAAAATCGTTATGCTACTAATATGCTAGTAACATAACGATTTTTTTGTCTAGAATGAGCCTCTAAATGCAAGTTTCTATAACATTTTTATGGTATGCTTTTTGTTATAGACATTGTAGTTTTTTATTAAATAAAGACAATGCTATAAATGAAGTGTAAGAGAAATGAGTGAACAACGTGAATTGGTTAAAAAAACAAATGGATAAATTTATAAATAAAGATGACAATGATTACGAATATGAAGAGTTTTATGAAGGCTATGAAGAAGAACAATCTGAGCAGCTGCATTCATTTAAAGAAACAACTGTAGCAAAGCAAAAAACCTTTCGTTTTCCGTTAATTGAGGATGAGGAATTTTCAGCTCCACCATCAACACCATCACCAAAAGAAGCATTCAATCAAATGGACGATGCATACTCCGGACAAATTGAAGATTTATCGCTACCGAGGCATTTAAATAATCATATTGTGGATTCGAGTGTTTATGATATTGAGGTTTCAGGCATTCGAGAACTATTAGCAAATCGAACGAAGAGAACTGGTAGAACGACGATTACACGAAGTCAGCCTGAACAGGAGAATCGTTCAAAAGCAAGTCTGGTTTTTCGAGACGCGCAAAATGAGCTACCGACTTCGCATAAAGCTTCGAATTATCAAGTAGAAAAGACAGATGAAAGTGTTTTACCTGAAAATCGCAAGCGTTTTGTACCAAGTGATGTTCCGTCACCAGTCTATGGTTTTTCTAAGCCGAGCCCAATTGAGCAGTTATTAGAGAAACGAAAGGAAGAGCACGACAAAAAAGAGTTAGAAATACCGACAGCATCTAAGTCTTTAAAAGAAGCGACAACAAATGAGGCTATTGAAAATATACTAGAAGAAAGAGAGCCTATTTGCGCAGTTCAGAAGGATGAACCTGAACAGCTTGAAATCCCTGATTCAATTGAAGCATCAGCAAAGCAACCGATTACTTTTGATGATCAATTAATAGACGAAACAAATCATCATAGTGATAAAATGACGACGGAATTACCTGTACCGCAAACAACTTCTTTTGCCCTAGAATTTGAAAATCAAGTGAAAGAAGCTGTTCAGCATGAGCTGAACGTTGAACAACTTTCAGCTGATCAATCAGAAATCCGTGTAAAAGAAGTAGTTGTAGAACAATTACAAATTGAAAATTCTACCATTCACATTGGTGAAGTTACAGTAGTCCAGCCTTCAATGAATGCAGACGATGTGCAAGATGTATTGCAAGAACAATCTTTAGAAGAGCAATCTATAGAAAAGAAAGAAAAAAGTGGCATTCCATTTAATGTTTTAATGCTAAAAACTGATAAGGAAAAGTGGAGAATCCAACAAAAGCAATTTAAAAATACGAAACCGACACCAACAATTGTTGAAAATGGCCAAGAGGAACAGGAGAGCCAAGAGGAACAGGAGCCTTCTTCTGAACTTATTAATTTGGAGGCAGAACATCAATTAGTGCAATCCGATACAGAATTTCAACAATCTATAGATTTAGAGATTAGTGAATTAGAGACGGACAATAAAATAGCACCACAATCGACAGAGGAAAACGAGGTTTCTAATCAAAATATTGCTCCATTCAATGCTGCAACAGAGAGTATATCAGTCATTACAATGGCACCAGTTACATCGATGTCAAACGTTTCGACATTAGAAAAGACAGTGATTGATATCGAGAGCTTCGACGAAATTTCAGCAACTACCGAAATGGAAGTAGAAACAACTACTGAACAGGAACTTACTACCGAAAACGAAAATGCAGTTATTCCCGAGGAGTCTGTTGATACAGCAGAATATCCAGAGCAATCTCTCGTATTAGAAGAAACATTAGTGGAAGATCAAGTAATGGAAACTCCTCGAAAACCTGTTCATGTGTATCAAAAGCCAGATGATGAGTTTTTAGAACCACCTGAGGAAAAAACACAGGATACTGAGTGGATGGAGCAACAGGGAGATACGTTGGTCGAAGCTTTGTCTTATTTCCAAGTCTCAGCTCAAATAGAATCCATTATGCAAGGACCTGCCGTGACACAATTTGAAATAACAGTGAGTCATGGTACGAAGGTTAGCAAAATCCGCAATCTATCAGATGATTTGAAGCTTGCACTGGCAGCGAAAGACATCCGCATCCAAGCTCCGATTCCTGGGAAGAGTTCAATTGGCATTGAGATACCGAACCGTGTATCTCGCGCTGTTCGATTATCAGAAGTGACAAATAGTCCTTCTTTCCTCGAGTCAGATTCACCGTTAGAAGCAGCATTGGGTCTGGATTTAACAGGGAAGCCTGTAACCATTGATTTACGAAAAATGCCACATGGCTTAATTGCCGGAGCTACAGGTTCTGGTAAATCGGTTTGTATCAATTCGATTTTGGTTAGTTTATTATATAAAGCTGCACCACATGAATTAAAGCTGATGCTTATCGATCCTAAAATGGTAGAATTAGCACCGTTTAATCATATTCCACATTTAGTTAGCCCAGTCATTACAGATGTGAAGGCTGCTACAGCCGCACTGAAATGGGCAGTGGAGGAAATGGAGCGTCGCTATCAGTTATTTGCGCATGCAGGTGCACGTGATATTACACGTTATAATGCAATTGCGGATAAAAATAATGAACATAGCTTAAAATTACCGTATATTTTAATTGTCATTGATGAATTGGCAGATTTAATGATGATGTCTCCTGCAGATGTAGAGGAGGCGATTTGTCGTATTGCGCAAAAGGCACGTGCTTGTGGTATCCATTTAATTGTTGCAACTCAAAGACCGTCTGTTGACGTTATTACAGGGCTTATTAAATCTAATATTCCTACACGTATTGCTTTTGCGGTATCTTCACAAATCGATTCGCGTACTATTTTAGATGGCCAAGGTGCAGAAAGATTACTTGGACGGGGCGATATGTTATATTTAGGTAATGGTATGTCTGCTCCTGTGCGTTTGCAGGGTACATTCGTGACAGATGATGAAATTGAAGCGATTATTGAGCATGTTCGTGAGCAAGGAGAGCCTGATTATATATTCGATCAAGAGGAACTTTTAAAGAAGACGGAGGTTTCCGCTGAGCAAGATGATCTGTTTGAGGATGTATGTCGATTTGTCTATGAGCAGGGAGGAGCTTCTACTTCCTTGGTTCAGCGTAAATACCATATTGGCTATAATCGTGCTGCTCGTTTAATCGATATGTTGGAATCGCATGGCTTTGTGTCTGAGGCAAGAGGCAGTAAACCACGAGAAAGTTACATTACAGAAGAAGATTTAATTGCCATGTTTGAATAAGAAATGCATTATTTTCGTATAGATTATCTTATTTACGCCAAAATTAGTTTTTTTAGAAAAGTTACACATTTATCCTTATGCATAAATAGTGCTATAATAGACGAGATGTGATGATTAGTACGTATTTTTTTGTACTTATAAAGGTATTAATACCTAATAAAAATACGATACACCTAATAGATGATAGAAGGGATATTGAATTCCCGGGGGGTTTAATTAATGACAGTTTTTCATTTCACAGGCATTAAAGGTTCTGGCATGAGTTCACTTGCACAAATCTTATTTGATGCTGGTGAACAAGTACAGGGCTCAGATGTTGATAAATATTTCTTCACGGAACAGCCGTTACGTGATCGTAATATTCCAATTTTTACATTTAATGCAGATAATATTAAAGAAGGCATGACAGTTATTGCAGGGAACGCATTTCCTGATGATCATCCTGAATTAGAGCGAGCTCGTGAAATCGGTGTAGAAGTTATTCGCTACCATAAATTTTTAGGTGAATATATCGGTAATTATACGTCGATTGCTATTACTGGTGCACATGGTAAAACATCTACGACGGGCTTAATGTCTCATGTTGTAGGTGGTTATAAACCAACTTCTTATTTAATCGGTGATGGAACAGGAGCTGGGCATGAAAATGCTGACTTCTTTGTGATGGAAGCATGTGAATACCGTCGACACTTTTTAGCTTACAATCCCGATTACGCTGTAATGACTAATATTGATTTTGACCATCCGGATTATTTTGCAAACATAGAGGATGTTTATTCAGCGTTTCAATCATTAGCATTACAAGTTAAAAAAGCAATTATTGCTTGCGGTGATGATGAACATCTACAACGCATTCAAGCGAAGGTACCTGTTGTTTATTACGGTTTTGGGGCTGAAAATGATTTTGAGGCTCGTAATGTTGAAAAAACAACTAAGGGTACAAAATTTGATGTATTTGTACGCAATGAATTTTATAGTACATTCTTTATCCCATTGTTTGGAGATCATGCGGTATTAAATACTTTAGCTGTTATTACACTTTGCCAATATGAAGGTATTTCACCAGAAATCGTTCAAGAACGTTTAAACACATACAAAGGTGTAAAAAGACGTTTTACAGAAACGAATATTGGGAATAATGTATTAATAGATGACTATGCACACCATCCAACTGAAATCCGTGCAACGATTCAATCAGCACGACAAAAGTTTCCGGATCGTGAGCTAGTAGCTATTTTCCAACCACATACATTTACACGTACACAAGCTTTTTTACAGGATTTTGCGGATAGTCTAAGTCTTGCAGATACAGCATACTTATGTGATATTTTTGGCTCTGCAAGGGAAACACAAGGCGCACTTTCAATCCAAGATTTAGCGTCTTTAATTGAAGGCAGTGCAGTGATTACCACTGAAGGAATTGAAGTGTTAACAAAGCATAAGGGCGCAGTATTTTTATTTATGGGCGCAGGCGATGTTCATAAATTCCAAGATGCTTTTGAAGACGTGCTAAAGAACAACGAAACAGCTTAGTCCGCAAGGAATAAGCTGTTTTTTCTCAAAATGAGAAGGAATTCAGTTTTTTTTGTCGAAAATAAGGAAAGTACTAGTAAAGAGAATTTTTACTTGCAGGAGGTCTAGTTATGGAAGTTATTTTGTATATTGCAGCAATCATTGCAGCAATCGGTTTTTTAATTTTTTGTGTGAGCGTTGGAATGACATTATTTTCGCTCAAACCAATCCTTAACAGTTTAGCTGGAACATTATCAGGTATTGAAGGACAAATGGAAGGTATTACACGTGAAACGACTTCCTTACTATCCAAAACAAATAGCTTGGCAGAGGATATTCAAGAAAAATCAGAACAGTTAAATTCTGTTGTTCATGCAGTCAAAGGAATTGGCGACTCTGTAAATGGTTTAAATACATCTGTACAGCAAATTACTTCTTCAATTTCTAATAGTGTGGAACAAAATGAAGAAAAAATTGCACAAGTTGTTCAATGGAGCAATGTCGCAATAGGCATTGCAGATAAGTGGAAGAAACGCAAAATTATCGATCAGGCCAATGAGGTGATTCAAGAAGATGTTTATTCTTCTGAATCAGAGCGGTCGGAAAAATCGAAAAGAAAATGGGGCCGTAAAAAATAATTATTATTCGGTAGACATTAAATGTCAACGGAATAAAAATAAAGTCTTAGGCATATGTTGAAGAATGCATCCGCAAAAGCAGATGGACAACCAGTCTAGGCAAATCAGATAATAAGATGGGGAGGAATCGTTGCATGACAACTCAAAAGCCAAATTATAATGAAGTGAAGGAACAACAACTTGAAAGTTCATTGCCACAGCTTTATCAACCGCAAGAATCGATCTATGAAGAGGAGCGAGTGAACATGAAGGATTTTGTTATTGGCGCATTAGTTGGGGGTATAGTAGGTGCAGCAGCAGGCTTATTACTAGCTCCAAAATCAGGGAAAGATTTACGTAGCGATGTAGCAGTACAAGCTGTTAACTTAAAAGATAAGAGTGCAGATTTCTCGACAACTGCAAAGGATAAAACGGTTCAATTATCTAAACAAATTCAAGAACAATCTACACAATTAGTAGAGAAAGTAAAAACATTAAAATCAGCAAAAGCACCAACTGTTTTTGACGATGGTACTGTTTCTTTTGAGGGTGAAGAGCCACTGGAGGATTTCATTCCTAGTGAAGAACCTAAAGCAGAGGATGCTAGTGAAAAAAAGGAACAAGCTGAAGAAAAAAGTGAAGAAGTTCGCGCATAACGCATAATAGATAAAAGGGATACGTTACATCTTATCATAGATGTAACGTATCCCTTTTTTATTGTTAAGGAAACTATGATTTTTTTGCCTGTGGATAAACTAGAGCAAAGTCGTCGTCTAGGCTAAAATGCTACATCCTCGAGGTCGCTTCGATCTCTTGGGCAAAAGTGGTGGGGTGTTTACTTTTGCTTCGGGCTCTCCAGCGCTTTAGCGCATTTGTTCAGATATAGGCGCTTTTTCTAGTAAAATCTCTAATTTATCCCCACCGAAAATCTCCATATCGAAGCTTGCCGGTTGACCATTTCGTAAAATCGTAAAATTACCTTTAAATGTAGTAGGTAGTTGCCAATTAGAGAAGCGGAACACATCTTGATATATCCAACGACTTCGGTCTTTTTCTTTAAATGAAATTGTTGCTCCATTTGGAACGGTTGACAGAGGTGAAACTACTACATGATTAACGAGAACTTCGTTGGCCATCTTCTTTAGCTCTAACACTTCGTTTTGAAAGTGTATGATGATTTTATCCTCAAGTAAAACATTCATTTGGTCAGCAATCCGTTGAACAGTAGGAAATGATTGTTGCTGAAACGAAATAATATCACCATCTTGTACAGTATATGACATTTTTGATGGTTTACCATTAATCATTAAATGGGCTGAAAACTCTGGTAAATAAAGTGGCTTTCCGTCTACTTGAATATAAAATGACTCAAATTGTTTTAATAACTCCCAATTATTTGTGAGCTTAAATACATCCTCGACTGTTTCGGCTATTTCAAACATCACAACATCTCGATCATTTAATGCACTATCGAGTGATGCAGGGGAACCATTAACAGTTATTTGTGGTTCAATCACATATTTTGTATGTTGAATTGTAACGGTTTTAATCGAAGCATCATCTACAATATCTCTCACTGTAGCAATAGCTGGCTGACCATCTTGGCCTTCAATTAACTGGATGGCATCGCCTGTTTTAATCATTGTTTTTGTGGATGCCTGATGACCATTCACTAAAATTTCCGCCGGTTGACCGTGACCACCAGGGATGAAAATATCTTGTCCATTTACATTCACTGATAATCCATGTCCTGGTTTTCCATATAACTGCTTTGCTCGAATATTGGCTGCTAAAAATGCATCGGCAACGGTCATTTCCTTTAATTCGAAAAGGCGAACGACTTGTTCATTGACTGTTAGACTCATATATTGAATAGGCATTTTTTTTGCTGCAATGGCGATACCAATTGGGGTCACCAATTCAGGAGATGCTTTAATATGATCTTCCTTCGTTAAGTTTTGAATGGCGTCAATTCCTCGAATGGCAATACGATTGGCAGGTAAATCTAGTACTAGTCCAAGTTCAGTTGTAAGATTTGGTGTTAAGCTACCACCACCAACAAGCATTACCGCCTTAGGAGTTATGCGATTATTAAGACGCAAAATTTCTTCCCCAATGGCTTTTGCAAGTTGCTTAACAGCAGAATCAATTGCTTGAAGAACTTCTTCTTTCGGAAAATATTGATCAAAGCCTAAAATATCCTGAATTAAAATTTCTTCTTCTGTTTGCAGTTGACGTTTCGCTTTTTCGGCAACTGGGAAGTCGAGTAAGTAGTGGTCACTTAAAGCCTCTGTTATTTCATCACCGGCAGTTGGTACCATGCCATATGCGACAACAGTACTTTTATCGGTAATGGCAATATCAGATGTACCAGCACCAATATCAACAAGCGCCACATTTAAACGCCGCATTGTTGGGGGGATAAGCACATTAATAGCTGCTATAGGTTCTAATGTTAGTGCATCCATTTCTAAATCCGCGCGTTTAAGAGCCGCAATAAGTGATTCTACGACAACTCGTGGCAAGAACGTAGCAATAACTTCAATTTGTGCTTCATCACCTTGCTGATCGAGTAGGCTACCAATTTCTTCACCATCTAAACGATAGTATAAAACTGAATAACCAACACAATAATAGTGGCTTATTTTAGCATCTTCTTTGTGTTGAAGGAGCTGTTGCTGAGCCTGTTGAACAGCTTGTAGTTCTAAACGACTTATATCTTCTTCTGTAAAGATTGGTCGATTACGTATATTAATCGTCACGCTCGCTTGTTCTGTTTTTAATGAGCGACCAGCTGCAGCGACACTTACTTTTGTTAAAGGACCATGCTTCTCTTCAAGTTCATGTTTAATTTCATTGATTAAATCTGCCACATACATGACATTATGTATTTGACCATCAACCATGGCGCGTTCTTTATGTTCTTTTACTAAGATGTCTTCCACGTGAAAGCGGTCATTATCTTCAGCTAAAATAATGCCTACTACAGAACGTGTACCGATATCAAGTGCAAATAATTTTGAACTCAATGTACTCGCTTCCTTTCTCGTAATATGTTATTATAATTTAGCGAGTTGAAGCGCTAAATTAAAAATGCGTGACATTCTGTACAACATTGATTATAATGTTGCTAATATCTAAAAATGTAACATACATTTCAGAGTTCTGGAAGTGTCTGTCATGAGGAGAGGAGCAAGAAAGCATGAGCCAAAAAGATTTAGAAAGCTTACGTAGTCAAATAGACGGTTTAAACTTAGAAATTCTTCGTCTAATTAACGAACGTGCAGCAGTAGTTGATGAAATCGGTAAAATTAAAGAAAAACAAGGTGTGAATCGCTATGATCCATTACGTGAACGACACATGCTTGATCTTATTAAAGAACACAATCAAGGTCCATTAAACCAAATGACGGTTGATTATATATTTAAGCAAATCTTCAAAACAGCTTTAAAACAACTTGAAGCGGATAAGAAAAAAGAATTACTTGTATCTCGTAAGAAGAAATCAGAAGATACTGTCATTAATGTAAATGGTGAGCTGATTGGCCAAGGAAAACCATCTTTCGTATTTGGACCTTGTGCTGTAGAATCATACGAGCAAGTAGCAGCGGTAGCAGCATCAATTAAAGCAAAAGGTGAAAAGTTAATTCGTGGCGGTGCTTATAAACCACGTACTTCTCCATATGACTTCCAAGGTCTTGGATTAGAAGGGCTTAAAATTTTAAAACGTGTGTCTGAGGAATTCGGTTTAGGCGTTATTACGGAAATTGTTACACCAGGTCATTTAGAGGAAGCATTAGATTACATCGATGTTATCCAAATTGGTGCACGAAATATGCAAAACTTCGAATTATTAAAAGCAGCGGGTGCAACAAATAAACCTGTCCTTTTAAAACGAGGCTTAGCAGCGACAATTGATGAATTCATTCACGCAGCAGAATACATTATGTCTAAAGGAAATGAGAACATCATTCTTTGTGAGCGTGGTATTCGTACTTACGAAAAAGCAACTCGTAACACATTAGATATTTCTGCTGTACCAATTTTAAAACAAGAAACGCATTTACCAGTATTTGTAGACGTAACGCATTCAACAGGTCGTCGTGATTTACTATTACCATGTGCTAAGGCAGCAATTGCTATTGGAGCTGATGGCGTCATGGCAGAGGTGCATCCAGATCCATCTGTAGCACTTTCTGATTCACAACAACAAATGGATATTCCAACATTTGATGCTTTCTACAAAACATTACAAGCTTTCATGAAGAACCATGAAATCAATGCCTAATTGTTGATAAACACCGCTTGCTTTAATCAGCAGGCGGTGTTTACTATATAGTGACAAAATAATGTCTAGAATAGTACTACTTGTACTTGGTTTTTCTTTTCATGTACATACTGCTTCTTGAAAAGAATATGAAAATTATCGTATGATAAGGCTATAAAAGGAAAAAAGGGAGGCACGTACGATGACTGTTACAATTTATGATGTTGCAAGAGAAGCAAATGTTTCTATGGCAACGGTCTCTCGTGTAGTCAATGGTAATCAAAACGTAAAACCGGCAACACGAAAAAAAGTATTAGAAGTAATTGAACGATTAGAGTATCGTCCAAACGCAGTAGCGCGTGGATTAGCAAGTAAGAAAACAACAACAGTTGGCGTGATTATCCCGGATATTGCAAACAATGTTTATGCGGAGCTGGCACGTGGTGTAGAGGATATTGCAACAATGTATCGTTACAATATTATTTTAGCCAACTCAGACCAACATGAAGATAAAGAGCTTCAACTACTGGATACAATGCTGGGTAAACAAGTTGACGGTATTGTTATGATGAGTGATGAAGTAACTGAAAAAATGCAACAAACTATGGATCATTCACCTGTACCAATTGTGCTTGCAGGTTCAGTAGATGAATCGCAAACAATTGCGACTGTTAACATTGATTATTACCAAGCAGCTTATGAGGCGATTACATTACTCATTCAAAATGGTCATAAGAGAATCGCTTTCGTAACAGGTCCGCTTACGTATACTATTAATGGAAAATTCAAACTTGAAGCTTATAAAAAAGCCTTACAAGACGCAGGCTTACCTATAGATGAATCACTAATCGCTGCAGAAGAATCAAGCTATGATATGGGGTTAGAGGCTTGGGAAACATTATCCTCACTTGATAATCCTCCAACTGCTTATTTTGCAGGTAGTGATGAATTAGCAATTGGATTGATTCATGGTGCGCAGGATGCAGGCAAAGATGTACCTGAGGATATCGAAGTGATCAGCTTTGAAAATTCAAAATTAGCACGTATGGTTCGTCCACAGCTAACAAGTGTCGCGTTACCACTTTACGATATCGGAGCTGTCGCAATGCGCTTGCTGACAAAATTGATGAACAAAGAGCCTGTTGAGGACGAATCGGTTATTTTACCTCATCGTATTGAACATCGACAATCTGTCAAAAGTAAATAACAGTTATAACACGTAAATCTGATAATGGATTTGCGTGTTTTTTATAGTCGGATAGAAAGGTGAAAGTGATGGATAGAATGCCAAGAGTGACTGATAGAGGACTAAGATAAAAATAAAAAGCCTCACGACTGTCGTGAGGCATAGTGTTAAACGTGTTTTTCATTGCGAATAATATGAAGCGCTTTGGTTAGCATTTGCGCGTTTTTTTCTTCAATCTCAGCCTTTCGAGGGATTGGCTCGTACAATGGATTTGGATCCTCCCAAGTTGGGATAAAAGGCACTGGTGCTTCAGGCTGCCAACGATCTAACCATGCTTGAGGTAGGGGTCCTGTTGGTAATTGCTGATCTGTCATTTCAAGCCATAGCATAGACCATGCGCGAGGCACAACACGCCAAATATCATAGCCTCCACCACCAACGGCAATCCATTTCCCCCCACAATATTCATGTGCTAATTTATGCGCAAGCTTTGGAATTTCTCTATAAATGTTCATTGTGCCATATAAATGTGTTAATGGATCAAAATAATGTGCATCTGCGCCGTTTTGCGTTAGCACAACATCCGGCTTGAAAAATTCAAAGACTTCTCGCATAGCCTTTTCATATATTTCTAGGAAACTCTCATCTTCTGTAAAAGCATCAATTGGGAAATTAAAAGAAGTGCCGTAGCCCTGTCCATTTCCGCGTTCCGTAATATTACCAGTTCCGGGAAAAAGATAGCGCCCTGTTTCATGAATAGACAATGTACAAACATCTGGATCTTCATAAAAACTCCATTGCACCCCATCTCCATGATGGGCATCGGTATCTACATAAAGTACTCGAGCATTGTATTTTTCCTGCAAATAGCGAATAGCTACTGTACTATCGTTATAAATACAAAAACCTGATGCACGGCCACGGAAGCCATGATGTAGCCCTCCACCTAGATTGAGGGCGTGCTCGGTTTTTCCTTCCATAACATAATCGACAGCTGTTAATGTTCCGCCGACAAGCTGTGCACTTGCTTCGTGCATATTTTCAAAAATAGGAGTATCTTCGGTGCCTATGCCGTAGCTTTCACATTGTGCCTCTGAAAGCTCACCATGTCCTGCTTTTTTAACGATTTCAATATATTTTGGATCATGTGCAAGTAAAAGCTCATCCTCTGTTGCGACACGAGCTGGAACAATATCTAAATCATCAAGAGCATCAATATTCTTTAACAAATCCATTGTAAGCGTCAAGCGTTTATGATTGAAAGGATGGGTATCTGAAAATTTATATCCGAGTTGCTCTGGCGAGTAAACAAATACTGCTTTTTTCATTGTAACGAAACACCTGGCAAATTAGGCCATAATACATCAAAGCCTTCTTTGCGAAGATCTTCTATCATAGCTAGTGGATTCAATGTTTTTACTCGGACACTTAAAATTTTATTTTGGGTATTTTCAGAGTCAGGATAAACTAAGACGCTTTGGACATTTGCATGATGTTCATTGAAAATTTTTGTGACTTCAAATAATATTCCTGGCGTATCAGATACACGAATTTCAATTTTAGAGCCAGGTTCAGTGGCACCAGTTAACTCTATATATGTATAGAGTAAATCTGTGGTAGTGACAATTCCAACTAGTTTTCCTCCAGAGACAATTGGTAAACAGCCTACTTTGGATTCATAAAAAGTAAGAGCTACTTCTTCTACGAAATCAAGTGGATGACCGACAAGTGGATTTTTAACCATAATCTCTTCCACTTTTGCATTAAAAACTGGAGAATTAGGCTTATCCCGTAATGAAGAAGGTAAAGCCTCTTTAATATCTCTTTCAGTGATAACCCCTAGAACGTGATGTTCCTCATCTACAACTGGTAAGTGACGTACTTTTTTCTCACGCATTAATTTAAGTGCTTCAAACACTGTATTTGTCGGAGCCAGCGTGAGGGGCTCATCATTCATAATTTCTTCTACGATCATATACTCATCCCCTATGTGTTGGTTTAATACATGAAGCGATTTCTAAATCGAAGTCTATCAAATCTTTCTATTGTCTCAGGAGGCACGCGTCTTCCTTCGCGTGCCATCAGGCAGTTAGCAGGATGTGATGTAATTTCAGGGTCATCTGTAGCAAAATATTCGAAGTTGGCAGAGCCCATCATTTTCTCCATCATTTTGCGATAGTCCCAAACATTTAAACCAGTCCCTTTTAAGTCCCAATGCCAATAATATTCGGTAGTGATAACAAGATAGTCTTCCATTTCATCTCCCATAAAAGACACAGCTAGTAGTGTCTTACCAGCACCTGTACCACGATAGTCTGGAATGACTTCAATAGCACCTAGCTCAATCATGTTATCAATTCGATCCTCGGCCCATCGTTCGAGTGGATCGGGATATAGATAAGTGACGTAGCCTACAATAATGTTTTCATTTCGAATAATAATAATTCGTCCTTCAGGAAGTCCTGCAATTTCTATAATGGCTTGCTGCTGTTGCTTTGGAGGTCTAAAAGCAACCAAGCCTTCGTGGAATGAATATGTAGCTAATTTTTCTGGAGGAACAGGTCCTTCCACATACACAGTACCATGCTTAGTTTCCTTTGTGACAGAAAAAAAAGTTTTTTTATGTTCCATAATTACACCACCTGAGTTTAATAATTCCATTATAGCTGATTTCCTGCGGAAAAACGCTATCTTTTGCAAAATATACCTGTGTTTTTAGAAAAATAAAAATATTAAGACATTATCGGCGAATTCGTGTAAAATATAATTATATTGCATCTGTTATTCAACAGAAGAATGTAGTGTGAATAAGCATTATCTGATTTTATACTATGCGAACTGTTGTATAACAATTGCTACATAACGTAGTTGTCTTTGGAGAAGGTGGCGGATTTTGAAGGGGAAAATAATGAAATTACGATTTGAAATTTGCCTACTAATTATACTAAGGCGATAGCAATGAGAGGGGTAGTTTCATGGGGATGAAAATGTTGGAGAAGTTGAATGCTTTATCGGGGCAATATAATTTGCCTGATTATGAGAAAGCTGCGGCAACACATGATTGGGAAGAGACAGAAAAGGGATTTAGTTGGTATGAAACAGGGCTTGTGAATATGGCATATGAGGCAATTGATCGTCATACAGAAACACATCGAAAAAACAAAGTTGCACTTTATTTTAATGATGGTAAGCGTAAAGAGGCTTATTCTTTCAATGAAATGAAAAAGCTGACAAATAAAGCCGCAAATGTTTTTAAGGTAGCAACAAATTTGGAGAAAGGTGATCGATTATTTATTTTCATGCCGCGTTCACCTGAACTTTATTTTTCATTATTAGGCGCTTTGAAAATGGGTGTTATTGTAGGTCCATTATTCGAGGCATTTATGGAAGGTGCTGTTTATGACAGACTTGCAGATAGTGAAGCTAAAGTATTAGTGACAACACCAGAGTTACTTGAACGAGTACCTCTAGAAAAGCTACCACATTTGCAGCATGTCTTTCTAGTAGGATCTGATATAGAGGAAACACCACAAATTTTAGATTTTAATAGACGCTTGAAAGAGGCACCTTCTCAATTTGACATTGAATGGGTGGACAGAGAAGATGGCATGATTCTTCATTATACTTCTGGATCAACTGGAGCTCCAAAGGGCGTATTGCATGTTCATAACGCAATGCTTCAACAATATCAATCAACGCAATGGGTACTAGATTTGCGTGAAGATGATATTTACTGGTGTACGGCAGATCCAGGATGGGTTACAGGAACAGCATATGGTATTTTTGGTCCATGGTTAAATGGAGTCACAATGCTAATTGTTGGTGGGAGATTTTCACCACAAGCTTGGTATCAAGCAATTGAGGATTATAGTGTAACAGTTTGGTATAGTGCACCAACAGCTTTCAGAATGTTAATGGGCGCTGGTAGTGGTATGCTTGAGAATTATGATCTATCTTCTTTACGTCACATATTATCTGTTGGTGAACCGTTAAATCCAGAGGTAATTCGTTGGGGGATTGATGAGCTAGATCATCGTATTCATGATACGTGGTGGATGACAGAAACTGGAGCACATATGATTTGTAACTATCCTTCTATGGATATTAAGCCAGGATCTATGGGAAAACCATTACCAGGCATCCATGCGACGATTGTTGATGATGCTGGCAATGAAGTATCACCTTTTACAATGGGGAATTTAGCAATTCGACGTGGTTGGCCTGCAATGATGCGTCAAATTTGGGGAAATCAAGAGCGTTATGAATCTTATTTCTTAAAAGGTGAATGGTATGTGTCTGGGGACTCTGCCTATATGGATGATGATGGTTACTTCTGGTTCCAAGGGCGTGTAGATGATGTTATTATGACAGCTGGTGAGCGGGTAGGTCCTTTCGAAGTAGAAAGTAAGCTACTCGAGCATCCTGATATAGTTGAGGTTGGGGTGATCGGAAAGCCAGACCCTGTACGAGGTGAAATTATTAAAGCCTTTGTATCATTACGTGAGGGTGTTGAACCTTCAGATGCATTGATTGAGGATATTCGTAACTTTGTTAAGAAGGGCTTATCTGCACACGCAGCACCACGTGAAATCGAATTTAAGGATAAGCTACCAAAAACACGCAGTGGTAAGATTATGCGTCGTGTGTTAAAGGCGTGGGAGTTAAATTTACCAACTGGTGATTTATCTACGATGGAAGAGTAATTATTTGTCTCAAATCAAGTTTTAACATATGGATATGGAGAAATTTAAATATTTATACTCTAGTGCATAAATAGAAGGCAGGAATTCATTCGATAAGCGAAGAGTTCTAGCCTTCTTTTTTTGAATTTATAATGATGAATTGCACTATCAGAATAAATAAGAAAATTACGTCAATAAATAAAAATTCAGTTGACTTAATAAATATGCAGACGTATACTAATTTTAACTTATTTCAGAGGTGAGTGCATTGAAAGTAGGAATTGTTGGTGCAACCGGATATGGTGGTTTAGAACTTATTCGATTTTTACATAATCATAAAGCGGTGGAGCGGATTGATTTATTCACATCTTCAGAAGAAGGTGTTATTTTTTCTTCTAAGTTTGGTCATCTCGTTCATATTGCCGATACACCTTTACAAAAAATTGATTATGGGGCTTTAGAGAAATTTGATGTTGTTTTTACAAGTACGCCTTCAGGGGTAACAAGTGAACTATTACCTCCATTGGTAGGGAAAGGTCCTAAATTAATAGACTTGTCTGGTGACTTCCGTTTAAAAGTTCCAGCGAGCTATGAAGCATGGTACGGTAAAAAAGCGGCGCCATTGGAAATCATTCAACAAAGTGTATATGGCTTAACTGAATGGAATGCAGAAAATGTTCAACATGCTTCTCTTATTGCTAATCCAGGGTGTTATCCAACAGCGGTTTTACTGTCGTTGTTACCATTGCTAAAAGAACGATTGATTGATTCGAGCTTTTTAGTGATTGATGCGAAAAGTGGGATTTCAGGAGCCGGAAATAAGCCATCGCAAACAACGCATTTTAGTGAGGTAAATGACAGCTTTTCAATCTATAAAACGAATACACATCAGCATATACCAGAAATCGAGCAGGCCATTTCAATGTTTGCGGGGGTCGATACAACCATTTCTTTTAATACTCATTTAGTGCCAATGACTAGAGGGATTTTAGCTACCTCATATGCACCAGTTATGTCTGGTGTTACAGAGAAGCAGCTAGTAGCTTGTTTACAGAATGCCTATGAAAAGCATCCATTTGTGCGGATTGCCACAGATGTAAATAGTCTAGGAACAAACCGCGTTAAAGGTTCAAACTATTGCGATATTTTAGTGAAGGTAGATAACCGTACGAATCGTGCCACAATTGTTGGCGTCATCGATAATTTAGTCAAAGGGGCTGCAGGGCAAGCCGTTCAAAATATGAACGTTCAATTTGATTTACCACAAACGACAGGATTAGATGTCGTTCCGTTCTATCTTTAATTGCATGAAGGAATCTGTATGCTTCTTTTATTTAGAAAACTAAGGAGGAAAGATTTTATGACATTAATAGCATCCGCAAGTATTATGAAAAAATTATCAAGTAAAAATATTGTTTCACCAAAGGGCTTTAAAGCTGCGGGTTTACATTGTGGTTTAAAGCATAAGAAAAAAGATTTAGCTGTATTAGTCAGTGAAGTACCCGCAAGTGTAGCGGGTGTCTTTACGACGAATGCTGTGCAGGCAGCACCATTAAAAGTAACGAAAGAGGTTGTGTACGCAACGAAGAAAATGCAGGCGATGATTGTCAACTCTGGAAATGCTAATGCATGTACAGGGAAGCAAGGGGCGAAGGATGCACAAACAATGCAGGCCCTAATGGCAGAAAAGCTTGGTGTCGAGGCAAATTTAGTAGGTGTTTGCTCAACGGGTGTTATCGGTGAAATTATGAATATGGTGCCAGTGGCAAATGGGATTAATCAGCTAGAGCCAAAGGATAATTTAGAAAGTGCTATTGATTTTGCACAAGCGATTATGACAACAGATACAGGTATGAAAAACACAAGCTACAGCACTATTGTTGATGGCAAAGAGGTTATTATCGCTGGCGTTGCTAAAGGTTCAGGTATGATTGAACCAAATATGGCAACGATGCTAGGTTTTATTACGACGGATGCACATATTGAATCAGATGTCTTACAGGCTACATTATCTGATATAACAAATATGACTTTTAATGCAATTACAGTGGATGGAGATACATCTACAAATGACACAGTAGTTGTCATGGCAAACGGCTTAGCAGGAAATATAGCTTTAACTCCTGACCATCCAGATTGGCAAAACTTCTATTATACATTGAAAACAGTAGCTGAAGACTTAGCGAAAATGATTGCCAAAGATGGTGAGGGTGCAACGAAGCTGATTGAGGTTGAAGTTGAAGGGGCATTTTCGGATGAAGAAGGACGTAAAATCGCTAAAACAGTAGTTGGTTCACCGCTTGTGAAAACGGCAGTATTTGGCTGTGATGCAAACTGGGGACGTATTATTGCCGCTGTAGGCTATAGTGGTGCAACGGTTGATCCAGAAAAAATTACGATCCAAATTGGCGGTGTAACTATGGTTGAAAACGGTGAGCCAATTCCATTTTCGGAGGATGGGTTAATTCAAATTTTAAAAATGCATGAAGTGAAAATCTATGTGTCACTTGGTATTGGGGAAGGCAAGGGGCATGCTTGGGGATGTGATCTAACTTATGACTACGTTCAAATCAATGCCTCATACCGCTCGTAAACGAATGGTCATTAAGCTTGGTGGCAGTACGTTAGAGGGCTTAAATGAGTCGTTTTTTGAGAATTTTAAAAAACTCCAAGAGAGCGGTGTAGAGCTTATTATTACCCATGGTGGTGGCCCAGCTATTAACCATGAACTTGCGGTGCGTGGGATAGAATCACATACTTTAAACGGTATTCGTGTCACGAGCGAAGCTGCAATTGATATAGTACAGTCAACGCTAATAGGAAAGGTCAATCCTGCGCTTGTTCATGAATTAACAACGGCTGGCATTGCTGCAATTGGATTAAATGGCTTTGATGGTCAGTTAATTGTAGCGGATTATCTAGACAAAGATGTATACGGTTTTGTTGGTGAAGTAAAAACCGTCAATACATCTTTGCTAGAAGCATTAATTAGTGTGGGGGTTGTACCGGTTATTGCTTGCGTTGGAGCAAATGAACATGGTCAAGTATTAAATATTAATGGGGATACGGTAGCAAGTGAAATAGCACTAGCTATAGATGCAGATAGCTTATTACTTGTAACGGATGTAAGTGGTATTCGTATTAACGATGAATATCAATCGAAAGTAACACCTTCCTTCATCAATCAATGGATTGATGAGGGTCGTATTTATGGTGGGATGATACCTAAAGTTCAAGGAGCTCTTGAATGTTTAAGTGCAGGTATTCCATCAGTGCAAATTGTTGGGGAATCGCTAGTAGGTACGACGATTTTATCCGGGAGATGAAGATAACCCGAATGAGTAAAGTTTCCCTCATTCTCACTCAGTAACAGTCATTCTTCTTCATAGATAAGAGTGACCGTTCTAATGGCATAGAGGTAGCAATATAGTTGTTTAGAGAAGATGATTGTTATAGTCAAAATTAGTAGGAGTTGATAAAATGAGTGCTTTATTTGGAAACTATGGCAAACGCCGCGCCCAAATTGTCAAAGGGCAAGGAACGGTTGTTGAAGATTCTGCTGGGAAAAAATATTTAGATTTTATAAGTGGAATCGCTGTAGTGAGTCTTGGTCATTCACATCCTGCGATTGTGGAAGCTATTCAAGATCAAAGTAAAAAGCTCTGGCATATTTCTAATTTATTTGATATTCCTGGCCAGGAGAAGGTAGCGCAAAAATTAATAGCAGATACACATTTTTCTTATGCATTTTTCTGTAATAGTGGTGCGGAAGCGAATGAAGCGTCCATTAAGCTTGCACGTAAGCATACAGGGAAAAATCATATTATTACTTTCGAGAAATCCTTTCATGGGCGAACTTTTGGAGCAATGTCCGCAACAGGTCAGGGCAAGGTACGTGATGGCTTCGGACCACTTGTTGAAAAGTTTACAATTCTACCTTTTAATGATGTGGCAGCACTTGAAGCAACGATTGACGATTCTGTCGCAGCAATTATGTTGGAGATGATTCAAGGTGAGGGCGGCGTTAACAGTGTATCACCAGAGTTCGCAGCAGCAATAGCGAAAGTCTGTGACGACAAAGGAATATTACTAATGATCGATGAGGTTCAGACAGGTATTGGACGAACAGGAACAAAATATGCTTTTGAGCAAACGATCTTAAAGCCACATATTGTGACATTGGCCAAAGGGCTAGGTGGGGGCTTCCCTGTCGGTGGGATGCTTGGGACAGCAGAGCTATATGATACATTTAATCCTGGCACACATGGGACAACATTCGGTGGTAATCCACTTGCAATGAGTGTTGCTGAAACCGTGCTTGATCATGTCTTTGAACCTGCATTTTTACAAAATGTACAGGAGCTATCTACTTATTTTGTTAAGCAGTTGAAAGCGAATCTACCGTCTACGTATACGGTACAGGGCCAGGGCTTACTTCTTGGCATTGGCTGTGGCGACACTGAGGTAGCCTCGTATATAGCTGAGGCGGAGGAAAACGGCTTATTATTAGTAAGTGCAGGACCAAACGTTATTCGTCTACTACCACCATTAACCGTGTCAAAAGCTGAAATCGATGAAGCAGTTGCAATATTAAAAACGATACTGTTTTAGTATCAGGCCAATTAACTACGATGAAAATGAATCTGCTACACTTTCTTTGGTGAGAAGTCTAGCAGATTTTTAATGGCCTAACTTATCGCAGCTCTTTTACTAATGTTTTCACTAGCGTAGGGAGCCAATCGTGGAGTTGACTAAATGTAAAGCCTGCAGCTTCTGCCTTTGTAGTTGACATATACCAATCTGCTGGAACCCCAAACGGTGACTGCGACATTTCATCGCCACCTACTAGAGAAATTTTTGCATGCTTTCCGGTTGTTACTTCAATAAGCTCAAGTAAATCTTTTAACGAAATTGCACCTGCAGCTGTTGCATTATAAGGTCCTTCAATTGGTGTAATGCCAGTAAAATACAAAAATGCAGCTGCTTCGTCATCCGTAATAAAGCTCATCTTTGCTTCAATATTTGGTAATGAAATAGGCTGTTCCTGTAAAACTCGTTCAACATGAAAATGTAAACGACGTGTATAGTCGTTCTCACTCATAACAATCGGGAGACGTACAGCGACAACAGGGAACGTAGCCTCTTTGAAAAGTACTGCCTCTGCTTGACGCTTACCCTCACCATATGAAAAATCTTCACGGTTCCCCATCCGAACTTCATAATCATATGGATTGAAATCTTCCTCAGTCTTGACCATGCCGTCTATTTCGTAGGTGGATAGAGTAGATGTAAAAACGAGCTTTTTCGTTTTACCTTCTAAAATTTCACATATTTTAGAAGCTTCATTGGGAGAGTAGCAAATATTATCATAAACAATATCCCATGTTGAACTTGATAATACCTGTGACAACGAATCGGCATCATCCCGATTAACAATTAGCTGCTTCACCTTTGTACCAAAAGGATTTCTGCTTTGTCCACGTGTTAAAACAGTTACGCTATGCCCATTTTGAAGACAGCGTTCAACAAGCTTTTTACCAAAAAAGCGAGTGCCTCCTAAAACTAAAATGTCCATATTATTTCCACCCCTTCAAATTAGTAGTCCCCTTTATAATGGCAAAAAAACAAGCATACTACAATTACTTTGTAGTATGCCTGCCTGTTTATTATTGGGTAGGTGGATCAGTCGGTGGAGTTGTATTTCCGTTGTCTCCTCCGTTAGAGCCATTCCCGGTGTTTCCGGAACCGTTGCCGTTATTTCCGGACCCATTGCCGTTATTAGAGCCGTTGCCGTTATTTCCAGACCCATTGCCGTTATTTCCGGACCCATTGCCGCTATTAGAGCCGTTCCCGTTACCACCACTAGACCCATTGCCATTTTCCGAACCGTTTCCATTATGATTCGAGTCATTGTCGTTAGTAGGTGGGGTAGTTGGTGGAACTTTTTCTTGATTGTCTTTTTCAGGTTGTTTTTCATCCGCACTACCACCAGTAGAAGCGACATTGGATTGCGATGAGGTTAAACCTGTAATATCTACAGCGACAACAACATAGGCTTGCCCACTTGCTACCGTCATACTTTGTGATGATTCAAGCACTGATCCGACAAGAGTTCTACCACCGTTTGTTACTTTATATATTCGATAACCGACTACGTCATTGGAAGAGCCTGTCCAAGATAATGTATTGCCATTAATTGAAGCGGTTACTGCTGCTGGCGAATTGTTATCTGCCGGGAAATCAACACCGGATACCGATGAATTCGATAATGACGAATTTTTTGGTAATAGGCTTGCCGGGTTACCGCCAAGTCTGCCTAACATTCGTTTAATAAATGCTTGATTAATACCTGCACCACCTGTCTTTACAAATTCTGGCGGTGTGTTAGGGAGTGCATTATAGGTTTTACCTTTAATCGTAACAACGCTTGAGGAAGCTAAGCTATCATCAGGTTGTGAAGGTAAAAATACTTTCGCGTTAAACAAGTCAGAGCGCACGAGACCAGCGTTAGCACATGCTGCAGAAGGCGCTAAACCAGAAATACCACAGAATGATGCAGTGACAACGTTTTTCGGTTGTTTAAATCTAGTTTTAGGGGCAATTAATTGTGGATCGACATCATACACAGAATTCATTAATGTTCCCCATAGCTTGTTAATTCGCACACTAGGCTGCTGATACGTATTATTAAATGTATACAGTGATTGATTGTTATCATAACCCATCCATACACCAAGAGAAACATTCGGGTTATAGCCAACTAGCCAAACATCTTTATAATTTTGTGAAGTACCTGTTTTAGCGGCAAAGTCAGCAGAGAATTTAAGCGTATTTCTTGCAACTGTACCTGTTCCTTTTGTTAACACATCTCGTAACATATCTGTAATGATATAAGAGGTTTCAGGACTAAATACTTGTTCAGGCTTAACTTCGTGTTTATATATGATATTTCCATTTTGATCTTCAATTCTATCAATCATATAAGAATCAATGAATTGTCCACCGTTTGCGAAAGTTGCATAGGCATTGGTATTTTCTTCAACAGTAGTTCCTTCCTTCAATGCTCCAATCCCAGTTGCAAGGTTTGTGAAGTCATCAGGCTGTAACTTTGAGAACCCCATTTTTGCTAAAAGATCAGCAGGGCGTCTGTTAAGAATATCATTATATAAACGTAAAGCTGATAAGTTTTGTGAATCAGCTAATGCCTCACGAGCAGGGATAAGTCCTCGTTCATCACTAGTAATATAGTTGTTCGGACTCCATCCGCCCACAGAGAATTTTACGTCAACTAACGGGCTACCTGCACCAATTACACTGTATTCTATTGCAGGTGCATATACGAGTAGTGGTTTCATTGTTGAGCCATTTGAGCGATATGCTTGTGTTGCATAGTTATAATTTTTAAGTTCAAAATCACGACCACCGACAAAGCTTAAAATACGTCCAGTATTATTTTCAATTAAAATACTGCCAACCTGTACAGGCATTTGAACATCAACTTCTGCACCTGTTGCAGGATCCTTGTCTTTAACGGTGTAAGTATGACCGTAAATTTTAAAGTTTTCCGCTGCTTTTTGCATCGAATCGTACATATCCTTATTAATAGTTGAATAGATACGATAACCTTTTGAGCGGACATCACGATCTGCTAGGATCGTATACTTGTCTTTTAATTTTTTTTCATTTTTTAAGCGTTCTGGATCAATACCATCTTCTACTGCTAGTTTTTCAGCAATAATTTCTGTCGCGCGACTTTCAAGCTCATACGTTAGCCATGGGTAGCGATCCTCCGTGCGCATCTCTGGTGAACGGAAATCAGCAGTAATATCATAAGCGAGTGCTTCTTTATATTGAGCTTCGTTAATGTAACCTGCGTCTTTCATACGATAAAGTACAATTTTCATACGATCAATACCCAGTTGAAGTGCTTCTTTACTTTTAAGTACACCTGTATTTGTAAAAGGTGTGTAAGTAAAAGGTGATTGAGGAATACCAGCTATATACGCTGCTTGAGGAAGCGTTAAATCCTTTGCTTTTACATTGAAAATACCTTCAGCAGCTGTTTCAACTCCTGCAATGTTTCGACCGGAAGAGTTACGACCATAAGGAACTATGTTTAAATAGGCCTCTAAAATTTCTTCCTTTGACATAAAGTGCTCTATGCGCATAGCAAGTAAAAGTTCTTTTGCTTTTCGTTCATAAGACACTTCGTTTGTTAATACTTGGTTTTTAATAAGCTGCTGTGTTAATGTAGAACCACCAGTTTGAGTGGAAGAGTTTGTTACGTCTTGAAGTAGCCCGCGGATGACGGCCTTCGGAACTATTCCGTTATGTTCACGGAAATACTCATCCTCTGTCGCTAATACCGCATTTAGAACATCAGGTGCGACATTGTTTAATGTTGTTGCTCGACGGTCCAAATCTGTACGTAATTTTCCGATATAAATATCGTTGGCAAAATAAATCTCACTTGTTGAATCGTAGTTAAAAATTTCATTGCGTAATTCTTGCTTTGAGCGTAGTGGCTCTTCTTTTACAAGTGACGCAAAATAGCCAGCGCCAACTGAACCGGCAAATACAGTACCTACCAATGCAAAGACTAAAAATAGTAAAAATAAGTTCCAGGCAACACTTCCTGAAATACGTAATTTCTTCATCCATTTTTGTTGAACTAATTCATCGATCTTTGCATTGATTTTCTCAATCCAATCTTTCAATGTATCGACCTCCTAAAATCTTGTCTATTATAGCACATATTGATTTAGGTCGAACATAGTTATTGACAATGAAAAAGATTCGTATAGAATAATGCTTATAGTTTTCTAGTGATGAAGAGCTTGCAGTAGTGTCTATTATTCCCTGTTTAGAGAGCCAGCGGTTGGTGAAAGCTGGTCATAATGTAGAGACGAATTACGTGCTTGGAGCTTAGACGTGCGCGCCTGCGATAAAGGCGATTGAATGAAGAGGAAGATGGATGACATCTTCAAGCCGGGTGGTACCGCGTTAGTGATTAACGTCCCTGCATGCAATGTTTTTGCGTGTAGGGACTTTTTTATTTCTAAAATAATTCTCCCTGCACGAAATATTAAACACTTAGGAGGAATAAAAATGACAAACGAATTATTTCAAGACTTAGAATGGCGCGGATTGTTATACCAACAAACTGATGCTGAAGGTATGACCAAATTATTAGATGAACAATCCGTATCTTTATACTGTGGTGTTGATCCAACTGCGGATTCTATGCATATTGGGCATATTGTGCCTCTTTTAACGCTACGTCGATTCCAAAAAGCTGGCCACCGTCCAATTTTGTTAGTTGGTGGTGCAACGGGTATGATTGGAGATCCATCGGGTCGCTCTGAAGAACGCCAATTACAAACAGTTGAGCAAATTGATAAAAATGTTCAAGGTATCCGTAGTCAATTAGAGCGTATTTTTGAGTTTGCAGAAGATGGTAATGGTGCTCAGTTAGTTAATAACCGTGACTGGATTGGCAATATAAATACGATTGAGTTTTTACGTGATTATGGGAAATTAATTAACGTGAACTACATGTTAGCAAAAGATACGATTGCATCACGCCTAGATACAGGGATTTCATTTACTGAGTTTGCGTATACTTTAATTCAAGGTATTGATTACAATCATTTATACAACCATTACAACTGCCGCATTCAAGTAGGTGGCTCAGACCAGTGGGGAAATATTACAACAGGTTTAGAAGTTATTCGTAAAACACATGAGGAAGAGACGAAAGCTTTTGGTATAACAATTCCTTTAGTAACGAAAGCAGACGGTACGAAATTTGGTAAAACAGCAGGTGGCGCTGTATGGTTAGATAGTAAGAAAACATCTCCATACGAGTTCTACCAATTCTGGATTAATGCTGCGGATGCTGATGTTGTAAAATACTTAAAAATCTTCACATTCCTTTCTCGTGAAGAAATCGAAGCTTTAGCAGTATCTGTAGAAGAGGAACCACATTTACGTAAGGCACAAAAAGCACTAGCTGAAGAAATGACTCGCTTAATTCATGGTCAAGAAGCATTAGACCAAGCAATTCGCATTACAGCTGCTTTATTCTCTGGTGACCTAAAAGCACTTTCTGCTGATGAAATGAAAGATGCATTTAAAGATGTTCCTTCTATTGAAATGGCGAAAGAAGATAAAAACATCGTGGATTTACTAGTGGAAGCGGGTATTTCACCTTCAAAACGTCAAGCTCGTGAAGATGTAACGAATGGTGCGATTAGCGTGAATGGTGAAAAGGTCACTGAATTAGAATATGTAATCGACGGCAAAGATCGTTTAGAAGATGCATTCAGCATTGTTCGTCGCGGCAAGAAAAAATACCATATGGTGAAGTTTGTATAATCCAGACTCACACAACAAAAAGAAACATCCCCTCAATATTTGAGGGGATATTTTGTTTTGTTGGAAAACGATTGTGTCAATGAAATTAAGATGCAAATAAAGTATGTCTTCGGCAAAACGAGGGATTGACGGCCGTTTTAAAAAATGTCATCCAACTTTTGAATTTTATCGACTAACTTTCACGTTTTATCACCCAACTTCTGAATTTTATCGACATCCACCTTCCAAAGAGCAAAAAAGGATTCATACACAAAACAGTGTGTGAATCCTTTTACTTTATTATGTCGCCCAGCCTCTACTCCAATCAACCACTTCACATAGCGTGTATCTTCTGGTATGTCATAGTTATAAGACGAAACTCCAGCAATGATTTACCTGTGCGAAGCGAGTAGCATGGAACGGAAATCACTCTCATTTAAAGCGTTACAATATTAACAAAGACTACGTTGACGATTTCTTTTAGCTATCTAAAAAACTAGAAAGCTTTACGTGCTTATATTCTTTGGGATGAAGCATATTCGCTAGCTTTAATGCACCCTCTATAAGACGTGGTGATGGACGACAATAAAGCCATTCCTCCATTACGTAAAGCTGTTTCATTTTAACAGCTTGAAGCTCCTGTGCATGTGCACGTTTTAATAAATTAGCCGGTTGAATACGTTCAAAGGCAACACCGACCCAAGCCATCATAATATAGTTTGGGTCGCGTCTTACTACATCTGCCCAATCGGTTTGCACGCTTGCTAATTCTACATCTTGAAACAGATTTTCCCCACCAGCAATGGCACTAATTTCAGTTAGCCAATTAATTTTACCTGGCGTAAAGATAGGGTTTGGCCACCACTCCCAATAGAGAGTAGGTTTTTTAGGAATCGTTTGAGCAACTGTGCGAAGACAATCGATACATTGTAAATATTCCTCAGAAATTTCCTTTGCACGCCCTTCAACTCCGCAGGCTTTACCTAAAGTATGGAGATCCTGTGCGATTTCTTCTAAAGAATTAGCATTAAAAATAATATGCGGAATATTTCTAGCTTGTAGAGCTTCAATATTTTTTTCCATGCCAGGGACACTTAAGGATGCGAGTACAAGATCAGGCTGTAACGCCTCTAAAGCATCCATATCGATTGATAAATCTGGGCCAAGCTGAGGTAAGTCGTTTACTGCTAATGGCCAATCTGAAAAATCATCGACACCAACAAGCTGATCAGTCAGGCCTAAATATGCAACAAGCTCGGTATTACTAGGACAAATTGAGATTAAACGCATCTTCTTATCTCCAATTCTTTTTAAGAAAAGTATAGCGAGTGTTGAAGTCACTTACAATGACGGAATGTTTTCCTCAATAAAAAAAGGCATGCCAAGAGACATGCCTTCTGATTACTTATTAAGAAAGTGCGATAGCTTCGAGTGATTCTTCTTTTTTCGCTACAGGGCCCATCGCATTTGTAATTATTTGTTTAATGTCTTCTAAAGTTGCTTTACGTGGGTTTGTTGCAGCACATACATCTAACATTGCATTTTTAGCTAAGATTTCAATATCCTCATCCTTCGCACCTAATTCGCGGAAGCCACTTGGAATGTTCAAATCTTTAGAAAGATTTTCAATTGCTACAATTGCTCTCTCAGCAGCATCACGTTTACTTAATCCTTCAACGTTTTCACCTAACAATTCAGCGATTTTTGCAAAACGCTCAGTACGTGCTGTTAAGTTAAAGCGGCAAACATGAGGCAATAAAATAGCATTACATACACCATGTGGTAGATTATAGAAGCCACCTAATTGATGAGCAATTGCATGTACATAGCCAAGTGAAGCGTTATTAAACGCCATACCTGCTAAAAATTGTGCGTAAACCATTTGCTCACGGGCTTCTAAATCTGCACCGTTTGCATAGGCACGTGGTAAATATTCAGGAACTAGCTGAAGTACCTTTTCAGCGCAAGCGTCAGTAATTGGTGTTGCGTTTGTCGATACAAATGATTCGATTGCATGTGTTAATGCATCTAAACCAGTTGCCGCTGTTAGAGCAGGAGGTAAGCCAATCATTAGCTCTGGGTCATTAATTGATAGTAGTGGAGTAACATGTTTATCCACAATGGCCATCTTCACTTTACGAGCTGTATCCGTGATAATCGTGAAGCGAGTCATTTCACTTGCTGTACCAGCAGTTGTGTTAATAGCGATTAATGGCACCAATGGGTTTTGTGATTTGTCAACGCCCTCGTAATCATGAATGCGTCCACCATTCGAAGCAATAAGTCCGATACCTTTCGCTGCATCGTGCGCACTACCTCCTCCAAGAGAAACGATCGAATCACAGTTTTCAGCATGATACACTGTAATCCCATCTTCAATGTTTTGATCTGTTGGATTTGGTTCTGCTTTCGGGAAAATTGCTACATCAATTCCAGCAGCTATAATGATGTTAGCAATTTGTTCAGAGAGACCTAGTTTGTGTAAGCCCTCATCTGTTACGATTAATGTCTTTTTCACTTCTAAATCATTTAAGCGTTTACCAACTTCTTGAATTGCTCCAGGTCCAAATAAGTTTGTTTTCGGCATAACAAATTGCTTTAGAACGTCTGACATATTTCCAACCCCTTTAAAAAAATTGTTATTGCTTGAATGATGGCGAACCACCTTTCGAAATTCATACTATTCTATTCTTTGTAAAAGTTCAACTTGTATTTTTATTAAAATTGTTAATTTTAATCGTGTTATTATTTAACAAAAAAGTTAGCTTTGTTTTTTGTTTGAGGGAAGGTTGATTTGTCTAAGAGTATTGATTTTAAAAAGGTTTGAAAATTGTTTTCCTATAAAAATAAAATATATTTTTTGGAAATGTGTTCTATTTTAAAGAAGTATTGAATAGTAAATAACTGATGTTTCGTTTTTAATATAATAGTAGTGGTTAAGTTGTTTTTTAATTGTGTAATTACTATTTTAAAGTACATGAATCGTTATAATTTACCGAATATTTAAAATTAAATTATCTTTCTTTTTGAAATGTTTAAGGAAATACATAATGCAAGAAGTAAATAAAGAATGACCGTATATCCTAGTAATGCGCACATATAGAAAATTGCTTTTGAATCTAAACTTATAGGAGGATAACCACTGTGAGCATTAAAATGATATACCTTCTGTTCATAACCGAACCAAATAGCTACTAACAAAAAGCCTAATAAAAGGAGAGCTAGGAAAGCCTTTTTATGAAAACTGATATGCTGTAGACTTTCTTTAAAAGTAATTGGACGCTTAATTTCATTGCTTTGATGCCTTTTAAAGGGTACTAAGAAAAAAGTCATGATCCCACTATAAATTACAACCATCACAGTAAGTTCAGAAACCCCCATTATTTCCTCCTTTATTCCTATATTTTCCATTTAGACTTCCATAAAGATAAAAGGTTCCTTTTTAATAGATATTTACAAACGGGAATGAAAACTTATTAAAGTTTTTATTTTTAGGGCACTTTTCAGGGATATTTGCAATTTTATTGAATACTATTTCAATGAAAATATTTTCAATAAAAGGGTGGGGAAAATGTCGATTAGACATGAACAGAAGGAGCAACGAAGAGCTTTGATTTTACAATCTGCATTAGATTTGTTTATTCGGAAGGGGTATGGTGAAACGAAAGTTGCTGATATTGCTAAAGCTGCTGATATGAGCATGGGGTTACTTTTCCATTATTTTGACTCTAAGGAAAAGCTTTATGAAGAGCTAATACGCATAGGGTGTGAAAGACTTAAGATGGATTTTAATTTTATAAATGAATCGCCATTGGCAATTTTTACAGCGGCTGCTGAGGATTTGTTTGACAGGATTCGTACAAACCCGTCTGCTGCAAAGATGTTTGTGCTAATGGAGAATGCACAACATCTTGATTCCTTGTCGGAAGATTTAAAAGAAATGCTTACGGAAGCAGGTAAATTAATAAAAAAGAGTATTCCGTTAATAGAAAAGGGGCAATTGTTAGGTGAAATTAAACAGGGAAATGCTGAAGCACTTGCGGTAGCGTTTTGGTGTTCTATTCAAGGAATCGCCCAATACATTGCGCTGCATCCCGAAACTCCTTGTCCTGATACAATGTGGGTTATTTCAATCCTTGGAAACGGGGAGGCGGATTGAAAATGAAAACTAAACGGAACTTAATAATCTTTATATTTGTTGTTTTGCTGTGTGGATGGTTTGGTGTTTTTGTAGATCGCTTCACCCCTGAACAGCCTAAAGGTGACACGCTTGGGATGGGCATTTGGCTGGTATTCCCGCTGCTGACAACTATATTGTTACGTGTCTTTGCAGGAGATGGGTGGCGAGATATAGGCTTATTACCTAATTTGAAAGGTAACATAAAATGGTATATTGTCTCGCTCCTAGTGTATCCTTTCATCACTTCTATAGTTTTGCTATTAAGCTATATATTTGGATGGATGGATTTTTCGAATTTTAATTTAGATGTACTAGTTTCGGTTTTCGTTGGCGGTTTATTAATCCAATTTGTTAAAAACTTTTTTGAGGAATCCGTCTGGAGAGGTTATTTGACAAGTAAACTTTCATCGTTAAAAATAAATGATTTTTGGTTGTATTGTATTGTTGGCGGTGTATGGGGAGCTTGGCATATTCCGTATTTTTTAGTGTTCTTATCAGAAAGTGATATCTTCAGTGTACTTCCTGTAAATAGGTGGCTATTTGCGTTGATAGGTATTGTGACGATGATTTGCTGGACAGTAATGTATACAGAAATTTATTTAATGACAAAAAGTATTTGGCCGCTTGTCCTTATGCATATGACAGAAGATGCGCTTGTGAATCCACTTATTCTCGATGGCTATATCAAAATTGCTCAGGGAAAAGAATTTCTTGTTTCTCCAACGGCAGGCATTATTACTACAATTCTTTACCTATTGGTAGGGCTTTTATTGCGAACTAAACGAAAAAAGCTAGAGAGGGAAATTGTATCAAAATCAACTACAACAGTTATCGTTAAAATTTGAAAGTTTTAGCGATGAATCAATTTCGACTTTGCGTAATTGTAGCTGTCGCTTATCCTAAATAGCTCTAATATGGAATATCATACGTTCTCCAATGCCCGTTAGAATCAAGCCTTTTTTGATCTCTAAAAAATAAAGTAACTCTTAAATGTGTCTCTATATTCAATATGGCATGACTGACAGCCAGCTGGGTCATATTTAAAGTTTGTGCAGCTTTTGTGAAGCTGCCTGTGTCTATCGTTGTTACTAGCACCTATAGTTGCGTAATTGTCACCATAAGTAAATGTTGCTTATACCACCTATCAAAAACATTCATTTTATTTATGTTGTTAAGTATGATCATAGTTTATGTAATCATAACGGGGTATTATTTTAAAGTACCTTGTTATAACGAAAAAATGCATTTCTTCTCCCATTTCTAGTCAACTTGCCTATGGCTATTTGCTTTATATTGTTTTTTTAGGTTACCCTAAACACGTTTAGATCTGGAATGAAAAAGTCAAGAAAAACATGGAGGTGCTCATATGAGTATACGAAATAAACGATTCACTTACGGAAAAAATCAGTTGCAATTTGGGGATCTCCGTCTCCCTGAAGGAGAGGGTCCTTATCCAGTTGCGATCGTCATTCATGGTGGATTTTGGAAAAATGTTTGGAACCTTGATATTATAGAACCTGTAGCAAAAGATTTGGCGTCAAAGGGAATAGCTACCTGGAACATTGAATATCGTCGTGTTGGAGATGAGGGTGGAGGATGGCCGGGCACATTTATTGATGTTGCAAATGCAGCCGATTATTTACAACAAATAGCAGAAGAAAATCATCTTGATTTAAGCAGGGTTATTACTATTGGGCATTCTGCAGGAGGGCATCTAGCTTTATGGTTAGCGGGTCGTGAAAAACTACCAGAAAATAGTGTTTTAAGAACTACTGTTCAACCACTTTCTCTTAAAGGATCGATAAGCTTAGCAGGGGTTAACGATCTTGCACTCATGGATGATGTTCATCATTTACGTCTATCAGAAGTCGGTATAGCAAATAACTATCCTGTGTCTGATTTGGTAGGTGGGTCACTTAAAGAGGTTCCGGAGCGTTATGAGCAAGCTTCTCCAATTCAGTTATTACCCCTTCAGGTTCCACAAGTTCTTATTCACGGTTCGCTCGACATTGATGTGCCAATCGGAATTAGTTATAACTACAAACGTGTAGCGGATGCTTCTGGGGATCAGGTAAAAATGGTGGAAATCCCATCCGCTGAGCACTTTAAAGTGGTTGACCCCGATGCCGAAGAATGGTCATATATTCTTACAGAGGTTACCAATTTATTAGATATCGTACTTTAGTAAAATATCATGGGGTTTGCTATAGGCAATTATTATTTCTTTTTTATTAATCGTGTATTTTATTTAATCAGAGCAGCTACTAAAATTATGGCTGCTTTTTATTATGGCCAATATAAACACTTTCAATTATATGATTAGCCTAGAGTGTTTGTATTTTGTGAGGATGTTAAATTTTATTTCCATTCTCTAGAAAGAAGAAACCCCATAATATTGAGCGTTGTCGATAAAAAGCAAAAACCCTAGAGAACCTTGGAATAAAAGGCTTTCTAGGGTTTTCTAAACTACTCTTTGCAGAGCAATTTAATTAACGAGAGTAGTACTCTACGATGAATGCTTCGTTGATTTCAGCTGATAATTCAGAACGCTCTGGAAGGCGAGTGAATGTACCTTCTTTTTTGTCAGCATCAAATGTTAAGTAGTCAGGTACGAAGTTGTTTACTTCGATTGCTTCTGTTACTACAGCAAGGTTTTGAGATTTTTCACGTAGAGAAATCGTTTGACCTGGTTTTACGCTGAATGAAGGAATATCAACGCGTTTGCCATCTACTAAGATGTGGCCGTGGTTTACTAATTGACGAGATCCACGACGAGTACGAGATAAACCTAAACGGTAAACTAGGTTGTCAAGGCGAGTTTCAAGAAGGATCATGAAGTTTTCACCGTGAACACCTTTCATTTTACCAGCGCGGTCGAATAGAGTACGGAATTGACGTTCGTTCATGCCGTACATGTGACGAAGTTTTTGTTTTTCTTGAAGTTGTAAACCGTATTCTGATAATTTTTTACGTTGGTTTGGACCGTGTTGACCTGGTGCGTAAGGACGTTTTTCGATTTCTTTACCTGTACCGCTTAGTGAGATACCAAGACGACGTGATAATTTCCAAGATGGACCTGTATAACGAGACATATTGTTGTCTCCTCCTTTAAATTTGGTTTTTTTGTTGTAAAACAAAAACCAGTAGTACCCATTCTTATACGCATTTTATTTTCATGTATTTTCGCCTATGCAGCCGTTAGGTTACGCGATACACCATCTATTTGAATCTGTTTAGTTATACTAAATAAAATAGAGGAATAAAATACAGTAATAAGCTCATACCACTGCTGCGTTTATTTTACACAATCTACATTGTAACTGCTTATTATATAGACGTCAATTATTAGGCTAATTATTTTTGAAAATGGATAATAGTAAAAATTTCCTCTCTATACATATTGCGATAGTCGGAAATAGTTAATGATACAGTGTGATATGTAAAATGTAAAAGTGAAATAGAATAACATAGTCAAAATGACACAAATTATGTATAATATACTATAAGTTAATAGTAATTGATTTGGACGTTATATAGAAAAGGTGATTTCATGACAGACCATTTACAAACGCTAAAATATATAAAATCAGATGTTTTAAGCATTTGGGTGAGTTCTAAGGAACAAGCTGGTTTTAATGGGTATTTTAACCCATTGAAACAGTGTCTAAAGAAGCGCTTTGGAATTGTAAATGTGGCATTTCTCGGTTTCGAAGGAAATTCTTTAATACCGATTGAAGAGATGGCTACTGTAACAATTGAAACAAAACTAAATGCTGTGTCATGGTTAATGATTGAAGCTAGCTTTTATCAACAGAAGATGGTGAAAATTCCCTATATATTAAAAGAAAAAGACGCATATATGACGATGACAGATATGGTGCTTTTCCAAGCAGAAGGCAAAAATCCAATTGGTGTGCTACTTGTCGAGGCAACCGATGCTTGGACAGACTTTATGACTTCGGATTACGGGGAAAAATTTGTCGAAACGCTTACAAAGGTTCTTCAGTTGATAAGAGAAAATTTTGAAGTAAAAGTGAATGAAGACCAATATAGAAAATTGTACAATATGACAGATTTATTTCATTCCACTATGGATATTGATTTAATTTTAGAAAATGTCTTAAAAAATATTAAGGATAATTTCCCAGAGTTTAATGTGGAGCTTATACTATCGAATGATCAAGACCGCCATACGACTATCGATATTAAGCTTTTTGATTACTTATCTGAAAGACCTGCAACTATTGAGGCTTTTGTCTCAGGAGAGCTGACAACGGAGCTTGCTAGCGATTTAAATTGTCGATTATTAAACGCCCCTATAAAAGGGAGACAAGCTATTTATGGTATTTTACAAGTAAGTGCACCTATAACATATCTTTTTTCAACGACTGAAAAAGACTTTGTACGTATGCTAGCACAAACATCAGGAAATGCGCTTGAAAATGCAAAATTATATCATCAATCACATCGCCTAGTAAGTGATTTACAACTCATCAATGAAACATCGCATCGTTTAAATATGAGGATTGACATTCATGAAATGTTACTTTTCCTTCAAAAACAGTTAATGAAATCCTTTCAACCAATGGAAGTTTGTTTCGCTTTTAAATATAATGACACCTTTAAAGTGACGGATGCTAGTACAGCCTTATTCAATGTAGAAAAGGGTCAAACATATATAAAACATGTTGAACAACATTTTGAAAATACCAATGATCCACTATTTATTGCCGATTTCAGCCGATTAACCCCATATCAAATTGAATATCGTTCAATTATGGCAATCCCAATTTTAATGGAAGAAAAAATTAATGGTTTTAGTATTGTGTTACACAAGGAGCCATATTTCTTTTCATTTGACAGCTTTAAATTAATGCAATCATTAATCCATCACTCTTCTTTAGCAATTGCAAACTCAATATTACGAAATCAACTTCAGGAAATGGTAGATTTGGATCATTTGACGAAATTGTACGCAAGAAGTTATTTAGACCAGTATGTAGAAAAGTCGCTTAAAAATGATCAATCAGGAATGTTCTTACTCATTGATATTGATAATTTCAAACGCATTAATGATACGTATGGTCACCAAATTGGTGATAAGATTCTTATGCAAATTGCAGCACGGTTAAAAGAAACAATTGGAACTCGTGGTATTTGTGCACGCTGGGGTGGAGAAGAAATGTCTGTGTATATTCCAAATATTGATGAGAAAGAAGCAATCGAATTAGCAGCAGCAATCGTTGCAGTAATTCCAAGTACAACAGATCCTCAGGTGACAATTTCAGCAGGTCTCATAACATGGGATGAACAGTACCGTCCAGCGTTTCAATCTGTTTTCCTTCATGCAGATACAGCGCTTTATGAAGCGAAAAACAGTGGTAAAAATCGTTTTTGTATTCATGATAGATCCTATCTAACAAATTCATAATGTAATAAAAGTAAACAGATGTTTTTGAAAAGAAAACGTCAGCCTTATGTGCAGAAATGCCCTGAAATGACAATAAATCATTTCAGGGCATTTTTTTATCCCGCATTAACGCGCAGTAATACTCCCACCTCAAAATTCGGCAAAAGCAAAGAAGTTAGGTGGGAGATAAACTGCCCGTAAAAGCCCGATTCGTTCAACTAATAATCAGTGGGGAGATGAAGAAAACCCCCACTGATTAAAGTGTCACTTTATAAATGGGGGCCTAAGGTTTTTACGAATAGCTCTAACCCTTCTTGATCTTCCTTAGAAAAGCGATTTACGATTGGACTGTCGATATCAAGAACACCGATGACCTGTCCTTCTTTTATCAAGGGAATAACGATTTCTGATTGGGACGCGGCATCACAGGCAATATGCCCTGGAAAATCATGTACGTCTTTTACCACTATTGTTTCTTCTTTGCCTACAGCTGTTCCGCAAACGCCACGTCCGATTGGAATTCTGACGCAGGCAGGTAAGCCTTGGAATGGCCCTAATACAAGTTCCTTCCCCTGTAATACATAAAAACCGACCCAGTTAATGTTTGGCAGAAATTGATTTAGTAATGCAGAGGCGTTACTTAAATTAGCAATGCGATCGCTCTCTCCTGTAAGCAGAGCATCTAACTGTTTTGCTAAAGTATTATATTGCTCGGCAATTGGCCCATCATAATTAATTTGTGTAAACATAAAAGCACCCCGTTTGAAAGTTATTTATTTTGGATATATAACATTATAGTGTTGATGTAAATCAGCAACACTATGAGCATCTGAACCGAAAACAATTGGTAGCCCAATAGATTTACTATAATCGATAAAGGAAAATGGTGGATAAGGTTCCTGACAATATGTTTTACTTAAACCAGCGCTATTTAAATCTAGCTCATAGCTTTCTTCCTTCATTAAATCTAATACTTCTCGAATCCGCGCAGAATCATCAATTTTCACCATATGTGCTAATTGAAATTTGTGAATAAGTGAAGGATGCCCAATGCGCTTAGGCTTGTATTGCCCTAAATCTGCTTTTATGGATTGTAGGACGGTATCATAATATAAATTATACACTTGTTCGATAGAGCCCACTTTTTTTGAAAAAGCCATAAAACTTTCTGGAGAAAAGTCAATGCATTCAAAGGTATTTTGCCATTGTAAAAAATGGACCGATAAAATAGAATCATTTAAAAAGTGTCCATATGTATTAAGAAATTGACGAGTTTCTTGTTCAAAGCCTTGAATATAGTCAACCTCTAGACCTATATGAATGCGGATGTCTTGTGCATACTCCTTTTGAAGGCGCTGTAATTCTTCAAAATAAGGCATTAAAAATTCTTGATTCATACCACTATCTTGCTGTGGTGTAGGGTCAACAAAATTCAATGGTAATGGTGCATGTTCTGTAAAGGTGATATCTGTAAAGTTGTGGGAGATAGCTTTTTCAATATATTGCTTAAATGAATCAGAAGTACCGTGTGGACAATATGGACTATGAACATGGCCGTCATATTTCATGAAATAACCACTCCTTTAGCTATTGATAATAACACTTCTATTTGCGACAATTGTTCAAAAATTAAGTAGGTGTTATTCTTGAAAGGCGTATATACACAAAAAACTCTCAAATTTTAGTACAAAAGGCGATAACATAGTATATAATAAATACAACTAGCCAATTCGTTTATTGTAGAATAGGAGGCTTACGATGGAGTATATCATCATTCCGGTTATCCTACTATTAATTTTAGCTATAGTAGGATTTATGATGCGACGAAAACATATAACAATCATTGCTAAACTTGAAAATGAAAAATCACAAATACAAAACAATCCCATAAATGAGGAAATTTCAAAAGTTAAATCTTTAAACATGAACGGTGAAACGGAAGAGATGTTTGAACGATGGCGTAATAGTTGGGATGAAGTCATCGACGTACATATGACAAAAATTGATTCACTTTTATTTGACGCAGAGGATCAAATCAATAGACTTCGTTTTAATAAAGCAACGTTAATTGAACGTGAGATAGAAGATTACATTCAAAAGTGTGAACAAGATAAAGATAAAATCTTAGAAGAACTAAATGAATTAATTGGCAGCGAAGAAAAAAATCGTATTGAAATTGAACAATTAAAAGAATACTATCGCTCTGCACGTAAAACATTGTTAGCGCACCAACATTCATTTGGTGTAGCATTACCAGCTCTGGAGAAAAAGCTGGAGACGTTTGTTCAAAAGTTTGAGGAATTCGATATGCTTACTAGCGAAGGGAATTATTTACAGGCAAGAGAAAATGTTATTGGCTTGAACCAAGAGTCACAGCAGACATTTGAATACATAAATGATGTCCCAACAATTTTGACTGAATTGCAAGTAAAGCTACCAGGAGCGGTACAGGAATTACGTAGTGGCCAGCGTGAAATGGAAGAGCAATCCTATTATTTACAGCATTTAGAGCTAACTGTAGCGCTTGATAAATTTGAAGAAGAATTTGCGACATTAAAAAATGAATTAGCAGAGCTTAACTTAACGGTTGTTAAACCGCGTGTTGCTGAAATAAATGAAGAGATTGATCATTATTACGATTTGCTTGAAAAAGAGGTTATTGCTAAAAATTATGTTGACCAAAATTGTGATCGTTTATTAAGCTCAATCACCAATGTTATTGGTTCAACAAGATTAGTAAGTGATGAAGCAACCTTTGTACAGCAAAGCTATCGTTTAAATGAAAAAGATGCAGAAATTCCTAAAGCTGCATTAAAGCAATTAGAGGCTTTACAACGTCGCTATGACTTATTGGCGATGCGTGTTAGAGAGGAAAAATCTGCATACTCAAGTTTGCAGGAAGAATTGATTGAAATTAACGAAGAGCTTGAAGGTATTCATGAGGAGCAAGGCCATTTGTCAAATACGATGAAGAAGCTACGAATTGATGAAAACAAGGCTCGCTCACAAGTAGAAAACTTAAAGAAAACATTACAAGAAACAGATCGTCTATTGAATAAGGCTAATATTCCAGGTATTCCTGAAGAGATGGATGCCCGTCTGGATGAGGCAGCAGAGCATATTTATGTAGTAATGCAAAGCCTGCAAGAGGTACCTCTCAATATGGGAACAGTTCATAATAATTTAAATGCTGCAACACTTTGTGTAGAGGATGTAAAAGCGAAGGCACATGAATTGATTGAAAATGTAATGCTAATTGAACGTATTATTCAGTATGGTAATCGTCATCGTGCAACAAATCCAAAATTGCATGCTCGTTTAAAAGAAGCAGAAGCATCGTTCAATCAATTCCGCTATTCCAAGGCATTAGAAGAGGCTGGAACGGCAGTTGAAGAAATGGAGCCAGGTGCTTTAAAGCGAATTCAAGAACTTGTAGCAGAAGAAACAATAACAAAATAGTCAAGTATAATAAAAAATTACATCAGCTGTCTAAAAGGTATAGTTATTACTTTTTAGACAGCTTTGTTATTAAAAGGCCAATTTGTTTGTTGGGGTATTCATACGATTTTTCGGACGTTTGCGTGTGCTATTAGACATAAAAGTGACCGGAAGCTTCACATTATGCCTCATCCCAATTTTTGTTTAGAAACGATGAAAAATAGAGGTGTTCATAATGCAATTTTATAGTAAGGAAATGAATGAAGTTTATGCGACGGACATTTTGAATTGGAAGTATGAAGAACCATATGTTTTTTATAACAATGAACTATGCGACGAATCTCTAAAAGAATTTCTTGAAAATCCGTACTATTCAATTGTCAATGATAAAGAAGAGCTAGTCGGCTTTTTCTGTACAGGAACATCTGCACAAGTACCTAAAGGACATGACTATAGCGCGTATTTAGACGAGTGCATTGATGTTGGGATAGGGATGAAGCCTGAGCTAACAGGAAAAGGTTATGGTTCAGAATTTTTTTCATTTATCTTAAATCAGTTACAAAAAGAAAATCATAGTCCTATTCGTTTAACAGTAGCTACATTTAATACAAGAGCAATTCACCTTTATGAAAAATTAGGCTTTGAAAAAGTCATGGAATTCACAGCTTCAACTGAATTTATAACAATGAAAAAAGGTTAAAAATAAGCGTGTTGACTAGGTTTTTTTGTGCTGAAATCCGCCTTCAATACGGTGGGGAAATATAGTTTAAATATGGTCGCTGAAAGTTGAGGATGGCATTTATTTAACTTTTTACAGCGGGTTTTATGTTACTAAATTTTTGCTTTGAAACGTTCATAGTTAAATTCCTAGGTATCACTCTATAAAGGGTGTTTTTTCACATTAAAAGCAAACAAATAAGTGATTAAATTAGGATAATTGTTAAAGTTAGTAGTCAATTGCTGAAGATTGCGTTATGATAAATACCGTTAAATCAACGTTTTGAAAGTGTGTGAATATTAATGGAAGTTAATACAATCTATTTAGACAACAGTGCAACAACAAAACCTTTAAAAGAGGTTATGCAAGCATTTATGGCAGTGAATGAGCAGTATTATGCCAATCCTGCTTCCATTCATGCAATGGGTGTTGAATCAAACGAATTATTAATGCGTGCACGTGAGCAAGTAGCAGATATTTTGCAGACAGAAGCAAAAAATGTGCTATTTACGTCAGGTGGTACTGAATCCAATAACACGGCTATATTTGGTTTAGCACGTAGCAATACACATAAAGGAAATCATATTTTAACAACTGAAATTGAGCATCCATCTGTTCTAGAATCTGTTAAGCAACTTGAGCAAGAGGGTTTTGATGTAGAATACTTGCAAGCAGATAAAAATGGAGTCATTTCTTTAGAGGAGCTTCGCACAAAAGTGCGCAACGATACCATTTTAGTAAGTATGATGCATGTAAATAATGAAATGGGTGCTATCCAACCAATTTTTGAAGCTGCAAAAATTATTCATGAATCGAGTCGTGCAGCTTTTCACGTTGATGCTGTACAAAGCTTTGGAAAGTTACCGATATCATTTAACGATGACGAGGGACCAGACTGTATTTCAATTTCTGGCCATAAAATTCATGGCTTTAAGGGTTCAGGTGTACTAGCATTCCGTAAAAAAATGAAATGGCAACCGTATGCACTTGGTGGAGGACAGGAGTTTGGTTTACGTAGTGGAACAGTAGCTGTACCGCAAGCTGTGGCCTTATCCAAAGCAGCCCGAATAGCAGTCGAGACGATGAATGACCGTGGAAAAAAATACCGACAATGGTATGAAGAAATATGCACGCAATTACGTGGATATGGGGATGTAGTGCATATTTTATCAACGCCACAAGGAGCGGCGCATATTTTATCTTTTAGTATTCGTGATTTAAAAGGTGAAGTCGTTATAAATGCATTGCAAAAACGCAATGTAATTGTCTCGACATCGAGTGCTTGTTCATCGAAACAGACAAAAACAAGCCATGTTGTTGAAGCGCTAAATATCGATGAGCATTTTAAAAAGGGTGTTATTCGTATAAGTTTTGGAGCGCATGTAACAAATGAAGATATAGTAAAGTTTAAACAAGTATTAGATGAAGTATTGATGGAACTTAAAGGAGAATTTAAATCATGATTTGGAAAGAAATTTTAATTCGATATGGAGAGCTTTCTACAAAAGGTCGTAACAAGATGGATTTTATTCGTCGCTTACGAGAGAACATTCGTCATGCGTTTGCTGATTTAGGACATTTACACATCCGTACAGAGCGCGATCGTATGTTTATAGCCATTCAAAATGAAACACAAATGGACGAGCTATTAAAAGGATTACCTAAAATTTTTGGTATCCAATCATTTAGTCCAGTGGCAGCATGTGAAAAAGACATCGATGCCATGAAAAAACTTGCCATAACAATTATGGATACATTTAAAAATGAGCAGCTTACTTTTAAAGTAGAAGTAAAGCGAACAGATAAAACATTTCCGTTAGAATCACATGCCATTCAACGTGAAATTGGTGGTTATGTATTACCACAATATCAAAATTTATCAGTAAAGGTGAAGAAGCCTGATATCGAACTTCGTGTAGAGGTGCGACATGATGCAACATATATGATGGCACAAGTTATTCCGGGTGCAGGTGGAATGCCTGTAGGTTCCAATGGTAAATCATTATTAATGCTTTCTGGCGGTATAGATAGTCCTGTCGCGGGTTATTTAATGATGAAACGAGGAGTGCGCTTAGAGGCGATTCACTTCTTCAGCCCACCGTACACAAGCCAAAATTCATTGGAAAAGGTAAAGGTGCTTGCTAATGAATTAACGAAATTTGGAGCTAGTATACGTTTACATGTAATTCCTTTTACTGAAATTCAAGTTCTTATTAAAGAAAAAGTACCTTCTAATGTATCGATGACAACAACTCGTCGTATGATGCTAAAAGTTGCTGACAAAGTACGTGAAGAAATTGGTGCACTAGCTATAGTAACAGGTGAAAGTCTTGGACAAGTAGCGAGTCAAACTCTTGAAAGTCTAACAGCTATTAATGCCGTAACTAATACACCAATTTTACGTCCATTAATCTCATCAGATAAATTAGAAATTATCGATATTGCAGAGAAAATAGGCACATACGAAACGTCTATCCAGCCATTCGAAGACTGCTGTACAATTTTTACTCCAGCAAGTCCAAAAACAAAGCCTAAGCTTGAAAAGGTTGAGCACTATGAAAGCTTCTCGGATTTTGATGAACTAATCGAACGAGCAGTGAAAAACCGTGAAGTCTATATTTTCCCGAAAAAAGAGCAAGAAGCCGATAAATTTGCAGATCTTTTATAGAAGAAACTTGCGATTTCTTAAGCTAACGAGCCGACTCAAAAGTCTTGAGTCGGCTTTTTTGTTCATTTCCTTTACAGGTATAATTTACCGATAAAATTTTTGTATTAAAAATCTAATATCGCACATTCTATATTCACAAGGAGGTGAGACACATGGCGAACAACACAAACCGCAGTTCAAACCAGCTTGCAGTACCTGGTGTACAACAAGCGCTAGATCAAATGAAATACGAAATTGCACAAGAATTTGGTGTTCAATTAGGAGCTGACGCTTCAGCTCGTGCTAACGGTTCCGTTGGCGGTGAAATCACTAAACGTCTTGTACAAATGGCAGAATCTCAATTAAAAGGCATGCCAAACAGCAACCAATAATTGCTTAAAATTAAAACCAGTGACCGTAAAAGGCACTGGTTTTAGTTTGTTTAAATTGTTTATTTTTTATCCCGTATTAACGGGCAGTAATTCATCTATATCAAAAGAGAAGCGTCAAGTCCTCCCATTTCAATTCAATGAGAGCAAAAAAATAGGTGGGGCTAACTGCCCGTAAATACCCGATTGGTGAAGACTAATAATTAGTGGGGTAAAGACCCCCACTGATTAAAGTTTCACTTTATCCCGTATTAACGGGCAGTAATTTATCTATATCAAAAGAGAAGCGTTAGGTCCTCCCATTTCAATTCAATGAGAGCAAAGAAATAGACTTTATCCTACAAATGATTTAAATGTAGAGACTGTATTAGAAATATCTTCACTTTCGCAAATGGCAGAAATAACTGCTATTCCATCCGCACCTGCTTTAAATACCGTATGTGCATTCGAGCAATTTATGCCTCCAATGGCAACGATGGGGAGCTCCGGATATTGTCTCCGAACTTGCTGTAAAAAATCAGTTCCACTAGGTGGTTTGGCGTCGCTTTTAGATGTGGTTGAAAAAATCGGACCAATTCCTACATAGTCAGCACCGTATTGTAGAGCAGTTTGTAATTCAGCTTGTGAGTGAACAGAAACACCTAGAATCATGTTGCCAATTTTTTTACGTGCCATCGATACAGGAAAATCCTCTTGTCCAATATGAACACCATCCGCTCTAAGTTTTATAGCTAATTCTACATCATCGTTGATGATAAACGGAACATTATACTGCTGACAGAGCTTTTGACATTTGCGAGCAAAATTTTCATAGGCTTCCCCAGTTAGTAAATTTGACCCTTTTTCACGATATTGAAACATAGTAATTCCAGATTGCAGAGCTTTCTCTAAAACATTTATTGGATCCTGGTTTAAAACATTACCTGTACCCATAATAAAATATAGCTGTAGATCGTCATGTTTCATGAATGATTACCTCGCAGGAATCCTTATAGTTTTGATAGGCAAAATGATTTGTTGGACCATGGCCATTACCTATAAATAAATCATGCGTTATTGCTAATTGAATAAATTTCTTAGCTTCCTCAATTGCTTTCTCTATAGGTAGCCCACGACCAAGAAAAGCAGTTAATGCAGCGGAAAACGTACAGCCTGTACCATGCGTATTTTTTGTTGCAAAACGAGTGGACTGCATGGAAAATGACCGACCATCCTGAAAAAATACATAATCAGTAGCATAACATTTATCCTCTAAATGACCACCTTTAATAATGACGCACTGAACGCCCATTTGTAATAAGGCCTGAGCTACTTCTTTAATATCTGCTAAAGAATTGATTTTCCTGCCAGAAAGGGTTTCTGCTTCAGGAATATTCGGTGTTACAATTGTTGCTAAAGGTAGCAAATAACTACGTAATGCCTCAATTGCTTCTTGCTGTAACAAGCTTTCGCCACCTTTTGCAATCATGACAGGATCTACAATAAGCGGAATTTTTACTTCGGCTAAAATCTGTGCAATTGATTGGATTATATCGGAGGAAAACAGCATTCCGGTTTTAACAGCACTTATAGAAAAATCCTCGACCAGCGCTTGAAGTTGTTTTTCAACAAAGCTAACTTCAATTGGTAAGACATCCGATACACCAAGTGTGTTCTGGGCCGTTAAAGCTGTAATGACAGACGTTCCAAACACCTTTAATTCCTGAAATGTTTTTAAATCAGCCTGTATGCCTGCACCACCACCACTATCTGAACCAGCAATTGTCGTTACAATTTGCATCATTCTTCACCATCCTTTGAAAGACGATGCAGTTCATTCAATACTGCAATTTGAAAATCGCCAATGTATTGAGTAGAAGAAGCGGCTTGCACTGCCACTTTTTTATAAAGCAATAAAGTTTCTACCAATTGGTCAAATGGTTTATTTCCTAAAGAGTAGGAGGCACAACAAATTGCACTCAATAAGCAACCTGTTCCAGTAACTTCTGTCATTTGAGCATTTCCACCCGTAACCCATTGCTGATGTTCACCATCAGTAATAAAATCCTTTTCGCCGGTCACAATCACAATACAATTGTAGAGTTGCGCTACATGCTGTGCCTCAAGTTTTAAAGAAATGGAACCACTACCACTATCTACGCCTTTTTGTTGCCATTCTACATTGGCAATAGCTGCAAGCTCTCCAATATTACAACGAATAGCCGCAAATTTTATTTCCTTCAGTAATTGCTGTACTGTTTGTTTCCGGTATGTTGTTGCACCTGCAGCAACAGGATCTAAAATAACGGGAATGCCAAGAGCATTTGCTTTTTTTCCTGCAAGTAACATTGATTCTTTCATTCGTTCATTAAGGGTACCAATATTTATCAATAAACCTGAGGCAATTGCGACCATTTCTTCAACCTCATGACTGTCATCAGCCATGACTGGAGAAGCGCCTATTGCTAATAGGCCATTTGCTTGAAAATTAGCCACAACATAATTAGTAATGCAATGAATTAGTGGATTTTGTTTACGGATAGTATGAAATACCAATTTAAGTCCTCCTTGTTGGATGGACGTAAGCGTGCAAAAAAGGCTCTTTTCGTGTAGAAAAAACACGTAAAAGAGCCCTTCATCAGTAATTAGATGTGTATTGCTCCCTACGTCAGTATTAACTAACAGGTTCAAAGGGTCAGGTTTTACCTTCTCAACTCTAAATGAGTCCCCCTGCAATCATGCTTTTAGTTGTCCAAAATGTACCATATTATTCATTCGTGTTCAATAGGGAATTTTTTTCTGTGCGACAGCAACAAATATTTTCTATGCGAAAGCGAAGCGACAGCAACAAATATTTTCTGTGCGAAAGCGAAGCGACAGCAACAATTACACCACGCTGAAAATGATAGAACCAAAACGTGACTGATGCCATATAGCAGAGCATGATAGTTGTCACGACTTTAATGAATTAGAGTGAATTTCATTGAAAATGATAAAAATTGAGTTTTATAATGAGCGTAACAAAAGGGGGCATTTGCCATGAAAAGAGAAGATTTAATCGCACCAGAATGGTATAACATTTCAGAGGAAATTGAAAAACATGTACAGGATTCTACCAAAAATGCATTAGTAGTTTATAACGAAGACGGGGAAGTTCAGTACATAACATATACAGATTTACTTGAAAAGGCGAATCAAGCAGCACATGTATTTACATCTCAAGGTTTAAAAAAAGGTGATGTTATTTTAGTCATGTTGCCGAGATCAGTTGAAGCGTATATCGTCTATATTGCTGCCTTAAAGGCAGGTTTAACCATAATACCTAGCTCAGAAATGCTGAGAACGAAGGATATTGAATATCGAATCAAACATGCCGATGCAAAAGGCGTTATTGCATTTGAGCCTTATATTGAACAATTTGATAATGTGGAAAATTTACAAGAACTACAGCAATTTGTCATTGGTCATGCACATGGATCTTGGCAGGCATTGCTTGAAAAAATGCAAAACCAACCAACAACCTATATAAGTTCTACACCAACTAAGAGTACAGACATTGCATTTTTAGCATATACGAGTGGTACAACAGGCAATCCGAAGGCAGCGGTACATACACATGGCTGGGGTTACGCACACTTACGAACTACTGCACCAAATTGGTTAGGTGTCCAAGAAGGTGACATTGTTTGGGCTACAGCAGCTCCTGGCTGGCAAAAATGGATTTGGAGTCCGTTCCTTGCAACTTTAGGAAGCGGTGCAACAGCATTTGTTTACAAAGGTCACTTTGATGCGGCAACATACCTTGCACTGCTTGAAAAATTCAATATTAATATTCTGTGTTGCACGCCAACCGAATATCGATTTATGGCGGGGCTTGAAAATTTACGAGATTTCAATTTAAGTACAATACGTCAGGCTGTGTCAGCGGGTGAACCTTTAAATAGTGAAGTGATAAAAGTATTTTCCGAGGTCTTTAATTTACAAGTACGAGATGGTTATGGACAAACAGAGAATACATTACTTGTTGGTACAATGGTAGGAATGGAGTCTAAAATGGGCTCAATGGGTAAACCTACTCCGGGTAATACTGTTGAAATTATCAATGATTTTGGAAATCCTGTTGCAATCGGAGAAGTTGGAGATATTGCTGTACACTGTGAAACACCCGCGTTATTTAAAAAATATTTAAACGATCCCGAACGTACAAATCTACAATTTAGAGGCGAATGGTATATTACCGGAGATCGTGCATATAAAGATGAAGATGGCTATTTTTGGTTTGAAGGACGTGGGGATGATGTCATTATATCGTCTGGCTATACGATTGGCCCATTTGAGGTAGAAGATGCGTTATTGAAGCATCCAGCAGTAAAAGAAACTGCCGTTGTCGCGAGTCCGGATGAAGTTCGTGGAAATGTAGTAAAGGCATTTGTTGTGCTCTCTGATGGAGAAGTTGGTGATGAATCGCTTATTAAAAAACTACAAAGCCATGTGAAAACTTTAACAGCCCCTTATAAATATCCTCGTGCAATTGAGTTTGTTACTGAGCTACCAAAGACTGCATCAGGCAAAATTCGTCGTGTCGAATTACGTGAACAAGAGAAAACCCATTCTATCATTCATCATTAATTTCCTAGGAAATAATGTCGAAAATCAAAGTTCCTGCTTAGTTTATGAACTTTGATTTTTTTTTTTATATTAGATAATGTAGTATAGGTTGAATAGGTTGAATAGGTTGAAGCTTTTGCATAGTATTGGCTCATCATCAAAAGTTAGAAATGACATTTGTTTAAACGTGTGACTTGTATAATTGGAGTCTTGGCACTCCTTAGGGATTAGCGTCATAGATTTAAACCATGGAGTGTGCCAAGTAGAGGAGACGAAGGTAAAAGCACCCTGAGAGTCCAATCGGAACAGAGATCAACCCATGTTATGGTGATATGCCATATTATTGCAATAAGTATGAAACAAATTGGAATATCTATTGTATAACGTATGAGGAGGCGGAAAAACATGAATGTTAAAAGGTGGACTGCTTTAATAATTGCAGGTGTGTTATTAGTATTCTCGTTATGGATCAACACTATTTTTGCAATATTTAAATCGGATTTCTTTAGTAGTTTTGATAGCTTGACGGCTGGAAACGACTTAACGGTAATGGAAGAGGTTAAAGAAGGTGGCGATATGGATAAACGTATTGCATACTTAAAGGTAAATGGTACGATTCAAGATGTTGGCTCAGGTACATTCTGGCAACCAGTTTCTTATGATCATCAATTTTTCTTAGATCAATTAGATTATATTCTAAATGACGAAACTGTGGAAGGTATCGTCTTAAGTGTTAATTCACCAGGTGGCGGTGTAAAGGAATCAGCAGAAATATATAAAAAACTTTTGAAAATTAAAGAAGAGCGACAAATTCCAATCTATGTTTCTATGGATTCGATGGCAGCTTCAGGTGGTTATTACATTTCAGCACCTGCCGATAAAATATTTGCGCAACGTGATACAATTACAGGTTCGATTGGTGTCATTATGCAATCTATTAATTATCAGGCGTTAGCAGAAAAAGTTGGTATTAAATATGAAACGTTTAAATCTGGTGAACATAAAGATATGCTTAGTCCAATGCGTGAAGTGACACCGGAAGAGCGTGCTATGATGCAAGACATGATTAATGAAACTTATCAGGAATTCGTTCATATTGTTGCAAAAGGGCGTAATATGTCTGAAGCCAATGTGAAAAAAGTTGCCGATGGACGAATTCTTAGTGGTAAGAAGGCTCTCGAAGCGGGCTTAGTAGATGAAATTGGCGATGAGGAAGCAACAATCGCTGCACTGCGTAAAGACTTTGGTTTAGAGGACGCAGAATTATTCGAGTATTCATATGATGAGGGTGGCTGGCAATCATATGTTGGGATGAAGATTGGATCAATCTTTGGTCCTTCAGCAGAGGAAAAAATGCTGACGAAAATTATGGCAGATTATAAAGCACCAAAAATGATGTACTTATATGGCGAAAACTAAGGAGGGAGTACAATGACAAACAATGAAATTGTTATGCAAGGTTCACCCTTTATGGAGAATGATTTCCTAATAGATAAGCCAATTACGAAAAAAAATTATGCGTTAAAAACGGCAGGCTTTTGGATACGCTTTTGGGCATTTTTATTAGATGGATTCGTGATTACAGCTATAGGTGGAATTCTCGTTAACCCAATTTTTTATTTAATGGATTGGTCATTATCTGAAACAGTGTGGTATGCACCAATTTCGATTATATCCGCTATTCTCTATTACAGTTATTTCGTATTAATGACGAAATTTTTTGGACAAACATTAGGGAAAATGATATTTGGATTACGTGTTATTTCATTAAAGCATAAGAAGCTGACTTGGTCAGATGTGTTATTCCGTGATTGGATAGGGCGGATCATCAACAGCATTTTTATGCCACTTTATATTCTTGTAGGCATTTTACCAAACAATCAAGGTCTACATGATTATTTCGCGGATACAACAGTCGTTCATGAAAAAGTTTATATTGAAAAAGATATTGTGCAACCATCTTTGCCAATTAAAGAGGAAAAGACTGAATTTGTACCTCAAGAGGAAAAACCAGAACCCAAAAAGCTAGAGGAAAAAAACGAAGAATAATGGCTAGAGCTGTCTCATTTCAGTGAGACAGCCCTTTATTTTTGTTGATAGTAGTAATAATTGATGGTTAGTTAGAAAATAACCTTGGGAATTAGCGTCATAGATGAAACCCTGAAACGCAAGCGTGGCTGCTCATCGGACGCGCCTAGCCGGAACGGAAATCAACCTACATGCGCGATAAGATTTTATCAAAACTATTTTTGATAAGCTGTCTTAGTTGCAATTAATTCCCTCCATTTAGTAATATTATGTACATATGATGATTAGGAGGGGTTTATATGGCACAAGTAACATTTAAGAATGGCCCAGTAACACTTGTAGGTAACGAAGTAAAAGTTGGAGACAAAGCACCAGACTTTACTGTATTAGCGAATGATCTATCACCTGTTACATTAAAAGATTCAGAGGGAAAAATTCGTTTATTTAGCGTTGTACCATCATTAGATACTGGTGTTTGTGATGCACAAACACGTCGTTTTAATGAAGAAGCAGCAAACTTAGGTGACAATGTAGTTATTTATACGGTTTCTGTTGACCTTCCATTTGCTCAAAAACGTTGGTGTGGTGCGGCAGGAATTGATGCTGTTCAAACAGTTTCAGATCACCGTGACCTTTCATTTGGTGAAGCATACGGTGTCTACATCCAAGAATTACGCCTTCTAACACGTGCGGTGTTTGTTGTGGACGCAAATGACAAAGTGACATATGTGGAATATGTTCCTGAAGCAACAGACCATCCAAACTATGAAGCCGCAATTGCAGCTGTCAAAGCACTAGCATAATTTATTGATTTTAGGCTAAGATATTACTAGACAAAGGGGCTGTGACAAGTTTTTGTCACGGCTCTTTTCTGCGTGAAAGGAAGTTGTGTATGGAAAATATCGAAAAATTATTTGGTATGCTAAATGAACATGCTGAAAAGATAGAAAAAGAACATAATATTACATTGCTAGAGGGTATTTTAGATGGCCTAGAGGCATGGCTAGATGAGGAAGTTAATTTTTCACAAGACGGTGCTACAAAGGAAGATGTGCGCAAAGCGATTCAAATTGCTGTTTTAAAGGGGATGCGAAAAGGATCTCAGCCGAATCACCAAATGACACCCGATACTCTTGGATTATTAGTTGGTTATTTTGTGGAACAGCTATTTGCAGAGCGTCTAGAAACAGAAAAAATTTCTATTTTAGATCCAGCAGTAGGTACAGGGAATTTACTATTAACAGTTATGAATTTATTAGACGAAAAAATAGAAGCTACAGGTGTAGAGGTTGATGAGCTACTTATTCGTATAGCTGCTGCTACAGCTGATTTGACAGAGCAGCCAGTTGCCTTATTCCGTCAAGATGCTTTACAAGATTTATTAGTAAATCCTGCAGATGCTGTTGTTTGTGATTTACCGGTCGGGTATTATCCGAATGAAGATGTCGCATTAGATTATGAACTATGCGCGTCAGAAGGAATGAGTTATGCACATCACTTATTTATTGAGCAGTCCATTAATTACACGAAGGATGGAGGCTACTTATTTTTCTTAGCACCAACTCATCTCTTCGAGTCTGAGCAGTCGAAACAACTGCATAAATACATTCAAAAGCATGCTTGGATTCAAGCGATTATTCAATTGCCAGATACAATGTTCGCCAATAAAGCACTTGAAAAGAGCATTGTTATTTTACAAAAGCAAGGTAAGGAATTCAAAGCTCCAAAAGAGGTACTGTTAGCAAAAGTACCAAACATGCAAAATAAACAAGCTCTTGCTATGTTCTTTGAAAAAGTGAAGATGTGGCAAGAAGGAAAATAAGTAAAAAAGGTATCCAAAATAGGATACCTTTTATTTTATCGATAATAAAGTATGTATCAATGAACACCTGTTGATTTTCACCCTGAGTCTCCACTTCACGCTAAAATCAATGGTTCCACACCATAGAATAGGTGAAAAGCTAAATCCAAAATAGTATTAACTATAATAAAAAACTAAAAAGATCCTAAATTATAAATGGATAGATTTGATTATTTTTCTATACTTCGATTTTGCACAAAAAACATATGTTGTTGCAGCTACTTAGCACTACGTTTTCACATAAATATGCTGTCACTTCGCTTTCGTAAAGCGTAGCGGCAGCAACAAAGCGCCCAGTCGGAACGGAAATCAACCTCTCGTTTTTGCCGGAGTGACATACCTTATTTAATAAAACACTTTAATCTCATTGACATAACGGTTTTTCTACAATAAGAAAAAGGTATCCAAAATTGGATACCTTTTATGTAATACAAAATTAATTTTCAGGTGTACGGATTACAAGTACGTCACATTTAGCAGAGCGTACAATTGCTTCAGATACTGAACCAATTAGGAAGCGTTCTACTGCATTTAGACCAGTTGCACCACAGATGATTAAGTCTGCGTCTACAATTTTAGAAAGCTCTTTTGTAATGATATTTTTTGGTGAGCCGTATTCAATTACAAGGTTAACATTTGTTAAGCCTTCTTCTTCAGCTTGTTTTTTGTAACCATTTAATAGCTCTTCAGAGAATGCTTGAGCACGCTCAGCAATTGAACGGTCGTATGCTTCGATTGCTGCGAATGAGCGTGTGTCAATAACATTTACTAAATTTAATACAGCACCGTCGTTACGTTTTGCTACGTCAATCGATTTACGGAAAGCGTATTCAGCTTCCTTTGAACCGTCTACTGCTACTACAATGCTTTTATATTTATTAGCCATTTGAATTACCTCCCTGATTTGTATATGTTGATTATACCAAATGATTTTCTAAAGGAAATACTTTCCGGAAGAAAAAATGTGAAAAAGTGAAGGCATTTACATTCACAAACAAAATAAATATTACTAATACAAGCATATTTTTTGTTACTTAAGTGGCATTTTCCAGGAAACATCTTCTTGATCTATAAAACCGAAATATTTATCATTATGAGAATATTAGGAATTTTATCTATTATTATTTTAATTAAAGCATTTTTTGTTTATGTTTGGTAATATGGAAATGCAAGGGGTGCATCAATACATCGAGGAGTATGTAACAAAATGTGCTTATTTTTTAGGTAATGGAAGGGGATAGGGAAGATGAAGATTGGTATTCCAAAAGAGATTAAAAACAATGAAAATCGTGTAGCCATGACACCAGCAGGGGTTGTTACATTAACAAATGCAGGCCATGAAGTGTACATTGAAACTGGAGCAGGTTTAGGTTCAAGCTTCACAGATGCAGACTACGTTGCTGCAGGTGCTCATATTGTTGAGGCAGCAAAAGAAGCATGGGCGCAAGAAATGATCATGAAAGTAAAGGAACCCGTAGCATCAGAATACGATTACTTCTATGAAGGTCAAATCTTATTTACTTATTTACATTTAGCGCCAGAGCTTGAATTAACGCAGGCACTTTTAAATAAAAAAGTTGTAGGCATTGCATATGAAACGGTGCAATTAGCAAATGGTTCTTTACCTCTTTTAACACCAATGAGTGAAGTTGCTGGTAAAATGGCAACACAAATTGGTGCACAATTCTTAGAGAAAAATCATGAAGGTAAAGGTATTTTACTAGGCGGCGTATCAGGTGTACCACGCGGTAAAGTTACAGTGATCGGTGGCGGTATAGCTGGAACAAATGCGGCAAAAATAGCTGTCGGAATGGGTGCTGATGTAACGGTTATCGATTTAAGCCCAGAGCGTTTACGTCAATTAGAAGATTTGTTTGGCCGTGATGTTCAAACATTAATGTCCAATCCTTATAATATTGCAGAATCAGTGAAAAACTCAGATCTAGTAGTAGGGGCAGTTTTAATTCCTGGAGCTAAAGCACCAAAGCTTGTTTCTGATGAAATGATTCAGTCAATGCAACCAGGTTCTGTCGTAGTCGATATCGCTATTGACCAAGGCGGTATTTTTGAATCATCTGATCGAGTGACGACACATGATAATCCAACTTATGTAAAACATGGAGTTGTGCATTATGCAGTAGCAAATATGCCAGGAGCTGTACCACGTACATCAACAATTGCTTTAACAAATAATACAATTCCTTATGCACTTCAAATTGCTAATAAGGGTTATAGACAAGCATGTGTTGAAAACGCTGCATTGAAAAAAGGTGTTAATACTATAGAGGGCCATCTCGTTTACAAGGCTGTTGCAGATTCTCAAGGTTTGTCATATGTAAATGTTGATGAATTAATTCAATAAGTAACATAACAAAAGGAAGCACCATTTTTAATTATGGTTGCTTCCTTTCATGTTGTTGAAAAACTATTAAAGTGTCCTATTAAGGTATGGCTCTTAGCAAAACGATGGTTGATTTCCGTTCCAGGCTACTCGCTTTCCTGTGGGCGAGCGTCGAGCCGCTTCCTCCGCTTACGCTTCGTGCAGGGTCTCGCCTGTCTCGCTTTCCCACGGGAGTCGAGTAGCCTTCCACTCCAATCAGCAATAGTGTAGAACTTTAATAAATTTTATTCATTTCAAAAGTGAACACTATGCAACTTATAACAGTGACACAATTGTACACCTGTTATTGCTAATGCTGCGCTTTCGCACAAAACACATCTTGTGCTACCGCTTCACTTTCGCACAGATAAAACATTGTTGCTGTCGCTGCACTTTCACACAAAAAACATCTTGCTAAGTTTTTTATAAATTAGAGTTCCATGCCAGAAGAAATATGCTATGTGAAGTAGTTGATTGTAGTGGAGGCTGGGCGACTCCTTGGGGATCAGCGATAGAGGAACGAAGGCTAAAACCATCACATCCTGTGATAACGCCTTCGTGACCAACATCGTGTTGGCCCGAGACCCTGGAGCGAGCAACGCGAGTGAAGCGGCTCATCGGACGCCCCCAGGAAAGCGCCCAGCCGGAACGGAAATCAACCCCTCGTTGTGCCGAAGAGCATACTTTATACTTAAAAAGGAAGCACCGTGTTGGTTGCTTCCTTTTTCTTAAATAAACTTACAGTACAATCAAATCTTTCGGGAATTTTGTTAGTACTTCTACTCCGTCTTTTGTTACGACTACATCATCTTCAATACGGACACCAGTCACATCGGATTTATAGATACCTGGTTCAATTGTGAAGACCATGCCTTCTTCCATAGTCATTTCATTTGCGCCTGTAACAGAAGGGAATTCATGTACAGAAATGCCGAGTCCATGACCAAGTCGATGTGTGAAATATTCGCCATAGCCTGCGTCAGTAATAGTATCACGAGCGATTTTATCTAAATCCATTGCACGAACACCTGGTTTCACTGCTGTAATTGCATTTGTGTTAGCAGCTAGTACTGTGTTGTAGATTTCCTTTTGTGCCTCACTAGGTTCACCAAAGGCAACCGTACGTGTAATGTCAGAACAATAACCGTCGTAAATTACGCCAAGGTCGAATAAAATCATATCGCCTTTTTCTATTTTTCGAGCACCTGGTTTACCGTGTGGAGAAGCTGTTTTTGGACCGCTCAATACCATTGTCTCAAAGGACATCTTGCAGCCTTTATCTTGAATAGCACTTTCTATCGTTGTTAAGATTTCCATTTCTGTTTTGCCTTCAGCGATTTCTTTACAGCCGATTTCAATAGCATAGTCAGCTAGTGCAGCAGCTTTACGTAATTTTTCTAATTCATTTTCCGCTTTAATAACGCGCATAGCATTGATTTTTTCATCGAGACGGACAAAACTTGCCTGTGGGAATGATTGTTGTAGGGCTTCTAAACGCTCTACAATGAGTTGACTTTTTTCAATAGCAAACGTTTGCGGGTTAACATTACGAGCTTTTATCGCTTGTGCAAGAACTTCCATGGAATTTTCAGTATCTTGGTGGCCGATGACTTCATAAGACCAACCTGCATCCTTTGCATCTGGGATTTCCATTTTTGGGCAAATTAAAAAAGGTTCTGCCTCTTTAAAAATCATCACGCCTAGCAATCTCTCATGTGGATCACTTTTAAAGCCTGAAACGTAAAAAACATTGTCTGGTGTCGTTACGAAAGCAGCATCAATTTGGTTTTGTTGTAAATAGTTTTGAATTTCTTTAACCTTTGACATAAACAGTTCCTCCTCTTGTTGCACTGAAAAAATTTTCATGTGCTTGACTAAACTAATAGCCTAATCGGGATGAGGCTTCGACTTTTGAGCGATCTATAACTCTAATTCGATGCTTCATTTTTGTACGAATGAATAATTGTCTCCCCATAAAGTATTACTTTGTTGGGAAAGCATCTATTATTCTCTGTACAAGCATATCAAAAAAAGGGAAAAATCGCATGGATAGCGAATAAAAATATGATGTAGAACAATATGTACCGCAGGGAGGAAATTTAGATGGAAATTAGTTATCATGGACATTCTGTTGTCAAAATCCAATCAAATGGGAAAACAATCTTGATCGATCCATTCATTAATGGGAATGGGCAAACAGATTTAAAGGTTGCTGAGGAAGCGCCGGATATAATCTTACTTACACATGGCCATAATGATCATGTCGGAGATACAGTAGAGCTTGCAAAGAAAAAAGATGCACTCGTCATTGCACCGAATGAGCTAGCCAATTGGATTTCTTGGCAAGGAGTGAAAGCGCATCCAATGCATATAGGGGGAGCCAAGGAATTTGATTTTGGTAAAGTGAAGTTTACACAAGCCTTCCACGGTTCGTCATATGTAACTGAAAATAATGAAATTATTTATATGGGAATGCCTGCTGGAATTTTATTATTTATTGAAGGATTAACAATTTATCATGCAGGGGATACAGCTTTGTTTAGTGATATGAAATTAATAGGAGAACGCCATCCTATTGATGTTGCATTTTTACCAATTGGTGACAATTTCACGATGGGCCCAGAAGATGCAGCTTGTGCAGTGTCATTTTTGAAGCCGAAAATGGTCGTACCAGTTCATTACAATACATTCCCTCCAATCGAGCAGGATCCACAAATTTTTGCAGATTTAGTGCAAAATGCAGAGGTTCAAATTTTAAAAGCGGGTGAAAAAGTAAACTGTTCCTAATCAATGACACTACTGTACTATATGAGTTGGCATCACGTGCGTAGTTGAAACGATGGGAAAAGAAAACAAATTCATCACTTTATATTAAATATTTTCATAAAAAATATGGTACACTAAGAGCAGAATTGATGCTTGAGAAATAGGTGATATTTTGTCTACAAAACATGAGAGAATTTTACAATACATCGAATCACTACCCGTGGGTGATAAAATTTCAGTACGTCAAATTGCAAAGGAAATGCAGGTGAGTGAAGGAACGGCATACCGTGCCATTAAAGAAGCGGAAAATCGTCGTTTAGTAAGCTCTATTGAACGTGTTGGAACAATTCGAATTGAGAAGAAAAAGAAAGAAAATATTGAGCGATTAACTTTTGCTGAAATAGTTAACATTGTAGACGGCCAAGTTTTAGGTGGCAAAACAGGTCTACATAAAACGTTGACGAAATTTGTGATTGGTGCCATGCAATTAGAAGATATGATGCGTTATACAGACGCAGGAAGCTTGCTCATCGTTGGTAACCGTATTAAAGCACATGAAAATGCACTGCGAGCTGGGGCAGCTGTTTTAATTACAGGGGGCTTTGATACAACCGAGGAAAACAAGTTACTCGCAGATTCCTTGGACCTACCGATCATTTCAACAAGCTATGATACATTTACTGTGGCAACAATGATTAATCGTGCAATTTATGACCAATTAATCAAAAAAGATATTTTATTTATTGAAGATATTTTTGTACCGATGACGGATACTTCTGTTCTCAGAAATGATGAGACAATTCATCATTTCCAAAAGCTAAATGAACGAACAACTCATGGTGCATTTCCTGTTGTTACAGCAAACAATAAACTTGTTGGGATGATTACAGTAAAAGATGTTATTGGTCGAGAAGAAAACGAGCTTATTGATAAGGTTATGACAAAAAATCCAATTGCCGGATCGATGAAAATGAGTGTTGCTTCTGCAGGACATCGTATGATTTGGGAAGGGATTGACCTGTTGCCAATTGTCGATGATGACAATATTTTACAAGGTGTAATTAGTCGACAAGATGTACTAAAAGCGCTTCAACTTGCTCAAAGACAACCGCAGCATGGTGAAACGATTGATGATTTAGTGAAAAACGAGATGAAGGTGCTTGGCGATGAAGAATTAATCGTAGATTTTAAAGTGACACCTCAAATGACAAACCAATATGGGGCAATTTCTTATGGAGCATTTACAACTTTGTTAGCGGAAGTTGGTTCATTCGCATTAAAGCGTCGTAAACGTGGGGATGCAGTTGCTGAAAACATGACGATTTATTTCATCAAGCCTGTACAAATGGAAAGTACACTTACTGTAAAGCCTCGAATATTAGACATGAGTCGTAAGTTTGTGAAAATGGACTTCGAAGTGTTTAATCAACAAATGCTTGTTGGGAAGGCAATGATGATGTTCCAACTACTGGAACGTTAAGAAAATACAAAAAGGGATGGTCTAGGGTAAATGCTAGACCATCCCTTTCACTTCTTTCAGCGGGTGTCCAAACACCCGCTGAAATAGAGGAACTCGGTCTAAGGACGCCACGTCCTTAGACTGAGTGACCAACATCACGTTGGCCCAAAGCCTCCGGAGGATGTCACGCAATTATGCCGAGGCATAATTGATTATTTATTGGTTAATTCGGTACTCCTCGTCAACAAATTGACCGTAGTGACGAACCCTTTTAATATTTTCGATAATAACAAAGATGCCTAAAACGACAAGAATTGCTACAATAATAAATGTATATAACCCAGGGAATAAATAGGCTTGGTTTAAACCGAATAACAGAATAAATGCACCGAAACTTACATTAGCTTTACTTTTGTACCAATTTTTAGCGATTGGTAATGAAGAACGAAACTGTTTTGTTTTAAAATAAAAATAAAAAACAAATGATATGATTATTGCAAACACAAATATTAAATTGAGCATAGTAAACCTCCTAGCATAACTAGTCATTATTGTAACGATTATTAAAGAAAAATGCTAACGGTTATTACTATCAATTTGGGGGAAATTAATTTGAAAAGACAAATCATCGACACAATTGCTTCATATGAAACAATCATTATTCATCGCCATGTGCGTCCAGATCCAGATGCTTATGGATCTCAGCAAGGGTTAAAAGAGCTTATTTTAGCAAATTATCCGGAAAAGAAGGTTTTTGCTGTAGGCGAGCATGATGAATCTTTATCATTTTTAGCAAATCCAGATCACATTACAGATGATGTATACGACAATGCTTTAGTTATTGTGACAGATACGGCAAATACTGAACGTGTAGATGATCAACGTTATACAAAGGGTAAAATGGTCATTAAAATAGATCATCATCCAAATGATGATCCGTATGGTGATTTACTTTGGGTGGATACGAAAGCGAGCTCTTGTAGTGAAATGATTTATGAGCTTTTTGAGGTAGGAAAACAAGTAGCAAACTGGATTCTATCTGATGCCTCTGCAAGATTATTATTTGCTGGTATTGTAGGGGATACAGGACGTTTCCAATTCCCTAGCACGACCGTAAAAACGTTTAAAATTGCAGGAGAGCTTATTACATATAATTTTGATCGAAATCAAATTTTCGATGGAATGTATGAAATGGATCAAAAGCTATTAAATTTACAAGGCTATATGTATCAAAATTTCAAAATGGATGAGTATGGAGCAGCACATATCAAGCTGACAAAGGAATTGCTGGCAGAATTCAATGTTGTACCGTCAGAGGCATCCCTGTTAGTTGGCTGTCTTGGTAGTGTGAAAGGTATTTGTGCATGGGTGGTCTTCATTGAAGAGGCCGATCAAATTCGTGTGCGTTTACGCTCAAAAGGCCCTATTATTAACACTTTGGCGAAAGAATTTAATGGTGGTGGACATCCGCTCGCTTCTGGAGCTACAGCTTACTCATGGGAAGAAGCAGACCGTGTTATAACGAGATTACAGGAAATTTGTAAGGCATATTAATAAACCGGTTGCTTTATTGATCGAAACTTAGAAAGGAAGGGATTCATTTGACACATGTATACACGAAAATGCATACGAGTGCGGATTTATTGAAAAGTACGATTCGGCTTGAACAATTGATCCCTTTTTTACAAGAGCAAAATACTCAGGCCTGTGCAATCGTCAATTCAAAATTGTACGGGCTTTTGCCTTTTTGTAAAGCATTGCAGCAAGCGAATATCCATGCTGTATTAGGGCTCACGATCAATGTACAGTGGCAAGAAAGAAAGGTTCCACTTGTGCTGTATGCTCAGACGCAAGAAGGTTACCAACATCTATTAAAGATTAGTAGTGCAGTTTCGATTAGAGAGGATGATGCACTTCCGTGGAAATGGCTTGAAGGATATGCAGCGGGTTGTGTGGCATTACTTTCTTCGAATGATTTAATAGAAATTGAGGATTGGATTGAAGTAGCAAGTGCTCTAAACAAGGTATTTGGTAAACATTTATTTATGGGTATAGCAAGACCTGCAGGAATGATAACTGAAAAAGAAGAAACGTATGTAGCATGGTGTGAAACTATGAACATAACGATGGTTGCCTCTCAGAGCTGCTATTTTTTACGTCCTGAAGATCATTTTGCCTTTGAGGTTGCAAGAGCGATAGATTCAGGTGAAAAGCTTACCGGTACAATGCTATCAGCTCATTTTCAAGGTTATTTCGCTCCAACGGAAGAGGAATGGCGAAGTTGGTTTGCTGATCATCCAGAATGGCTTGAGTCTAGTGCAATGATGCTAGCTAGCTGTACGGCGGAAATTCCTGAAATGCACGTACAGATGCCTAAATTTCCTGTGCCAACAGGTGAAACTGCCGAAAGCTTGCTCGTTAAAGAGACTTTTGTAGGATTGGCAGAACGTTTAAAGCAAACTGAAATTCCTCTAGTTTATCGGGAGCGACTTCAATACGAGCTTGAAATTATTTGTTCAATGGGCTATGCAGATTATTTTTTAATTGTTGCAGATTTTATGCATTTTGCTAAAGAAAATCGTATTTTAACAGGTCCTGGTCGTGGTTCATCAGCAAGTTCTCTTGTGGCTTATAGCTTATCTATTACACAAGTAGATCCATTAGTTTACGGCTTATTATTTGAACGATTTTTAAACCCTGAACGTGTTACACTGCCAGATATAGATATCGATTTTGTCGACAGTAAAAGACAAAAAGTCATCCAATATGTCACTCAGAAATATGGAAAGACAAATGTAGCGCAAATTATTACATTTGGCACTTTATCTGCTAAGGCAGTTGCTAGAGATGTTGCCCGTGTTTTTGGTTTTGATGCTGAAGTATTAGAAAAAATTTCAAAAATGATTCCGAATAAACCTGGGATAACATTGCAAAAAGCAGTGGCTGAATCACAAGGCTTACAAGGTTGGTTAGCCGAGGATGAAAAGCATCGTCGCTGGTTTGAGGTGGCGTTAAAACTTGAAGGATTGCCAAGAAATTCTTCTACTCATGCGGCCGGAATTGTGCTGTCTCCTTCACCATTAGTCAATACGATACCGATTGAAGAAGGGCATGATGGAATATATTGTACGCAATGGCCAATGGGGGATGTAGAAGCTTGTGGACTTGTCAAAATGGATTTTTTAGGTTTGCGCAACCTGACAATTTTAGAGCAGATACGTTGGTCCATTTATAAAGCAGGTGGTCCTTGGATAGAGTTTGAGCTTATTCCGATGCAAGATGAAAAGACATTTCAACTTCTTCAAACGGGAGATACATTAGGGATTTTTCAATTAGAATCGGAAGGTATGAAGCAAGCTTTACGTGATATTCATCCAACCCATTTTTTAGATATAGTAGCAGTCAATGCGTTGTATCGCCCTGGTCCGATGGATTTTATTCCTGTGTATGCCAGACGGAAAGCAGGAAGGGAATCGGTTACTATGCCACATCCAGCTTTAGAACCCATTTTACGAGAGACATATGGTGTCATAGTTTATCAAGAACAGATCATGCAAATTGCTTCAGTGATGGCTGGTTTTACAATGGGACAAGCGGATTTATTGCGTCGGGCGGTAAGTAAGAAAAATCGTCAAGTATTAGAGGAGCAACGTGCCGCATTTGTAAATGGATCAATGAAGCAAGGCTTTGACGTTCATGTGGCGGAAGAAGTGTATGCATTAATTGTACGCTTTGCAGACTATGGTTTTCCTAAAAGCCATGCTGTCGCATATAGCGTCATTTCCTACCAAATGGCCTATTTAAAGGCACATTTCCCACAAAGCTTTTATACAGCACTTTTATCAAATGCAACAGGAAATGTGGAGAAAATTCTGCAGCTTGTGAGTGAGGCAAAAGAGAAGGGGATTCCATTCTATCCACCTTCATTAAAACAAAGTACAAAATATTTTACTGTTGAAAAGGATGGAATTCGCTATAGTTTATCTGGAATAAAGGGTGTACCTCATACATTTATAGAGACAGTGAATGCCTTACGCCAAACGAATGCAGAAGCATTTGATAATTTATTTGACTTGGCAGTTGCCTTAAGTGCGCAGCATTTTAAACCAAAAGTAATGGAATCTTTAATTTTCGCCGGGGCTCTCGATTATATAGGTAAAGATCGTGCTGTCCTAATAGCAACATTGGAGGCGGCCTTAAAGCATGCTGATCTGCTAAGACCAACTGAGGATATTGATATAGAATCGGCTACTGCCTTTAGTTTTGGTAAGCCAAAGTATATGGAATCGGAAGCGATGTCACAAAAGGAAAAATTACTACATGAAAAGGAAAGTCTTGGTTTTTATATATCAGCACATCCGGTCTCAGAGGAAAGAGCTTTTTGGAATGAAGTAAATAGTACGTGCCGTGAGTTAAAGCATGCTCGTGAGGGAACGTATGTGAAAATGATTGGCATGATAGAAGAAGTAAAGAAAATACGCACAAAAAAAGGTGAGCAAATGGCCTTTGTTCAGCTTCAGGATGAGTTTGGAACGGTATCTGTAACCTTATTCCCACAGGTTTTTCATCTTGTCCAAGAGCTGTTACTAGAAGATGAATTTGTTTACATTGAGGGAACGCTTGAAAAGCGCTTTGGTAAACCTCAAGTGAAAGTAAAACATGCGCAAGCGACGAAAAGAATATGAAATTGAAGAAAATTTTAGAAACTGCATAATTTTTTTATGCAGTTTTTTCTTTACTTTTTAACAGTTATTTTGTAAGCTAGAGTCAATGTTAAAAAGTGGCCAGACCACTTTTATCCTCATTCAGTATTAGATTCTCACCTTTGAAGGTGACGAGATGAAAGCGGATGTGATTTCTTTTCAGAGAGTGTCCAGACTTCTACTGAAATTGAGGAACTCAGTCTAAGAACGCCACGTCCTGTGGCAATTTATCTGTGACCAACATCATGTTGTTACTGACGCTACGCTTTCGCACAGAAAACATTTGTTGGTCCATAGCCTCCGGTGGATATTTGGATTTTCAAAGGAATGAATTGTGTAGATACAATTCAAAATCCAGACGCAATTACGCCAAGGCGAAATTGATTAAGAGGAGTTGATTGTATGGATAAAAAAACCGAACAAAAGAAAGTGTTTTTAGATATCGTCCAACAATTACGTCAACTTATTATAATGGAAAAAATACAGGCTGGTGAAAAACTACCTTCCGAACGAGTCCTTTCAGAACGTCTAGGTGTCGGGCGATCCTCCGTGAGAGAGGCATTGCGAAGCTTAGAATTGTTAGGTCTTATTGAAACGAGACATGGAGGAGGTACGTTCCTAGCTTCCACACATAAGCATCAGCTCGTAGAAATACTGTCGATGTTTATATTAGAAGATGAAAAATCGAAAAAGGATGTCGAATTAACGCGACAAATTCATGAAAAGGAAGCCACTCGCGTAATAAGTTGTACAGAGACTCTGCGAACACTTCCTGTGTGGGACAGTTTTTTTGTAAAGCTAGAAATAGAAAGTACGATTAATTGTCGGGATGTATTACGAGAAATAATAATCACTGCAGGAAATCGTCTTTCACTAAAAATCTGGTTTCAGTTAGCAGCTTATGATGGTGACCGTCTAAATCGAAACTCAACAGAAGAAGAAAAATTAATCATACAAACTATGTTGAAATCGATGCAGCTTGGCTATGAAAAAGAAGCATTACAAGCTTATGAGCAATGGATGAAGACTGTACGAAGCATGTAGACAACAAAGGGGGAGACGAACATGGCAATACGTAGCTTATTTAGCAAAAAGAAAGAGGACGGACAAGAAAAGGGATTTCCAGAAGGACTTATGACAAAATGTCCAGAATGTCGTCATATTCAGCTAACGAAGGAATTAGAAAAAAATCATAAAGTCTGTACAAAATGTGACCATCATTTCAAAATGACTGCACAGGAGCGCGTAGTAGATTTCTTAGATGAAGGTTCATTTGTTTCAATGGATGATCATTTACAAACAAGTAATCCACTTAATTTCCCTGCTTATGTAGAAAAAATTTCAGCGGATCAACAAAAAACGGGATTAAACGAAGCTGTACTGACAGGATTGGGGACACTTGATGGAGAAGAAATTGTAGTAGCAATTATGGATTCTCATTTCCGTATGGGCTCAATGGGCTCAGTTGTCGGAGAAAAAATCACACTTGCTGTTGAAAAAGCTACTGAATTACGTGTACCATTTATTATCTTTACTGCTAGTGGTGGAGCGCGCATGCAAGAAGGCATTCTATCATTAATGCAAATGGCAAAAACGAGTGTTGCTTTAAAACGTCATGGCGATGAAGGACTATTGTTTATTTCTATATTGACGCATCCGACAACTGGTGGCGTTTCTGCAAGCTTTGCCTCTGTTGGAGATATTAATATTGCTGAACCACAAGCGTTGATTGGCTTTGCTGGTCGTCGTGTGATCGAAGAAACAGTAAGAGAAAAACTACCAAGTGATTTCCAAACGGCGGAATTTTTACTAGCGCATGGTCAGCTTGATGCAATCTTCCATCGAAAAGATTTACGAAACCAAGTAGCAGTGCTTGTAAAAATGCATACGAAAGGCGGCGTGCAACATGTCTAAAAATTTAGCTTTTGAAGAACCTGTAGTACAATTACGTGAAAAAATTGATGAGTTAAAAATGATTGCTGCCGATGCGGATGTAGATATGACAGGCGAAATCGAAAAGTTAGAAATACGTCTAACACAGCTAGAACAATCCATTTATGCCAATATGAAGCCGTGGGATCGTGTACAGGTTGCAAGACATCCAGAACGACCAACGACATTACAATATATAGAGGCTATGTGCGAAAACTTTATTGAGTTACATGGTGATCGTACGTTTGGTGATGATGCGGCTATTCTTGGAGGAATTGCTTTTTTTGAAGGTCAGCCAGTAACGATTGTTGGACACCAACGCGGAAAATCAACTAAAGAAAATATTCGTCGGAATTTTGGTATGCCACACCCTGAAGGATATCGTAAGGCATTACGGTTAATGAAGCAGGCTGAGAAATTTAAGCGACCAATTATTTGTTTTATTGATACGAAAGGTGCTTATCCTGGTAAGGCAGCTGAGGAACGTGGTCAAAGTGAAGCGATTGCCAGAAATCTAGTCGAAATGGCAGGCTTATCAGTGCCAGTTATTACTATTGTTATTGGAGAAGGCGGTAGTGGAGGTGCAATTGCATTAGGTGTAGCGAATCGTGTCTTTATGTTAGAAAACTCAACGTATTCGGTTATCTCGCCAGAAGGGGCTGCGTCGATTTTATGGCGTGATGGTAGCCTAGCAAAGCAAGCGGCAGAAGCAATGCGTATAACAGCACCTGACTTAAAAGAGCTTGGCGTTATTGATGGAATTATCCCTGAAATAACAGGTGGAGCTCATCGCAATGTAGCGAAGCAAGCACTTTCTATAAAAGAATGTATAAGCGACACACTAAAAGCATTGAATTCTCTAAATGGCGAACAATTAATTGAAGACCGTTATGAGAAATTCAGAAAGATAGGACAATATACAGAGGCTTAAATACAGTTTTAAGTTTTTGGACATGTAAATTTGCTCGAAAATAGTTAAAAATTGTGTTTTACATTCATAAAAAGCCTAGAGTAAATAGCATAAAAAATAATGAAATTATATTGAATAAATGTTAAATTTAGGATGTTTTCAAGTAGAAAGAGTGTGTGAAAACGCATTCTTTTTATTTTTTATGTAAAAGTTATGTTTTTCTAGCCTTAGAACACTTACATAGTTTGTTTTTTCATGTTAATGTGAATAATAATAGTATCTGCAGGAGGTTCGACAATGAAAAAAATTGCCGTATTAACAAGTGGTGGAGATGCACCAGGAATGAATGCAGCTATTCGTGCAGTCGTTCGTAAGGCAGCATATCATGGAATTGATGTTGTCGGAATTAAGCATGGCTATGATGGCTTAATAAAAGGCAGTATGGAAAATCTTGATTTAGGTTCAGTAGGTGGCATTATTCAACGTGGCGGTACACATTTAAATTCAGCAAGATGTCCTGAATTTAAAGAAGACGCTGTTCAGCAGCGAGGCATTGAAATTATGCGTGAAGCTGGCATTGAAGGACTAGTCGTTATTGGCGGTGATGGTTCCTACCGTGGAGCTATGGATTTAGTGAAAAAAGGCTTTCCTGTTGTTGGTGTACCAGGAACAATTGATAATGACGTACCAGGAACCGAGTATACTATAGGTTTCGATACGGCACTAAATACGGTCGTGGAATCAATAGATAAAATCCGCGATACAGCAACTTCCCATGAAAATTCCTTTATTGTTGAGGTAATGGGGCGAGATGCAGGGGACATTGCTTTATGGGCAGGTCTTGCAGCTGGTGCTGAAACAGTTTTAATTCCGGAAGAAGATTATAATTTGGATGACATTGTGGCACGCTTAGAACGTGGAGCAGCGCGCGGGAAAAAGCATAGCATTATTATCGTCGCTGAAGGTGTCATGTCTGGTAGCGAATTGGCAAAACTATTATATGAAAAAACAGGGAAAGAGACGCGCGTTTCTGTTCTTGGACATATCCAACGCGGTGGTTCACCTACTGCGCGTGATCGTGTTCTAGCGAGTCAATTTGGTGCACATGCAGTTGAATTGCTTATGGAAGGAAAGTCTGGCAGAGCGGTAGGTATCCGTAATCATCAAGTTATTGACTATGATATGCCTGAGGCTTTCGAAAAAAATCATGAATCAGATGTAAGCTTATATACTTTGATGAAAGAACTATCAATATAATTTGGCATAAAACGGAGTGGGCAGAAAATGAGAAAAACAAAAATCGTATGTACAATTGGTCCAGCAAGTGAGTCAACAGAAACTTTAGAGAAACTAATTGAAGCAGGTATGAATGTTGCCCGCTTAAATTTTTCGCATGGTTCTCATGAGGAACATGAAGTACGTATTAATTTAATTCGTGAAGTAGCACAAAAATTAGGGAAACCAGTTGGGATTTTACTCGACACAAAAGGCCCTGAAATTCGTACACATAATATGAAAAACGGAGAATTGCATTTAGCGGCAGGGCAAGTAATTGATATTTCAATGACTGAGGTTGAAGGAACAGAGGCAAGCTTCTCTGTAACGTACGATCGTTTAATCGAGGACGTTGAGCAAAACTCGATTATTTTATTAGATGATGGACTTATTCAATTACGTGTATTAGCAAAAGATATGGAAAAAGGTCTTATTCATACGATTGTTGAAAATGCAGGTGTTTTAAAAAATAAAAAGGGTGTTAACGTGCCGGGTGTTTCTGTACAGCTTCCTGGAATTACAGAAAAAGATGCACAGGACATTCTATTCGGTATTAAACAAGGTGTTGATTTTATTGCAGCCTCGTTCGTTCGTCGAGCAAAGGATGTACTAGAAATTCGAGAATTACTTGAACAAAATGGTGGTAGCCACATTCAAATTATCCCGAAAATTGAGAACCAAGAGGGTGTCGATAATATCGATGAAATCATCTTGGTTTCAGATGGATTAATGGTAGCTCGTGGTGACCTCGGTGTAGAAATCCCAGCAGAAGAAGTACCACTTGTACAAAAGAAATTAATTTTAAAATGTAATCAAGTAGGTAAACCAGTTATTACAGCTACACAAATGCTAGATTCGATGCAGCGTAATCCACGTCCAACACGAGCAGAGGCTAGTGACGTAGCAAACGCAATTATCGATGGTACAGATGCAATTATGCTGTCTGGTGAAACGGCAGCAGGGATTTATCCAGTAGAGTCCGTACAAACAATGAATAAAATAGCACAACGTACAGAAAATTCATTAGACTATAAGGCAATTGTCTCTACACGGAGTCGTGAAAAAGAGGCAAATATGACAGAGGCGATTTCTCAGGCAGTAGCATACACTTCGATAAACTTAGGTGTGAAGGCAGTACTAGCACCAACAGAAAGTGGTAACACAGCTAAAATGATTGCAAAATATCGCCCAGGTGTACCGATTGTCGCTGTAACAGGTTCTACCAATACAGCTCAAGCATTAACACTAGTTTGGGGTGTATACCCAGTTGTTTGTCAACGAGTGACAACAACAGATGAAATTTTAGAGCTAGCTGTTGATGAAAGCTTGAAGCATGGCTTTGTAACGCACGGTGATGCAGTTGTCATTACAGCAGGTGTACCAGTAGGTGAAGCGGGTACTACTAACTTAATGAAGGTACACATCATTGGAGATTTATTAGCTCGTGGTCAAGGAATCGGTAAAGCTTCAGTAGTAGGAAAAACAGTTGTTGCAAAAAATGCAGCAGAGGCACTAGCATATGATACAGACGGATGCATTTTAGTAACGCTTGGCTCAGATCGTGATATGATGCCAGCAATTGAAAATTGTGTTGGTCTGATTACAGAGGAGGGCGGGCTAACAAGTCATGCAGCGGTTGTAGGACTAAGCCTTGGTATCCCTGTTATCGTCGGAGTAAAAGAAGCCACTACATTGATTCGCCACGATCAAGAAATTACAATGGATGCTGAAACAGGAGTTATTTATAAAGGGCATGCAAGTGTACTTTAATCTATAAAAAGAAGCTCTAGTGCAAATAATTGTACTAGAGCTTTTCTTATATTAAAGAAGTAAATAGCATTTTGTGGTTTTTCACCGAAATCTAGGGATGACATTTTGTTAAAACGTATGTCGTGTTTGCCTAGTTTAAACAATATTTAACGAAATCGTCCCTTTTCTCTCATGGAATGAGATTTACTATAAAAAGAATAGCGTCGTCACCTCTTAAATAGGACCCATTGTTTTTTTAATGAAACTTAATGGGCTATAATAACGTATAAAAGGTATAGCTTTTTTAGATAGAAAGGAGAAAAAAATGAGAAAAGTTTTTCTTGGTTTCATTGTCTATGCATTAGCCGAGTTGGCGTTATTAATAGTAATTGGTCAAAATATTGGTGTTCTAAATACATTATTGCTTATAGTCGCTACGAGTATTATAGGTATTTATATAGTGAAAAATAAAGGTATGAATTCTGTACAAAAGGTAAAAAATACGATAGCACGCGGAGAAGCTCCGGGGCCAGCATTAGTTGACACAGTATTAAATTTCAGTGGTGGTGTACTTCTAGCATTACCAGGTTTTATAACAGACCTTGTTGGTTTATTACTGCTCATGCCTTTTTCTCGCAAAATGTTCCAGCCAATCTTTTATTATTGGATGCGGAAAAAAATGAAACAAGGTCAATTTATCATCGTTCAAAAATAGCATTATCCTTTAGTTTAACCGCCAAAAATAAAAATATTGGGCTCAGTAAAATGCCGTAAAAACCAAATAATAAAATAGAGGCAGCACTGATGAAAAAGGTGTGGAATGTCCGTAATTGTAATGTATTTGACCAAAGCATGGATTCAGCTAGCTGCCTTGTTAATTGAACGAAGAGATACAAAAGTAAAATAGCTACACATAAAAAGGTATTGCCTTTTAAGTAAAAATAAATGCTCATGGGTACAAGAAATACGCCAATCCCAAAGAACGGAAGTACATCTGCAAATGCAACTATAAAAGCTTTAATGATGGCTTGTTCAAATTGGAGAATCATAAATCCCGCACAGAGAATGAGCAGTGTAATTGTGAATAGCTGAAACTCCACATACAAAAAGTAATGAAATAGCTGCATAATTTTAGAAAAATGCTTTTGCCATTCATTGCGGAATTTTTTCGGCACATATTGAAAAAACCAATATCGGGATTTGCGAGTTTCTAATAGGGCGAAATAGTAAGAAACAAGGAATATAAATACTTCAATTACATGCTTCATGAATAATTGAAAAATATTAGCTGTGTATAAAAAGATTGAATCGAAAATAGAGAGCGATTTTTCCTTTAAAACTTGGATGAACATTGATTCATATTCATTGAAAAGTGGGAAATTTTGTAGAGTATCTCTGATTTCAGGGAAGACAAGAATAATACTGTTTATAGATATGATAACGAGAAGAAAAATGCAAGCTAGTATAAGTGCTTCCACAATAAGTGCTGCAAGCCAATAGGTAATCCTACAATAAGAATGAAGAAACTTTATGATAGGATACGTAGAAAAAGACAAAAAAATCGCGAGTGATACAGGTAATACAAACCACAGTATTACCAAATAGAATGTAAAGAACAAAACACTTATAGTTCTTTCGTATGAAAAGTATTTAATATTCCTCATTTTTACAAATTCACCCCGTTTCAAATGATAAATTAATATTGAAATGTGCGAAAGAATCTCTTTAAAGCTTATATATAATCGCTCGTACGCCTTTTTCTTTATTCGGAGGATTTTCATTCACAAAGCTGTCAAAAATGATTATAATAGCAATGTAAGCGATTAACTTAATGGTTCATATGAGCAAAAAACGTAAATGTGAGCTAATAACTGCATTTACAACTAAAAAATATATTATGAGGGAGCGATAATTTATGTCAGCAACTAAAGGTTTAGAAGGTATCGTAGCAGCGGAATCTAAAATCAGTTCAATTATCGATGACACACTTACATATGTTGGTTACAACATTGATGATTTAGCAGAGAATGCGTCATTTGAAGAGGTAATTTATTTATTGTGGCATACTCGTCTACCAAAAGCGGACGAGCTAGCTGAATTAAAACAACAATTGGCAGACAACATGTCTATTCCACAAGCAATTGTAGACCAATTCAAAACATACCCACTTTCAACTGTACATCCAATGGCTGCACTACGTACTGCAGTATCTTTACTTGGTGTATTCGATGAAGAAGCGGATGTTATGGATACAGAAGCTAACTATCGTAAAGCTATCCGTTTACAAGCTAAAATTGCTACAGTAGTTACTGCATTTGCACGTGTTCGTAAAGGTTTAGAGCCAGTTGCGCCAAAACCAGAATTAGGATATGCAGCAAACTTCTTATACATGCTTAAAGGTGAAGAACCAGCAGCAATCGAAATTGAAGCATTCGACAAAGCATTAGTATTACATGCTGATCACGAATTAAATGCGTCTACATTCACAGCACGTGTATGTGTAGCTACATTATCAGATGTTTATTCTGGTGTAACTGCAGCTATCGGTGCATTAAAAGGACCACTTCATGGTGGTGCAAACGAGCAAGTAATGAAAATGTTATCTGAAATTGGCTCACTTGAAAACGTTGAGTCTTATATTCAAAATAAATTAGACAACAAAGAAAAAATCATGGGCTTCGGTCACCGCGTATACCGTAAAGGCGACCCACGTGCACCACACTTACGTGTAATGTCACAAAAATTAACTGAGCTAACTGGTAAACCAGAGCTTTATGAAATGTCAGTTAAAATCCATGACATGATCGTAGAACAAAAGAAATTACCTGCAAACGTAGACTTCTTCTCTGCGTCAGTGTATGATTCTTTAGGTATTGATCATGACCTATTCACACCAATTTTCGCAGTATCACGTACTTCTGGTTGGGTAGCTCATATTCTAGAGCAATATGCTAACAACCGCCTAATCCGTCCACGTGCAGAGTATGTTGGACCAGGCATGCAAAAATATGTTCCAATCAGCGAGCGCTAATTCGGAAAATATGCTAGAATATTTGGGACTGTGTTACTGATAACACAGTCCTATGATTATGAATTTAGGAGGCAACATCAATGTCAAACAAAATTGTAGTTGAAAATGGCGTACTTAATGTACCAAACAATCCAGTGATTCCTTTCATCGAAGGTGACGGAATCGGTCCAGATATTTGGGCTGCAGCATCACGCGTAATCGACGCAGCAGTAGAAAAAGCTTACAACGGTGAAAAGAAAATCGAATGGTTAGAAGTTCTAGCTGGTGAAAAAGCATTCAACCAAACTGGTGAATGGTTACCACAAGAAACTTTAGACAAAATTAACGAATACCTAATCGCAATCAAAGGTCCTCTTACTACTCCAATCGGTGGTGGTATCCGCTCTCTAAACGTAGCATTACGTCAACAGCTTGACCTATATGTATGCTTACGTCCAGTACGTCACTTTGATGGAGTACCTTCTCCAGTTAAACGTCCAGAAGACGTTGAAATGGTTATCTTCCGCGAAAACACAGAAGACATCTACGCTGGTATTGAATTCGAATCTGGTTCAGAACAAGCACAAAAAATCATCAACTTCCTACAAACTGAATTTGGTGTTAATCAAATCCGCTTCCCAGAAACTTCTGGTATCGGTGTAAAACCTGTATCTAAAGAAGGTACTGAGCGTTTAGTACGTTCTGCTATCGAATATGCAATTAAACATAAACGCCCATCTGTTACTTTAGTACACAAAGGTAACATCATGAAATTCACTGAAGGTGGATTCAAAAAATGGGGTTATGAATTAGCTGAAAAAGAATTTGCTGATCAAACATTCACTTGGAACCAATATGATGCTATTAAAGCTGAACAAGGTGAAGAAGCAGCAAACAAAGCACAAACTGACGCTTTAGCAGCTGGTAAAATCTTAGTTAAAGATTCTATCGCTGATATCTTCTTACAACAAATCTTAACTCGTCCAACTGAGTTCGACGTAGTTGCTACAATGAACTTAAACGGTGACTATATCTCTGACGCATTAGCTGCTCAAGTTGGTGGTATCGGTATCGCTCCAGGCGCAAACATTAACTACGTAACTGGACACGCGATCTTCGAAGCTACTCACGGTACAGCTCCAAAATATGCTGGTCAAGATAAAGTAAACCCATCTTCAGTATTACTTTCAGGTGTATTAATGCTTGAACACTTAGGATGGCAAGAAGCGGCTGACATGGTTACTAAATCTGTAGAGAAAACAATTTCTTCTAAAGTTGTAACTTACGACTTCGCTCGTTTAATGGACGGCGCTAAAGAAGTAAAATGTTCAGAATTCGCTAATGAATTAATCAAAAACCTATAATTTTCTATTCTAAAATAGAAATTATAGTTAAAGCGGAAGTATATTCTGCCGATATAATTAGGGTGAAATGTAAATTTCTATTGACCTTAGCTTAATAAAATATTTACGATGAACTTGTTTAATCGAGGGAGTGAGATTTATTCTCCTCCCTCTTTTAATTTCTTTCAGCGGGTGTTTAAACACCCGCTGAAAGAAGCCTCCGGCGGATGTCATGGAATCGGAAAGGAGTTCACATAGGATGTTAGCCTAAAAGCATCGCATCCATGCGATAACGGCTAACTGACCTGCATCACGCAGGCCTAAAGCCGATTCCTGACGCAATTATGCCGAGGCATAATTGATTAAATAACCTAATTTAAAGGAGCGTATTCGAATGTCTCTGAAACGAAAAAAAATCTCAGTAATCGGTAGCGGTTTTACTGGCGCTACTGCAGCATTTTTAGCAGCTCAAAAAGAACTTGGTGATGTAGTGTTAGTGGATATTCCTCAAGCTGAAAACCCAACAAAAGGTAAAGCTCTGGATATGTGGGAAGCTGCACCAGTGCAAGGCTATGATTCTTATGTTAAAGGTACTTCTAATTATGCAGATACTGCAGATTCTGATGTAGTAATCATCACTGCTGGTGTTGCTCGTAAACCAGGTATGAGCCGTGACGATCTTGTTCAAATTAATCAAGATGTAATGAAAGCTGTTTCCAAGGAAATTGCTAAGTACTCACCAAATGCAACAATCCTCGTTCTTACAAACCCAGTTGATGCAATGACTTACACAGTATTCAAAGAAACTGGTTTCCCTAAAAATCGTGTAATAGGTCAATCAGGTGTACTTGATACGGCTCGTTTCTGTGCGTTTGTAGCTGAAGAACTGAATATCTCGGTAAAAGACATCACAGGTTTTGTTTTAGGTGGTCATGGTGATACAATGGTGCCACTTACTCGTTACTCATTCGCTGGTGGTATTCCATTAGAATCATTAATCCCAGCAGATCGTCTTGAAGAGATTGTTGACCGTACACGTAAAGGTGGTGCTGAAATCGTTAACCTCCTTGGTAATGGTTCTGCATATTATGCTCCTTCAGCGGCACTTATTGAAATGGCGGAAGCTATTATTAAAGACCAAAAACGTATACTTCCATCTATTGCATACTTAGAAGGTGAATATGGCTACAATGATTTATATCTAGGTGTTCCGACATTATTAGGTGCAAATGGTATAGAAAAAATCTTTGAGCTTGAATTAACAGATAATGAAAAAGCAGCTTTAGATAAATCGGCAGAGGCTGTCCGCGACGTTATGAAAGTTTTAGCTTAATAAGAGTTTATGAAATCGAGTAGGATTCATTCCTACTCGATTTTATGTTGTTGAAAAACTATTATTTCAATTAAATTAACAAATTGATAATAGTTCATCATAACGTAGGGGTGATTTCCGTTCCTGGAGAGAAGCGGATAGGGGAACGAAGGCTAAAAGCATCACGTCCTGTGATAACGCCTTCGTGACCGACATCCTGTCGCCCCGACGCCCCTCAGGAAAGCGTCCAGTCGGAACGGAAATCAACCCTTCGTTTTGCAGAAGAGCCATACTAATGACACCTCCTTGGCGTAATGGTAGCTGTCGGTTTGCTTTCGACAGATAAATAAAACATTTGTGAAGATAAAATGGTTATTCTGCTTTTCGTTGTACTTTTGGAATAAAATTGATACTATGAAGGTATATGATAGAAAAGGGGTTGGCGTATTATTGCTTCAAAAAAACAGTAAGCTTGGTCTCACTATTGATGAAATTACAGTTGGCGAGAAGATTCATATTACTGAAAAAATAGAAGATAAGGATTTACTGCTTTATTTAGGACTAACGAATGATAATAATCCGCTTTATATTCAACATGATTATGCTGCGTTGACACCTTTTCAAAAGCCGATCGTACCAACAATCATGTTAAATGGTATTATTACGTCAGCTGTGTCAAAGTATATTCCTGGACCAGGTGCACGAATTATTGAGCAACATATAAAGTATTTAGAACCACTCTATCATTATGAATTATTTGATACACTTTTAGAGGTAACAGAAATCAATAAATTACAAAATACAATTACTGTATCGGTACACTCATATAATGAGCAAAAGCAGCTTGTGATTGAAGGTATTTTGCTGGTGATACCACCACTTGCTTTATAGACGTCTTGGATTTGAAATGGGGGTTTCAAATCACTAACGGAGGCATTACACATGACAAAAACGATTTTAGTTGTAGAAGATGAATTTTCTATTGCGACATTATTGAAATATAATTTAGAGCAGGCTGGATATGTTGTAGAAACAGCTGCAGATGGTCAAGAGGGCCTTGATAAGGCAATTGACTTACAGCCAGATTTAATTTTATTAGATTTGATGCTTCCAAGGCTTGATGGTATGGAGGTTTGTAAACAAATTCGTCAACAACGTATGAATACACCTATTATTATGCTAACAGCAAAGGATGACGAGTTCGATAAAGTACTTGGTCTAGAGCTAGGGGCGGATGATTATATGACGAAACCCTTTAGTCCGCGCGAAGTGTTAGCACGGGTAAAGGCTGTTTTAAGACGTTTTACTCAAAATATAGTGGTTGAAGATAAGAATGGGCCACAAGAGAAAATGTATGAATTTGGACAATTGCGTGTCTTTCCAGAGCGTTTTGAAGTATTTTTACAGGATGAGGCACTAGAATTTACACCAAAGGAATTTGAGCTACTCATTTATTTACTTGAAAATAAAAACCGTGTTTTAACACGTGATCAGCTATTAAGTGCTGTATGGAAGTATGACTTTGCTGGCGATACACGAATTGTGGATGTGCACATAAGTCACCTTCGCGATAAAATCGAGGAAAGTAGCCGTAAGCCAATGTTCATCAAAACGATTCGTGGCCTTGGCTATAAGTTCGAGGAGCCGAAGACGACATGAAATCAATGAGCAACCGCTTATTCTTGACATTCATGCTATTGCTTGGAACAATATTAGCTGTCCTAATGATTGTTATAGGTCAGCTTTTTCCTGTTTATATAGAACAGTACAATGATCAGGCAAGTTTACAGATGCAAGAATCCATTAACCAAATATTAGATGAACGAAAAATTGAACTATCAAAAGAAGATAAAGAGGCACTATATACTGCTCAAAACATTGAGGAAACAGAATCTCTTATATCGAATGTTCATGCGCGACTTTATGTAGTGCTAGCGATTCTTTTTATAATAGCACTTATTTTAATAGCTATTGTAAGTCGTTATATGATTCGAAATTTCACTGCTCCTATTGATAACGTGACAGATACAGCACTTGAGCTGGCGAAGGGAAATTACCGTGCTCGTGCTCATGAAAATGAGCGTGAACGCATAATACCACTTAGTCACTCCATCAATATTTTAGCGCGTAACTTACAGGATATTACGACGATTCGCGAGGTAGAAGAGGAAAGGCTTAAGACGTTAATTGAAAACATGGGAAGCTCCCTCATGATGATTGGACGTGAGGGGAATATATCTATCGTAAACCGTGTATTTTTAGAGCGTTTCGGTATGCAAATTGACGACGTACAAGGAAAAGTTTTTCGTACAATTGGCTTACCTAAATCACTTGAGCAATTTATCGACCATGTGTTTCTAACAGAAATGCCTTATCGTCAACAAATTATAATGGAGGTTCAACAAGAGCTATATAATAAGGAAGTGTATGGAGCGCCTGTTATAGGAGATCATGGTCGATGGCTTGGTGTCGTTATCGTTATGCATGATATTACGGAGCTTGTTCGTTTAGAGCAAATTCGTAAGGACTTTGTAGCAAATGTATCCCATGAATTGCGTACACCTATTACATCTATTAAAGGCTTTTCTGAAACTTTACTGGATGGTGCGTATAAGGATGAAAAAATGCTGCTATCTTTTTTAGAGATCATTAATAAGGAAAGTAACCGTCTGCAAATGCTTATCCAGGATTTACTGGAGTTATCGAAAATTGAACAGCATGGTTTTACCGTTAATATTATGCCGATGGGCTTGCAAGATGTACTTATACGTGGAGCAGAGCTGACAGGACCTCGTCTGGATGAGAAAAATATGAGCTTTCATGTTGATATAGAACGTGATGTTCAAGTTATGGGTGATGCGAATCGTATCATTCAAATTGTTACTAATTTAATTACCAATGCCATAACATACTCTCCAGAAAATACAACCGTTACGATTCGATTAAAGGAAAATGAAGCGTACGGAATTCTTGAAATAGAAGATCAAGGTATAGGAATAGAAAAGCATGAAATTGCCCGTGTCTTTGAGCGGTTTTACCGTGTGGACCGTGCGCGAAGCCGGAATTCTGGAGGGACAGGGTTAGGGCTTGCTATTGTGAAGCACTTAGTAGAAGCGCATCATGGTCGCATTCAGGTAGAAAGTGAAGTTGGCGTCGGGACAAAAATGATTGTCATGATCCCGAAAAATTAACGATTTCTTTACAATAGCGCAATTTTAGATTCACAATGGGGCCTTATACTTGTTAGTAGAAACCCCCTATATATTATTAAGACTTTAAAATAGCTAAAAAATCTTCAGATAAAGATTTTTTGATTGTGTTGCTTAGTTATCGCCACAATAGGAAGAATCTATTGCCAAACTTTTTGGTGATAGATTCTTTTTCTGTTTTACACGTAACGTAAATAGGTGTAAAGTATAGTAGCATAATATTCAACTAATAAGCAATGTACTTGTTAGTTGAACTAATCAGGCTAATACGGTCAGATAATATGCCCATTTTAATCTAGAAGGAATCTATATTACTGACCGCTAAAGCGGGATAAAAAATTGAGAGAAGGATGACCATGAAAATCGTCAAAAGTATCGTGCAAATCGGCTATCTTTATGTAATTTTATTTATAGGGAATAGTATTGCACGTCTACTTCACTTGCCGATTCCAGGTAGCATAATTGGACTAGTCTTATTGTTTTTACTTTTGCAGTTTCATATTATAAAGCTTGAATGGATTGAGCTAGGTGCAGGTTTATTACTTAGTGAATTATTACTGTTTTTCATACCATCTGCTATCGGAGTAATCGATTATACTGCATTATTTGGTGTGCAAGGTGTGAAAGCTTTGCTTGTTATTGTGTTGAGTGCCATAGTTGTAATGTTTGCAACAGGTTTTACAGCACAATTGCTAGGGCAACGAAAGAAAGGTGATACTGCATGAGCTTTTTAATAGCTATAGTAAGTTTACTAGGTACTATTGCAGTTTTTTATACTAGTAAAATGTTTTATAAAAAGTATCAGCAGGAATGGTTAACACCTATACTGATCACACCATTAGTGGTAATTATCATCTTGCTATTAACGGGTACATCCTATAAATCGTATACTGCTGGAGCCAGTATTTTATCAAATTTACTAGGACCAGCAACAGTTGCATTTGCGGTACCAATTTATAAAAATTTTAACCTATTAAAGAAACATGCTTTTGAAATTTTTCTAAGTATCGCAGTTGGCTCAGCCGTTGCCATTGCATCTTCATTTATCATTGCCGTAGTAATTGGATTAAATAATGAGCTTGTGCATAGCTTAGTTCCGCGTTCAGTTACGACACCAATAGCAATGGACATTTCTAACATGATTGGTGGCTCTCCTACACTTACTGCTGTTTTCGTTATGGTAACTGGTATTTTAGGGAGTCTAATAGCACCGTTAGTGATTAAAGTATGTCGTTTCCATCGACCATCCTCTAGAGGTCTAATGTTAGGAATGGGAGCACATGGTACAGGTACTTCTAAAGCATTTGAACTTGGTGAGTTGGAAGGTACTTTTGCAAGTCTTGCGATGATTGTAGCTGCATTAATTAGCATTGTTTTATCAACAACCTTTTTCCCAGCGTTTGAACATCTAGTTGTCAATATCCTGTTACCTTAAATGGTAACGGGATTTTTTTCAGTTCTATTTTATTTGTGCGGTATGATTTTAGATGGAGGGCCGATGCAGGAACGTTTAGTGCGCTTGCTCCTTATGTCAAACTGCCTAAAATAAAAAAAGGTTTATTAAAATATTTTGAAACTTTTTATAAATTGTCCCGTATACAATAGTACTAAGCTTAAGGGAGGATTAGACATGAGTGTGAAAAGGTCACTTATGATGGTGGGACTTGGCATTTTTGGCATTGTTGCAATTATTGCGGTATTTACATCGTGGTACACGGTAGATGAATCAGAACAAGCAGTTGTCATTACGTTCGGTCGTGCCGATAATACAGTTACAGAACCAGGTTTACATTTTAAATTACCTTGGCCTGTACAATCGGTTCAGGTTTTATCGAAGGAAACATTTAGTTTAAAGTTTGGCTATAAGCAAAATGAAAATGGGGAATTGGAAACTTATGATGCTGAAACGAAAATGATTACAGGGGATGAACATATTGTATTAACAGACCTTGTCGTTCAATGGAAAATTACAGAACCGAAAAAGTATTTATTCAGCTCACAAGATCCAGAAAAAATATTACATAGCGCTACGTCGAGTGCGATTCGATCCATTATCGGAAGTTCCAAAATCGACGCTGCGTTAACTGAAGGAAAAGCGGACATAGAAGCAAAATCACGAGATTTACTCGTTTCTCTTCTTGGAAAATACGATATAGGTATAAGTGTTTTAGGGGTAAAACTACAGGATGTTGAATTACCGAATGCAGATGTGCGAGCAGCCTTTACAGCTGTTACAGATGCACGCGAAATGAAAAATACAAAAATTAATCAGGCGAAAAAATATAATAATCAGCGAATTAGTGAGGCTGAAGGTGAGAAGGATGCAATCATCTCGAAAGCTCAAGGTGAAAAAACAGCGCGTATTGAGCAGGCTCAAGGGGATGTAGCTGTCTTTAATAAAATGTATGAGCAATATAAGGGCAATCAACAGATTACCCGCGAACGTTTAATTTTGGAAACACTTGAAAATGTATTACCTAAAGCACAAATTTATATTATGAATGATGATGGTAATACAATGAAATACTTACCTCTTCAAGCCTTGCAACCTGCAAAACAGGAGACACCTGCAACAAAAGAAACATCAAAAGAAAAAAAAGAAGGGAGCGGTAACTAATGGATCAAAAAAATAAGGATCTTGAAAAATTCCTGAATTTTTTATCGGGTAAATCCAAAAATACTGCTCCAAAAGAAGAGGATAATGTGGTCAAAATGTCGAAAAAAGGCCCGATGAATCCGAAAAAATATATTTCTTTTGCTGTAACCTTAACAGCCGTTTTTGCTATTGCCATTATATTATTTGCTAATGTTTATATAGTTAAAGAATCCGAATACGCAGTTGTTAGACAGTTTGGAGAAGTAGTGAAATTTCAGAGTGAGCCCGGCTTGAAAATAAAGGTTCCGTTTATTCAAAGCGTAACGAGGCTACCAAAAAACCAAATGACATATGAAGTTTCTGAAGAAGAAATTAATACAAAGGATAAAAAACGAATTATTATTGATAATTATGCAGTTTGGCATATAACTGATCCAAAGCAATTAATTTCAAATGCAGGAACAATAGAAAAAGTTGAATCACGTATGGAAGAGTTTATTTATTCAGTTATTCGTTCAGAGCTTGGTCGAATAGAATATAAGGCGATTATTAATGATGAAGGTTCTTCACGTGGGAGTATCAATGATCAGGTAACTGCACGTGTCAATGAGTTACTTTCAAATGATAAATATGGAATAGAAGTAGTAGATGTTCGTATCCGTCGTATCGACTTGCCTACTGAAAATGAGCAATCCGTGTTTACGAATATGATTTCGGATCGTGAATCAATCGCACAGAAATATTTATCTGAAGGTGACGCTGAGAAACGTCGTGTTGAAGCTCAAACAGATCAGCAGGTTCAAGAAATGCTCGCAACAGCGAAAAAGGATGGAGCATTGATTCAAGCGGAAGGGGAAGCAGAAGCTGCGAAGATTTACAATAAATCATTCTCTCAAGATCCCGAATTCTATTCATTGTACCGTACATTAGAATCATATAAGAAAACTATAGGTGAAGATACGGTCATTATTTTGCCATCCACTTCACCGTATGCGAAAATATTATCGGGTTATATAAAGTGAAACTAAAATAATACTATTATTCTTGCAGGGATTAGTAGTATGAAGTCGTCTCAAATTTTTTGAGACGGCTTTTTTACACTTTCCATAAAATTAGCAATACATTTCTACATATTAGTGACTGGTTTAAAGACTCATTACCATAACGTAGGGTTGATTTCCGTTCCGATTGGGCGCTTTGCCGCTGACGCTACGCTTTCGCACAGATAAAACATTTGCCGCTGACGCTTCGCTTTCGCACAGAGCAGAGCTTCCTTGGGGCGTCGGGGCAACAGGATGTTGGTCACGAAGGCGTTATCACAGGACGTGATGGTTTTAGCCTTCGTTCCTCTATTGCTAATCCCCAAGGAGTCACCCAATCTCCACTCCAATCAACTTATATACGTTTTCGATAAATATCATCTCTAACTTTTGTTGATGAGCAGTTTATAGGAGAATTTTTTAATGGATACAAGTTCTAAATTCTTTAATTTTATATTTAGGTATTTTTTATCACGATTTCTATAAAAATCTTTCATATATTAATGGTATGATATAAAAATAATAAAAATTTATGATTTTGTGTTTCGCGGATGACTGTTATCTGATAGAATGATAATGTTCAGAAATAAAAAATGGGGGTAATAGTTGTGAAATTGCAAATTAGCAAGGGGCTCCAAAATCTATTGATAGCCTGTAGTATTGCATCGTTATTTACACTTTTCTTCCGTCTATCAGATTTTGCATGGATCACGAAAAGTGTTTATCATATACCAGTATTTTTTGTCATTTTGTTTTTATTAGGTTTAGTCATTGCTGAGGATGTAAGAAAGATATTTAAAAAAATGTTTTGGTACGAAAAACGCAAAGTTAAGCGTCCTATATGGCAAGTTGGGATCGGCTTCATTTTCTTCTTAGCGCAAATCGGCACTGTAATGGTGTTTAATACAGAGCTTACACATCCACAGCTTGGTGGTATGCCATTATTTTTAGTGTTTGCCTTTATGAATGCCTTTATTATGACAGTCATATATGAAGAGATTTTCTATCGCAAAGAAAAAACAACTAAAGCTAGTGAATAATATCGGAAAAGTCAATTACAATGAGTGATTGGCTTTTTTTGTGTCGTCAATCCTGAGTTAAACTATTAATGTAGAAAATTTGGCGATTTTCATCGTTATGATTGGTAAAATAACCGTTTTCTCGATAAAGTAAAAGGAAGAGGCATTTTCAAACATACGTTTTCGTTTTACAATTAAGAAGACGACAACGCAGGAGGATAAAATCATGACAAAGGAAAAATTGCTATTATTGGACGGCAATAGTTTAGCATATCGCGCGTTTTTTGCGTTACCTCTATTAACGAATGATAGTGGAATTCATACGAATGCAGTGTACGGCTTTACAACAATGCTACAAAGAATATTAGAGGAAGAGCAACCAACGAAAATTTTGGTTGCCTTTGATGCGGGTAAGACAACCTTCCGCCATGAGACATTTACGGAATATAAAGGTGGTCGACAAAAGACTCCACCAGAATTATCTGAGCAGTTTCCTTATATACGTAAGCTTATTGATGCTTATGGTATTAAGCGATATGAGCTTGAATTGTACGAAGCAGACGATATTATAGGGACACTTGCCAAAGAAGCTTCATCACAGGATATGGACGTCATCGTCGTATCCGGAGATCGTGACTTAACACAGCTCGCGACTGAGCAAGTAACAGTATATATTACTAAAAAAGGCATTACTGAAATTGAAAAAAATACACCAGAGTTTATTGCAGAAAAATACGGCTTAACTCCCCAACAAATTATTGATATGAAAGGTTTAATGGGGGATTCTTCAGATAATATCCCTGGTGTGCCGGGTGTCGGTGAAAAAACGGCTGTTAAATTGCTAAAAGAGCATGGTTCAGTCGAGTCGCTTTATGCGGCAATGGATACGTTGAAGGCTTCTAAAATGAAAGAAAAATTAGTTGCCAATGAAGAACAGGCACTAATGAGTAAAAAACTAGCTACCATTTTTACAGATGCGCCGATTGAAATAACGATTTCTGATCTTGCCTATAATGGTCCGATTGAGGAAGAAGTAATTAGCGTGTGGCAGGAGCTTGGCTTTAAATCATTGCTAGAGAAAAGCGATTTTACTGTCCAAGAAGAAGAACAAGCACCTTTTGACTATGAAATTGTGCAAGAAGTAAAGCAAGGTCATTTAAAAGATGTAATGGCAGTGCACTTGGAGCTAGAGGACGAGCATTATCATACATGTCAGCAACTAGGTATTGCACTAACGGATGGAACGAAAACAATGTACGTGCCGTTTGATATTGCTGCTAAATCAGATGACCTTCGTCTCTGGTTAGAAGATGCTACTAAAATAAAGTATATGTCTGATTCAAAAGCATCTCAGGCTGCATTAAAACGCGCGGGAATACGTTTAGCGGGTGTGGAATTTGACTTATTGCTTGCTTCTTATATTAACAATCCTGCGCTAAGTGGAGATGATGTGGCAACGCTTGCGAAAGAACTGGGTTATCGTAATGTGCACGCAAATGAGACCGTTTATGGTAAAGGGGCGAAACGGGCTATACCAGCCATTGATGCACTTGCTGAGCATGCAAGCCGCAAAGCCTTTGCTGTGTGGTCTTTACAGCCAAAGCTTGAGGCATTGTTAAAGGAAAATGAACAGTTCGAACTCTATAAAAACTTAGAACTTCCTCTTGCTGCTATTTTAGCGGAAATGGAAAGTGAAGGTATCACGGTCAATCGTGCCACATTAGAGAAGATGGGGCAGGAACTAAATGACAAACTAGTTGTGATTGAACAGGAGATTTATACAGAGGCAGGAGAAGCCTTCAATATTAATTCACCAAAGCAATTAGGTGTCATCCTCTTTGATAAACTTGGTCTTCCTGTTATTAAAAAGACAAAGACAGGCTATTCCACTGCAGCAGATGTATTGGAAAAATTAAAGCCAGAGCATGCCATTATTGAGCATATTCTTTTGTATCGTCAGCTTGGAAAATTACAATCAACTTATATTGAAGGCCTGCTAAAGGAAATCCATGAAGAGGATGGAAAGGTGCATACTCGATTCCAACAAGCATTAACAGCTACAGGGCGTTTAAGCTCAACTGATCCGAATTTACAAAACATCCCGATTCGTTTAGAAGAAGGGCGAAAAATTCGTCAAGCGTTTGTGCCATCGAACGAAGATTGGATATTATTTTCCTCCGATTATTCACAAATCGAATTGCGTGTATTGGCCCATATGTCAAAGGATAAAAATTTAGTCGAAGCTTTCCGTGAAGGTATGGACGTTCATACGCGTACTGCGATGGATGTTTTCCATGTCTCAGCAGATGAGGTCGATAGTAATATGCGTCGCGCTGCAAAAGCAGTAAACTTTGGGATTGTCTATGGTATTAGTGATTATGGCTTATCGCAAAACTTGGATATTACTCGTAAGGAAGCTGCTACATTTATCGAGAAATATTTTGCGAGTTTCCCAGGTGTAAAACAATATATGGATGATATCGTCCAAGATGCGAAGTTTAATGGTTATGTGACAACGATTTTAAATAGACGTCGATATTTACCTGACATTTCGAGCTCGAATTTCAATTTACGAAGCTTTGCAGAGCGTACTGCGATGAATACACCAATTCAGGGAAGTGCAGCTGATATTATTAAAAAAGCAATGATTGATATGGATGCTCGCTTGAAAAAAGAAAATATGCAGGCAAAGCTCCTATTACAAGTGCATGATGAATTAATTTTTGAAGCACCTAAAGAGGAGATTGCATTGCTTGAAAAAATAGTACCAGAGGTTATGGAGAACGCAATCGAGCTTTCAGTACCGTTAAAGGTAGATTTTAACTACGGTGCTACTTGGTACGAAGCGAAATAAGGAGGGGTTAAAATGCCTGAATTACCAGAGGTTGAAGGTGTCGTCCAGGCATTAAAACCTAAAATTGAAGGGCGCACAATTCAACAGGTTCAACTATCTGAAATTATTCGTTTTTCCTTTGGAGAGGGGAAGCAATGTATCGTGAAGCAAGCTGAGCCTGATGCATTTGAAATATCCTTGTCTCAAATGACGATTACAAAAGTCGAACGACGTGCGAAATACATCTTTTTTCATTTGCTGAAAGAAGATGTCCCTTACGTGCTTGTTAGTCATTTAGGGATGACAGGTGCATGGTTTGTGGTGAATTCGCCTGAGGAAATCCATGAGGCGAAATTTAAAAAGCATATTCATGCTACATTTCAAATGACAGATGGTGGCTATTTAATTTATTCAGATATACGCCGCTTTGGTGAACTGCGTTTTTTAACAAAAATTGAGGATCATGCACCATTAACAAAAATGGCGCCAGAGCCATTCGATGAAATAGCATGTGATTATTTTATTGCGAAATCAAAGTTACCGAAATATGAGAAAAAGGCTGTTAAGGATGTAATTATGGATGGGCAGGTCATTTCGGGCTGTGGCAATATTTATGCTACAGAAGCACTATTTGCTCAAAAAATTCATCCGGCCCGCACTATGAACCGCATTAGTGAAAAGCGTAAGCGTGCATTATTCGAGGCGATTGTCGCTATTTTACGCCAGAGCATTGAAGCAGGAGGTTCAACAATTTCAGATTATCGTAATATTAACGGTGAGGCTGGAGGTATGCAGAATCGACTGCAAATGTATGGGAAGAAGATGTGTCCAACGTGTGGAACTGCAACGAGCCAAATGACGATAGGTGGGCGCACATCAGTCTTTTGCCCAAATTGTCAACATTAAAGGGGATTAACTATGATTATCGGACTAACAGGAAGTATTGCGAGCGGAAAAAGTACAGTAGCAAAAATGATGACAGCACTTGGTTTACCGATTGTTGATGCAGATATTGTTGCGCGTGATGTTGTAGAACCAGGAACGGAGACTTTAAAGTTAATAGCTGAAAATTTTGGACAAGTTATATTGCTAGAAGACGGTAGTTTAAATCGTGCCAAGCTAGGCGATATTATTTTTCACGAGCCTGCAAAGCGTAAAATGTTAAATGATATTATGCATCCTGCTATTCGTAAGGAAATGTTACGCCAGCGTGATGCTTATTTAGAGGCTGGAGAAAAGGATGTTGTGATGGATATTCCACTGTTATTTGAAAGTAAATTGCAGCATTTTGTCGAGCGTATTATCGTGGTATCGGTTAGTGAAGAGGTACAGCTTCGTCGATTAATGGAGCGTAACAACTTATCGAAGGAAGATGCCCTAGCCCGAATGCGTTCTCAGTTACCTATGTCAGTGAAAGAAAAAGGGGCCCATGCGGTTATTTATAATAATGAAAATTTAGAACAAACCGAGCACCAATTAAAAAAAATCCTAACATATTGGAACGTAATTAATTAAAAATCTGTAAAATCATTCGATGCGTAGCAATGACATATTGCTACGCATTTCATATTGTTGGAAAACTAGTGTATCAATGAAATTAAGGTGTCACATTAAAAATAGTATGGCTCTTCGGCAAAACGAGGGGGTGATTTCCGTTCCGGCTGAGCGCTTTGTTGCTGCCGCTACGCTTTCGCACAGATAAAACATTTGTTGCTGCCGCTACGCTTTCGCACAGAGCTTCTTGGGGGCGTCCGATGAGCCGCTTGGGGCAACAGGATGTTGGTCACGAAGGCGTTATCACAGGACGTGATGTTTTTAGCCTCCGTTCCTCTATCGCTAATCCCCAAGGAGTCGCCCAGCCGGAACGAAGATCAACCACTTCACATAGCGTGTATCTTCTGACAGGGCACTTTAATTTATAGTTGAAACTACAGCGGTTTTGGAAAAACGAAGCATTGGCAATAACAGGTTACAATTGTTTCATTGTTATAAGTCTTTTCTGTTCGATAGGTAAGTAGCAATAGTGTTTACTTTTGAAATGATTAAAATTTATAAAAATTCTACGCTATCGCTGATTGGAGTGGAAGGCTACTCGACTCCCGTGGGAAAGCGAGACAGGCGAGACTCTGCACGGAGCGCAGCGAAGGAAGCGGCTCGACGCTCGCCCACAGGAAAGTGAGTAGCCTGGAACGGAGATCACCCATTAAAGAGCCACACCATTCACCGAGGTTTCCTTACCAATTTTGTTTTTTTTCAACAACATGAATGCGTAGCAAGAACACTTCGCTATGCATTTTTTTTGTGAGTTTATACCATAATAAGGACTAATTTAGGTGATTTTATTTTTCAGAAAATAAGAACTTTAATATTATGAATATATAATGTTCATCTTTTTTGAAATTGTGTTATACTATTCGCATAAAGTATATAATTAATCTGAGTATGTACTCACAGGAGGATTTTATAAATGACAGTATCAGTTGCTATTAATGGTTTCGGGCGTATCGGACGTATGGTTTTCCGCCAAGCGATCGTGCAAGAAAATTTAAATATCGTTGCAATTAACGCTAGCTATCCAGCTGAAACGTTAGCACATTTGATTAAGTATGACACAAATCACGGAACATTCGAGGGTACAGTTGAGCCAGCAGGCGATGCTTTAATTGTAAATGGTAAACGTGTTCAAATTATTAGCGAACGTGACCCATTAAAATTACCATGGGCAACAATGGGTGTGGATATCGTTATTGAAGCAACTGGTAAATTTAATGATCGTGAAAAAGCAGCAATGCACTTAGAAGCAGGCGCAAAGAAAGTGATCTTAACAGCACCTGGTAAAAACGAGGACGTAACAATTGTTTTAGGTGTAAATGATGAGAAACTTGATATCGCAAAACATGATGTTATTTCAAATGCTTCTTGTACAACAAACTGCTTAGCACCAGTTGCCAAAGTATTAAATGACACATTTGGTATTGAAAGCGGATTAATGACAACAGTTCACGCTTATACAAATGACCAAAAGAATTTAGACAATCCACATAAAGATTTACGTCGTGCACGTGGTTGCGCACAATCAATCATCCCAACATCTACAGGTGCTGCAAAAGCATTAAAATTAGTGTTACCAGAATTAGAAGGCAAAATTCATGGTATGGCACTTCGTGTTCCAACACCTAACGTATCATTAGTTGACCTAGTAGTTGATTTAAACACAGACGTAACAGTTGATGCTATCAACGCTGCATTTGTGAAGGCTGCTACTGAAGGTCCAATGAAAGGTATCTTAAACTTCTCAGTTGAGCCTCTAGTATCTTCTGATTACAATACAACAACTTACTCTTCTACAGTAGATGGACTTTCTACAATGGTAATGGGTAACCGCAAAGTGAAAGTACTTGCTTGGTACGACAATGAGTGGGGTTATTCTGCACGTGTTGTAGATCTTGTGAAAAAAGTGGCAAAAGCTTTAGAAACAGTTAATGCATAATTGCGTCCGGAATCGGCTTTGATCTTAGGCTAACATCCTATAAGAACTCCTTCCGATTCTGTGACACCCGCTGAAAGAAGTTAGACGGAGCACATTGAAATCCAAGTGATTTCAATGTGCTTTTTTTATTTAGATAGCTAGTTTAAATGTAGAAACTATACTTGTACTTTAGCCTTGCAAGGTTTATCATGAGCACACTAGCGTCAATGCGCTTTTCTTATACATAGGAAATTTGTTATAATAGAGATATTAAATTGTTGTGAAATCAGGAGAGTAATTATATGAGATGTCCATCTTGCCAATTTAACGGAACGCGTGTTGTGGATTCGAGGCCAGTTGATGATAATAAAGAAATTCGTAGACGTCGTGAATGTGAGTCATGTGGCTTCCGCTTTACAACGTTTGAAAAAATTGAAGAGACACCTTTAGTTGTAGTGAAAAAAGAAGGTTCACGAGAAGAATTTAGCCGTGAAAAGGTACTTCGTGGACTTATTCGTGCTTGCGAAAAACGACCTGTTTCTCTTGAAGTACTTGAGGGACTAGTAATGTCTATTGAAAAAGATCTTCGCCGCATAGGGAATTCTGAAGTCCGATCCGAGGATGTAGGAGAAATGGTAATGGATCGCTTAGCAAAAATCGATGAGGTTGCTTATGTACGCTTTGCCTCGGTTTATCGTCAGTTTAAAGATATCAATGTCTTTATTGAAGAGATTAAAGAAATTATCCAACGTCAGACAGAACAGAAATTATAGGGAAAACAGAGAGGGTGAATGACGTTGATCCATTTGTATAAGGAATTGCAGCCAGCTGATTCTTTTGACATTCGTCTACCTCATGCACTTTCTACGCAGGAACGTCAATTAGTAACGCTTTTTTATCAGCCTTTAATTGGAGCGGAACCAATCAGCCTTTATTTAACACTATGGGCAGAAGCTGAGCAAATGCCAAGTCAGCAAATGACACATTATTATTTAATGAATGTGCTAGGGCTTCCTATTGGCAAAGTATTTGAGGCACGTATTGCGCTTGAAGCAATTGGTCTGTTACACACATGGAAAAAAGAAAATGATGGCCAGCGAAGCTTTTTATATGAGCTGATACGTCCACTTGATGCAGATAGCTTTATGAAAGACCCACTGCTCTCGATGTTTTTATTTAGTAAAATAGGGGAGCAAGCTTATCGGAAGTTACGTCAGCGTTTTATTTCATCTGCAAGAGATGCAGAATTTAAAGATGTATCGCGTGCCTTTATAGATGTTTTTAAGCCTGTAAGTACAAACATTCCAGATGATTTACAAGCTGATACTAGTAGCAAAGATAAACAGCAAAAGATGTATCCGTTTTATTTTGACCAGTTTGACTTTGAGCTACTGCAAGCGGGCTTATCGGAGCAACTAGTGCCGGCAAGTCTACTAACATTTGAGGTACGTGAATCAATAGCAAAATTAGCGTTTTTATATCGCTTAACTGCACTTGATATGCAAAAAGTAGTGATTCTTGCATTAGATGATGACTTAGGTATTTCACTGGAACGTTTACGTAAAGCCGCTGCGGATTTTTATAAGCTAACGGTTTCAAAAGAACCACCAAAACTTGCAAGAGTGAGTAAGCCGTCAACCATAGAGGAATCAGGCCAGAAAACAAAGGATCAGGAGCTTCAGCAATATTTAGAGACGACTCCACCAGTGCAAGTATTGCGAGATATCAATAATGGCAAAGAACCTTTACAGACCTCCGTGCAGCTTGCTGAGAGTTTGATTGTCCAGCATGGAATGCCAGTAGGCGTTGTTAATGCTCTTTTGGAATATGTAATGCTAACAACTGATATGAAGCTACCTAAAAAATATGTGGAAACGATTGCGGATCATTGGGTACGTAAAAATATTCAAACAGCAAAAGAAGCCATGGAGCTAGCGCGCCAAGAGCATGATAAGTACACTACGTGGAAAAATAAACCCCAGACTTCGACGAAAAAGAACTCGTACACAAAAAATCGCCGAGAGGAAAAAGTGCCAGATTGGTTTTATAAGCGTAATGAAAAATCAGAGGAAGTAGTAAAAGATACAACGAATACTGACACTACTGATTTTGAAAAGGAAAGACAAAAGATCCTAGAAAAATTAGGTAATATTCAAAATAAGGTAGGTGAATGACAATCGAACCGATTAATGGACCATTAAAAAGAGCAATTACTGTACCATCATTTCAAGAACGTTACGAAGCGATGCGTCGAGAAATATTGGAAAACCCTCGTGTGCAAGAGTTTTTAGCTGAGCATATGGATGAGTTAAGCTACGATGCAGTTGAACGTAATTTACCGAAGCTCCATGAATTTATTAGCCAATCTACAGTCTGCTGTGGCTGTGACAATACAGAAAGTTGTACAAATTACTTAAAAGGTTTTTTACCTACTTTACGTGTAGTAAGGAGTACTGTTGAAATTGATTATGTACGATGCGAGCAAAAGATACGTGAAGATGAGCGCCGAGATGTTGCTAATATGATTGCCAGTATGCATATGCCAAAAGATGTGCTACAAGCTACAATAAGTGATTTATTTATTGATGATCATACACGTATTGACATTGCAAACCGTGCGACTGATTTTGTTCAAAATGTATTAGATACAGGGAATTTGCCTGCTAAGGGCTTTTATTTATATGGTCAATTTGGCGTGGGGAAATCTTTTGTGCTAGGCGCACTAGCTAATGAACTTGCGAAGGCGAAAGTAAAGTCAGTTGTAGTTTTCGTGCCTGAATTTTTACGAGAAATGAAAAATGCAATTGGCGACAACACATTGAATGAAAAAATAGACTATGTGAAAAAGGCACCAGTGCTAATGCTTGATGATTTAGGAGCCGAAACAATGACTGCTTGGACGCGAGATGAAATTTTGGGGACTATTTTCCATTACCGCATGGCAGAGCAATTGCCAACATTCATTACATCTAATTTTAATTACGATGAGTTGGAGCATCATTTAGCGCAGTCACAAAAAGGTGACATAGAAGTCGTAAAGGCTGGACGTGTTATGGAACGTATCAAAGCCTTGACAGAGCCGATTAAAATGAGTGGGAAAAATAGACGTATGTAAGATTGGCAGTTGCATTTTATGACAATCGAGCGTATACTGTCACATATAATAATTAACTTCTTTCAGCAGGCTGTGCAAACACCCGCTGAAAGAAGTTAATGCCTTCGGCGGATGTCACGGAATCGGCTTTGTGCTTGCATAAAGCCGATTCCAGACGCAATTATGCCGAGGCATAATTGATCCAAAAATGCATTGATGAGGACATGAATTTTGTGTAACGGCTTTTAGAGAGGGAAGTCATTGGCTGTAAGCTTCCTAGTTTGAGCACACTATTTACTACCTGCTGAGCAGCGAAAGGGATAATCTTTCGCCGGTCCCTAGCCCGTTAGCTAGCCTTGAGCTTCGTCTGACTATAAAAAGTCGGAAGGAAGAAGGGTGGAACCACGAGCATACGCTTCGTCCCTTTCGTAGGGACGGAGCTTTTTTTATGTTCATTCAGTGGAAATTAGTGGTGAAATGAATACGGATGTAGTTCCTTTTCAGTGGGTGTCCAAACACCTATTGAATGAGGATAAATTCCGAGGATTCTTGAACTTCAATCATGCATCACAACATAACTATAAGGAGTGCAAAAAAATGTCAGATATGATTAAATTAACTTTCCCAGATGGCGCTGTAAAGGAATTTGCAAAAGGTACATCTACTGATGACGTAGCATTATCAATTAGCCCAGGACTTCGTAAAAAAGCATATGCCGGTAAAGTAAACGGTGTCTTAGTCGATTTAAAAACACCAATTGAAGAGGACGCAACAATCTCGATTATTACACAAGATGATGAGGAAGCACTGGAAATCTTACGTCACTCTACTGCACACTTAACAGCACAAGCAATTAAACGTTTATTCCCAGAAGTTAAACTTGGTATTGGTCCAGTTATTGAAGGTGGCTTCTACTACGATATTGATGCACCGACGCCAATCACTGCTGAAGACCTACCAGCAATCGAAAAAGAAATGAAAAAAATTATTGCTGAAAACCTAGAGATCGAGCGCAAAAATGTTAGCCGTGCAGATGCACAAGCGATCTATGAAAAAATTGGCGATGAGTACAAATTAGAATTACTTGAAGCGATTCCGGCTGATGAGCAAGTTTCTATTTACTATCAAGGTGAATTCTTCGACCTTTGCCGAGGTATTCACGCACCATCGACTGGCAAACTACGTGAGTTCAAACTTCTTTCATTAGCAGGTGCTTACTGGAGAGGTAACTCAGATAACAAAATGCTACAACGTATTTATGGTACAGCATTCTTTAAAAAAGAAGAATTAAAACATCACCTACAAATGCTTGAAGAAGCAAAAGAACGTGATCACCGTAAAATCGGTAAGGAATTAGAATTATTTACAACTTCTCAAAAAGTTGGTCAAGGCTTACCGCTATGGTTACCAAACGGTGCAACAATCCGTCGTGTCATTGAGCGCTATATTGTAGATAAAGAATTATCTCTTGGTTATAAACATGTTTATACACCAGTACTTGGTTCTAAAGAGCTTTACCAAACTTCTGGTCACTGGGATCACTACCAAGATTCTATTTTCCCACCAATGGAAATGGACAATGAAACATTAATTATGCGTCCGATGAACTGTCCTCACCATATGATGGTGTACAAAAACAGCATGCATTCTTATCGTAACCTACCATTACGTATTGCGGAGCTTGGTACAATGCACCGTTACGAAATGTCAGGCGCTGTTTCAGGTTTGCAACGCGTACGTGGGATGACTTTAAATGATGCACATATCTTCGTTCGTCCAGATCAAATTAAAGTGGAATTCCAAAAAGTAGTACAGTTGATTTTAGAAGTATACAAAGACTTCGATTTAAAAGATTACTCATTCCGTTTATCTTACCGTGACCCAGCAGATACTGAGAAATACTTTGACGACGATGCAATGTGGGAAAAAGCACAAAGTATGTTAAAAGAGGCAATGGATGAGCTTGGCTTAGATTACTTCGAAGCTGAAGGTGAAGCTGCATTCTACGGTCCTAAACTTGACGTACAAGTGAAAACTGCCATTGGTAAAGAAGAAACTTTATCAACAGTTCAACTTGACTTCTTATTACCAGAACGCTTTGACTTAACTTACGTTGGAGAAGATGGTAAACCACATCGTCCAGTTGTTATTCACCGTGGTGTTGTATCAACAATGGAACGTTTCGTTGCTTTCTTAATCGAAGAGTACAAAGGTGCATTCCCAACATGGTTAGCACCAGTACAAGTTGAAGTCATTCCAGTTTCAAACGAAGCACACTTTGATTATGCAAAACAAATTGAAGAGCAATTAACTGCAGCGGGCTTACGTGTTGAAATGGATGACCGTGAAGAAAAACTAGGCTACAAAATCCGTGAAGCACAAATGAAAAAAATCCCGTATATGCTTGTTATCGGAGACAAAGAAGTAGAGGCTGGTGGCGTAAATGTACGTCGTTACGGCTCAAAAGATTCAGAAACAATTAGCTTCCAAGACTTCTTAGCCAACATTAAAGCAGAAATTACAAAATAATTTTAACTTCTTTCAGTGGGTGTCCAAAAATCCGCTGAAAGAAATTAAAGCCTATTTTAATAAAACAATATATTGATTTCATCACCAGATGTTGGGGTGACACTTGTGTTTAAACGAATGCCATATATAAGTTGATTGGAGTGGAGGCTGGGTGACTCCTTGGGGATTAGCGATAGAGGAACGAAGGCTAAAACCATCACGTCCTGTGATAACGCCTTCGTGACCAACTTCGTATTTGCCCGACGCCCCCAGGAAAGCGCCTAGCCGGAACGGAAATCAACCCCACGTTATGATGAAAACCATTATAATAATATAGATTAAGAATTTTTAGGTTACTTTATTAATAATAAACCCAAAAAACATTTGACAGCTTATAACGCACATGCTATTATAGTTAAGGTTAATGAATACAAAGTTTGTGGTTGAAGTAGAGGCTGCCCGCTTCTCACCTGATACAACGCTCTTAGGCTGTGAACAGGTATTACACGTTGAATTGTTTTGCGCAGACTTGCGCATGCACATATAGCGGGCGGACATCTTAGTGTCCGTCCTTTTTTTATGGACATGACAAGAGGATGTACCGTTCAACCGGGCAAGGCTTTGCCCAAACCATGTATTCGCGACAACTACTTGGAGGTGGATTACTATTAGCAAAGACATGTATGTAAACGAAGGCATTCGCGCACGTGAACTTCGATTAATCGATCACAATGGTGACCAGCTTGGTGTAAAGACACGTAACGAAGCGCTAGAAATCGCCACTCGTGTAAACTTGGATCTTGTCCTTGTGGCCCCTCAAGCCAAGCCGCCAGTCGCTCGTATCATGGACTATGGTAAATTTAAGTTTGAACAGCAAAAGAAAGACCGTGAAATTCGTAAAAATCAAAAGGTCATCGTAATGAAAGAGGTTCGTCTGAGCCCAACAATCGATGAGCATGATTTCCAAACGAAGCTACGTAATGCGATTAAATTCCTTGAAAAAGGCGATAAAGTAAAATGTAGCCTACGTTTCAAAGGTCGTGCGATTACACACAAAGACATTGGTCAACGTGTATTAGATCGTTTTGCTGAAGCTTGTGCTGAAGTATCGACGGTTGAACAAAAACCGAAGATGGAAGGCCGAAGCATGTTCTTAGTTCTTCAACCGAAGAACGAGAAATAATATTAGACGAACAGTTTAGGAGGAATTCGACATGCCAAAAATGAAAACTCACCGTGGAGCTGCGAAACGTTTCAAAAAAACGGGTTCAGGTAAATTAAAATATGACCGTGCTTATGGAAGCCACTTATTCGCAAACAAATCTACGAAACAAAAACGTCACCTACGTAAAGCAAATATCGTTTCATCTGGTGACTTCAAGCGTATCAAATCTTTACTTGTTTACATGAAATAATTGACTAAAAAATACTAACATTCATTTTTAAATGAAAAGCAGGAGGTAATTCATATGCCACGCGTAAAAGGCGGAACAGTGACGCGCAAACGTCGTAAAAAAGTATTGAAATTAGCTAAAGGTTACTATGGTTCAAAACATACATTATACAAAGTTGCTAACCAAGCAGTGATGAAGTCAGGTCAATATGCATACCGTGACCGTCGTCAGAAAAAACGTGATTTCCGTAAATTATGGATCACTCGTATCAACGCAGCTGCTCGCATGAACGGCCTTTCATACAGCCGCTTAATGCACGGTTTAAAAGTTGCTGGTATCGAAGTTAACCGTAAAATGTTAGCTGACCTAGCTGTAACTGATGCAGCAGCATTCACTCAATTAGCTGAATCTGCTAAAAAAGCAGTAGCTAAGTAATTAGTGATATAATGCTTTCACAAGACTGATGGATTTATCCGTCAGTCTTTTTTGTGTTAGAGTAGTAGTAAATAAAAAATAAAAAGGAGTATTCAATGGGTCAAGCATTATTAGCTTATATGGCGATTGTTTCTATAGTCCTGCTCATTATGATGGGCGTGGATAAATCAAAAGCAAAAAAGCATGAATGGCGTATTGCAGAACGCACATTATTTACATTAGCAATCGCTGGGGGAGCAGTAGGTGGCGTGCTAGGAATGTATTTATTCCGTCATAAGACACGCCATAATAGCTTTGCATTTGGCTTCCCACTGCTAGCAGCTATTCAATTTTTTATCCTAGTACAATTATTGTGATAAATCGCAGGAATAGTTCCGATAAATAAAAACACATCCTCATGATGAGGATGTGTTGTGCATAAGCTTTTCAATGGGTTGCTTCCAATTTATTTTTGCGCTCGGATAGTTCAATAGGATTTCTTGCTGTAGGTATTCAAAGTCTCTTTTCGTAAAACCTTGCAGTGTAGCGGCGTCTCGGGCGCCAACAAAAATCGTCACAACCTCGAAGGCATCTTCAGTAGTGCCGAGGTATTTTTCACCTTCGAAAAGAGCACCCTTATAAGAAATAAAGAAATTTTTTCGGACATTTTTGACGTCATCATAAAAAAAGTAATGGCCTTTTTCATAGGCTTCATCAAGTTTTCGCTTAGGATCGGTTATATAACGAATCGCTTTATAAAATACATAGATAATAAGCGCAATAACAGCAAGACGAATAAGTAACGGCAACATTTTTAATTTCCCCCTTGAAGAAAGGTTATTCCTTCCTATACGATTGTAGAGGGCAATTAGTTTCACTTTTTATAAATATTTTTAAGAAATTTAGGAGAAAAAAATGAATTTACAACAATTGTTTAAAATGCAAAAAGAGCTTGATGATTTCATCGAGAAAACACAAAATATTGAACGTGATGTATTTAAAGAAAAAGGTTTAGCCTTAATGGTGGAGCTAGCTGAACTAGCAAATGAGACACGTTGCTTTAAGTTTTGGAGCACAAAGGGAGCCTCAGAGCGAGATGTGATTTTAGAGGAATATGTAGATTCTATTCATTTTATATTATCGCTTGGCCTATTAAAAGGTTATACAGCGATAGAAAAATGGCCCGTGATTGAAGAGAAGAGAGATTTAACAGAGACATTTTTAATGACACAAGACTATATTTTAAGCTTTATTAGTCAACCAACAGAGGATAGATATTTAGCGATCTGGAAATGCTATGGATTACTTGCGTTTAATCTATGCTTTTCGTTTGAGGACGTTGTTGCGGCATATATTGAGAAAAATGAAGAAAATTATAATCGCCAACGTTCAGGATATTAAAGTAAGAAATACACCAATTTTCTGACGATTAAGCTAGGAATATTTCGGTAAACGAAGTATAATAGAGGAGATACAAGAGTCAGGAGGCAGAAGTATGACACAACTAGATCCAACATTACAAATGTTTAAAGATTTAACAGATGCGAATGGTATTGCAGGTAATGAACGTGCACCACGCGAGGTCATGAAAAAATACATTGGACCATATGCAGACTTAGTTGAAACAGATAATTTAGGTAGCGTCATTGCTAAAAAAGTTGGCGATGAAAATGGTCCAAAAATTATGGTTGCAGGTCATTTAGATGAAGTAGGCTTCATGGTTACTCAAATCGATGACAAAGGATTCATCAAATTCCAAACTGTAGGCGGCTGGTGGAGCCAAGTTATGCTTGCACAGCGTGTCACAATTACAACACGTAAAGGCGAAGAAATTATTGGGGTTATTGGTTCAAAGCCACCTCACATTTTACCAGCAGATGTGCGTAACAAAGTAGTAGACATTAAAGATATGTTTATCGATGTTGGTGCGGCTTCAAAAGATGAAGTGCTTAAATGGGGCGTACGCCCTGGCGATATGGTAACACCATATTTCGAATTTAATGTGATGAAAAACGAAAAATACTTATTAGCAAAAGCATGGGATAACCGAATTGGTTGTGCAATTGCCATTGATGTTATGAAAGCATTGCAAAATGAAAAGCATCCTAACATTCTTTATTCTGTAGGGAATGTCCAAGAGGAAGTAGGGCTTCGTGGTGCGAAAACTGCTACGCATAAGATCCAACCAGATATTGGCTTTGCTGTCGATGTAGGTGTAGCAGGAGACACACCAGGGGTAACTGCAAAAGAATCAACTAGTAAAATGGGCGCTGGTCCACAAATTGTTGTTTACGATGCATCAATGGTGTCACACCGAGGCTTACGTGAATTCGTATTAGATGTGGCTGATGACCACAATATTCCATATCAATTCGAGGCAATGGCTGGTGGCGGTACAGACGCTGGTTCTATCCACGTAACTGCAAATGGTATACCTGCTCTATCCATCGGCATTGCAACACGCTATATCCACTCACATGCAGGTATTTTACATCGTGATGATTATGATAATGCTGTAAAATTAATGGTGGAAGTTATTAAAAAATTAGATCGTGATGCAGTCAATAAAATTATTTTTGACTAATACTGCTAAAATTGAAATACTATAGTTTTGCCTTCTAACAAAAATGTTAGGAGGCTTTTTTCGTTGGTTAGGCCAAAGAAATGTATAAATGTTGACGTTGATACGAAGATTTTGGCGATTCAAGCTCAAAAGGAAGAGGAAGAATTCACCCAAACAGCTTAGAAGAAAGATACTTTTAATGCTGTTCTCAATGGCTTCTTCTGTAATTCGAATGTAGCCCTCTATGAAATATCTTTATCTATTCACACAGTTTAGATGATGATAAATTTCCCCTTATGTACTGCCTCGATATGGCTCACTATTTAATTTGAGTATTGTATATGAATTTTCCCATGAACTTCTGTGCTTTATAGTTGAATAAACTTCTAAGACATTTAGCCCTTATCGTCTCGACTGTTGTAACGGTCAATTACTTTTGTTACTGATTCCCAACTCCCACACACCAATATTTGTGAATATGTTACACTAGACATAATAACTGATTATTCAGTTATTCAAACAACGAGGTAGGTTAGTGAAAGAAGGACTTAGAATAATGTTGCGATATGGACGCAAAGCAATGGGGGAGTAGTGTGTTTATAGTTAGAACAGCTATTTTATGGATTATTATATCAACTATTATTAATGCATATTTAATGACATTACCCATACCTGTTTTACGAAAAAGAGATTATCCGGCTAACTATCTAATTAACCGAAATAATAGGATAGATATACAGAACAAAAGGGAATGTGCAGCATTTTCAACAGCATATGTGTTGCGTCATTTTGGAATGGAGGCCGATGGTGATGAGTTATATACTAATTTCCCTAGTAAAATGTGGTCAGGCAATGTATATCCAAAGGGAATCCGTACGGTGTTAAGAAAAAAGGGATTTAAAACAAGCTATTATAAAGGAAATATAAATACATTAAAGTACGAAGTTAGTAAAGGAACTCCCGTAATTGTTTTTATTAAAGTACATAAAGATCGTAATAATTTGCATTTTGTCCCTGTCGTAGGATATGACGAGGAGTATGTCTACCTTTCAGAATCATTAAGGCAACGGGTGAATTGTAATGATGATAACAATAGCTATAATCGAAAAGTTCCTATTAATGAATTTAGGAAATTGTGGAATGTAAAAAATATTAATATGCTTCTTTATAGCAATACTTACATAACCGTAGACGCCACACAGAGCTAATATTAATGACGAAGAATTTTATTTGGATACACAGTTAAAAGATACTAAAAATTGATGTGGTCTTATTTTAATAATATGGAATTTTCGTTGAAGATATTTTTACTCTAACAGCCCTCAAACTTAAATGTTTGGGGGCTGTTTTTTTATGTCGATAAATTTAAAAAGTTAGGCGATAAATTCACGTAATCATATAAATTGTTTATTTAACCTGTAAAAGCTGCAATATATCCTTGCCAATTTGACTAGGGTTTGCCGCAAATATAGGCGATCGATAATTAGAGAGAACAACAACGCCTGTTTGTTGTGTTTTATCAAACCCTAAATAGCTAGAGAAAGCTTTCGTCGAACCGTTATGCCAAATGATATTGTGATCGAGTTGCCATCCTAGACCAATACCTATATTTTCTGAAAAGGTTTCAGTAGCTTGATGTGTTAATGTATAACCTAAATTTTCATCACTTAAATGTACTTTCATAAATTTTAAAAGGTCATTGACAGTTGAACGGATTGCCCCAGCTGCCATAAAGACATTCATTTGGAGCGGTGGCTTTTTATGTCCAAGGATCGTGTATCCTTGCAATACTGTCTCCGCTTTATCAGAAGGGATAGAGATAAATGTATTTGGCATATTTAAAGGATCTGTTAATCGTTGTTTGATCGCTGTTTCATAATCAGTATGCAGTGTATTGGCTAAAATATATCCTAAAAGCCCCATTCCTACGTTAGAATATCTAAATTTAACTTTTGGCTCGTCGGTGTGCGTTTTAAAATAATGTATAGTCTCGTTCAGTGAATATTGACAAAAAGTATCACGAGGTGTTTGCGCGTCAAAAACATTGTAAATGTTCTTCAGCACACCTATTCCTGGTAATCCAGAAGTATGATTTGCTAAACGTTTGAGTGTGACGGGATGATTGTCTAGAATTGCGGAAAAATATTTGCCAATGGAATCTTCTACATGGACTTTTCCTTCCTGAATCATTTCCCCTAAAATGGATGTAGTCAAAACTTTAGAAATTGATCCAACTTCATATATATAAGGCTTTTCTTCCAGCTTAAAACCCGAGCCACTGAAAATAAAAGTAGCTTCTTGGCCTTGATAAATGATACCAATGGATAAGGCAACATTTGGACGAGTTTTTATATAGGGATAAGCAATTTTAAATATGTCCTTCTTTAAATCATGTAAATCCACAATAGTTCCTCCATTAAGAACACTTATTTTTTCCTGCTCCTTTGAAATAATAAAATGTAATTTCAAAAGTATGTACTTTAATTGTAACAAATCTAGCTTTGTATAATTTTTATAAATAATAGCAAGCTCAATTTCCTCCTGCTTTTGAAAATAAATATGTCCTCGTTCATCTAGCTATATAATAACCTCTCTACGATCCTTTTTATTCATTGTTCTTTTTCTTGCTCCAGCCAATTTACTAATTGGCTTACAGTGCCTGCGGATGTATCCATTAACTTTGTTAATAAGTTTGAACGGACCATTCGTCTGAAGAGGACTTAAAAGATGCACCAATTCCTTATCCGTATATTTTACCACCTAAATACCGAATATATATTAATTATTACCAATAGTGCAATTCTCTTAAATATGCGATTGAAGATGAAATATGCATAAATATTCTATTATCCGCATTTTAGACACATTTAAAGATAAAATTCTAATTTTTTAAAATAAACATAAAAATTCAGTTGATTTTATAATTATGCATTTGCTATACTAAGTCCAACAGCAACGAAACAAGGAGAGAAGGCTATGAAATTACTTGAGGAAGTACAGTTAAAGTTAGTGTCTAGCTTAAAAGGTAAGGACCTATTAACCTTGCTAGACTATACGAGTCAAGAGGTTCAACAGTTAGTTGAATTAGCGACACAGCTGAAAATGATTACTAAAGAAGGGAAATGTCCGAAGCTACTAGAAGGTAAGACACTCGGCATGATTTTTGAAAAACATTCAACTCGTACTCGTATTTCATTTGAAGTAGGTATGAATCAATTGGGTGGCAAAGGTATGTTTATGCATGCGCGTGATTTACAGATTGGTCGCGGTGAATCGATTTATGATACAGCACATGTGTTATCAGGCTATCTAGATGGTATTATGATTCGTGCGAACTCGCATGCAATGGTGAAGGAGCTTGCAGAGCATGCATCTATACCGGTTATCAATGGACTAACGGATATTTATCATCCATGCCAAGCTTTAGCGGATTTAGAAACGATCGCTGAAAATAAAGGTAAATTAAAAGGACTAAAAATTGCATATGTTGGAGATGGCAACAACGTGGCGCACTCATTAGTAGTCGCTTCTGCGCATGTAGGAATGAACGTGGCAGTGGCAACGCCAGTTGGCTATGAATGTGATGCAGATGTTATCGCAAAAGCACAGGCTACCGCAGCAGCAAATGGTAGTACTATTATAATTACAAACGATCCTATAGATGCGGTTATAAACGCGGATGTAGTGTACGCTGATGTATGGACGTCGATGGGGCAAGAAGAGGAGGCTGCAAAACGACTAGAAGACTTTGCAGATTATCAAATTAATGATGAACTTGTCGCATACGCAAAACCGAATTATATGTTCCTGCACTGTTTACCAGCTCATCGTGAAGAAGAAGTAGCGTCATCTGTTATTGATGGCCCAAATTCCTACATCTTTGAGCAAGCAGAAAATAGACTTCATGCACAAAAAGCAGTGCTAGCATCAATTCTGGCTTAATGCAATAAATAAACAGACGCCAAGCATTATCAGATTGAGAAATACTATAGAGATAGAGTTCATATTGGTAACAGGGGGTGTCAATGTGAATAGCATAACAGTGGTTGCAGACAGAGGGATGTAAGCCGCGCGTGATGTATGTTATCAAGATGGATGACCACATCGCTACATAATAAAGTAACCTGGGAGACGCTAGGTTACTTTTTTTCTTGTTGAAAATAAAATTCCTAGTTTTCCAATCTTTTATAGAGAATTAAAACGATTATCTATATAATAGGATAAATAAGTAATTTGAGGAGGGCTTCACATGAATATTGACCATATCGAAGCATTTTTATATGTAGTGCATTATAAAAGTATTCATAAGGCCGCAAATGCATTGTTTTTATCTCAACCGACTGTAACGGCGCGTATTAAATCATTGGAGCGAGAGTTAAATGTAGAGTTATTTCATCGAGATGGGCGAAGTGTAATATTATCGGATAAAGGCAAGGACTTTGTACCGTTTGCGACACAGATTGTGCAAACCTTCGAACGGGGAAAGAAACAATTAGAGGAAACGAAGGAGTCTGATGAGGTGTGCATTGGTACAAATGGGGTCACAGCACAGTATTTTTTAGCTTACGCATTGCCTAAATGGAAGAAGGATTTTCCTCATTTGCGCTTTCAGATTGTCACAGGTTCAACAGCAGTGATTTTAGAGAAATTGCAAAGTCATCAAATCCATCTTGGTCTTGTTCAATACGTGCATAAGGAAGGAATTTGCAACGAGCTATTATTAAGTAATGCTGTTAAACTTGTGATGCATCGTGAGCACCCATTTATACAACAAAATCTAATGAAAGCAAAGGAACTGGCACAACAGAAAATGGTGTTTTTTGAATGTGGGGCTTTTGATTGGAATTATGTGCATAAAATGTTTGAGGTAGAGGGCGTATCAGCAAATATTGAAGTGCGAACGGATCATTTAGAGGTAGCGAAAGAATTTATTCGTACGAGAGAATATATGAGCTTCTTACCACATCTCTGTGTAAAAAAGGAGCTTGAAAGTGGGGAATTTGTTGAGATTGATGTGAAGCATTTACTGGATATGAATCAACACATTTTTTTAACGTATAAAAATAAAGAGACGCTGGCACCAGCTTTTTTGAAAACAATATACGATACAGCTGTGGAATTCGAAAGCATTCAAGAAAATTCGAATTGATAAAATATTTTATAAGACAGTAAATTTTTTCTATTATGTAGCCTATTGCAAATTGGATAAATGAACGGTATTATCTTCCTCAATCCCATTTTATTTATGAAAAACCATAAATAAAATATTTTTTTAATCGTAAAACATACTTAACCACTATGTTTAGTAAAAATAAAGTTTGAGGAGGAAATAATATGGTGAGACAGGACAAAATTCGATTTGGGGCTATTATTCATGGTGTAGGTGGCAATATTTCAGGTTGGCGACATCCTAAGGTGGCTAGCAATCAAAGTGTAAGCTTGCCGTTTTATATTCAACAGGCACAAAAGGCTGAGCAGGGGAAATTTGATGTTGCTTTTATTGCAGATGGTTTATTCATCAATGAAAAATCTATTCCTCATTTTTTAAATCGTTTCGAGCCAATAACAATCTTATCGGCGCTAGCAGTAGCAACTAAAAACATCGGGTTAGTAGGTACTGTATCAACCTCCTATAGCGAACCATTTACAGTTGCACGTCAATTTGCCTCTTTGGATCATATTAGCGGGGGGCGTGCAGGGTGGAATGTCGTAACGACACCATTAGAAAGTACTGCCTTAAACTACAATAAAACTATTGAGCAGCATCCTAGTCACGCTGAGCGCTATCAAATTGCTGAGGAATATTTAGAAGTAGCAAAGGGCTTGTGGGACTCCTGGGAAGATGATGCTTTCATTGCAGATGTAGAAAATGATGTGTTTTTCGATTCAGATAAGCTGCACACATTAAATCATAAGGGCAACTACTTTTCAGTACAAGGTCCGCTAAATATTGCACGCTCTAAGCAGGGGCAGCCCGTTATTTTCCAAGCGGGTTCTTCAGATGCAGGTATTCGATTAGCAGCAAAGGATGCAGACGCAATTTTTACGCACGGTGCGTCGTTAGAAGAGTCACAGAAATTTTATAAAAGGGTAAAAACTGAGGTTGCGGCGTTTGGACGCAATCCAGATGAAGTTAAAATTTTTCCAGGAATCTCTCCGATAATTGGCGATACGCTTGAAGAAGCAGAAGCAAAGTATCAGGAAATTGTTGAGCTTGTTTCGATAGAACGTGCACTTGCTTATCTTGGAAGATATTTCGATCATCATGATTTTTCACAATATGATGTAGATGCACCGTTCCCAGAGCTTGGTGATATTGGAGCAAACAGCTTTAGAAGTACGACTGATTATATTAAAAAATATGCCAAACAAGAAGGGCTAACATTGCGACAAGTAGCGTTACGTGAGGCAACCCCAAAAACAGCATTCTTTGGTACAGCAGAGCATGTTGCTGACCTCGTGCAGGAATGGTTTGAGCAAGAGGCGGCTGATGGCTTTATTATAGGCGTTACTGTACCTGGAGCACTGGATGATTTTGTAGACAAGGTTGTGCCGATTTTACAAGCAAGAGGGTTATACCGTGAAGAATATGAGGCTGACACATTACGTGGTAACTTAGGTTTACCATTTAAAGAAAGCCGTTATGTCAAACAGTCTGTCTAAAAACCTAGTAAATGTATACGAATAAATGTATTTAAGGAGGCAATGTATGAGCTATTCATTAGGTATTTTAGATCAAAGTCCTATTATTGAGGACGCAACAAATGAGCAGACCTTACAAAAAACAGTGGCTCTAGCACAAAAAGCAGAGCAATTGGGCTACTCACGTTTTTGGGTGTCAGAGCACCATAATACAGATACATTAGCGGGGTCATCTCCAGAGGTATTAGTATCTTATCTCCTTGCTAAAACAAAGTCTATCAATATTGGGTCGGGTGGAGTGATGCTACAGCACTACAGCCCATACAAAGTAGCAGAAAATTTTCATGTTCTCGCATCGTTGGAGCCAGGGCGCGTTGATTTAGGCATAGGGAAAGCACCGGGCGGTTTACCTCTATCTACGAAGGCATTGCAATTTGGCACGCTCAATAAAGGCGAAGATTTTGAGGAAAGATTAACATTTTTACAGCAATTAATTGAGCAAACAGTACCAGCAGAGCACGAGTTATATGGAGTACAGGCAACACCGATTCCAAAGGTAAAGCCAGCATTATTTTTACTTGGGGCAAGTCCTCAAAGTGCCGCTCTTGCAGGCTCACTAGGCATTGCGTTCGTCTTTGCTCGATTTATTAATAGTGATAATGATGTGTTAGCACAAGCAGCTACAGCTTATCGCACGCATCATCCAAACGGGCATTTTGCCGTTTCCATCGCAACCCTTGCAGCTCCTACAAAAGAAGAGGCGAAAGAGTTAATTGGTGATCAAAAAATTACGAAGGTGCATTTAGCAAGTGGCAGAAGCCTTACATTACAATCAGTAGAACTTGCAGAGAAATTTGGTCAGGAATCTGGAGAGTCATTTACGGTGATGCAATATGATGCAGATATTTTATATGGTACTCCGGAAGATATTAAAACGATACTAGATGACTATCATGTGCGCTATCAAATTGATGAGTTTATCTTGCATACACCTGTATTGAAAGAATTTGAACGGGAAAGATCATTTGAGCTATTAAGTCCAGTCTATTTACAGCAAAAGGAAGCGGTAAGCTAAGGAGGAAATGAATATGGCAAAAAATATAGATGTAATTGTTTGGTCAAAGCAAGGCTGTAGTTATTGTGATGAAGTGAAAACATATTTACAACAACAAGGCATTTCTTACAAAACAGTGGATGTAACGCATAATGATGCATTCCGTGACATCCTTGAAACAAAATATGGTATCCGTTATGTTCCGGTTGTCGAAATTGGATCAAATGGTGTTTTTAATGCAGTAACAGAAATTGGGCTGGAACATTTAAAAGCAGGGCTTGCTGTTGATATACCGTCGCATGCATAAGAAGAGAGGGATTCTATGAAAAAATTATCATGTTATTTACTATTGTTGCTAGTTTTACTTTTAACAGCTTGTACAAGTTCTGAAAAATCTGAAGGGGATACTAGTGAAAATAATGCAGCACAAGGTGGAAAGGGAGTTCAAAAAATTATTGTCGGTACAGGAACCCAATTTCCAAATATCTGCTTCATTGATGACAAGGGGAATTTAACAGGTTATGATGTGGAGCTTGTGCGCGCTATTGATGAGAAGCTACCAGAATATGAGTTTGAATTTAAAACAATGGAATTTTCAAATTTATTACTAAGTTTAGAGACAAGAAAGATTGACTTTATTGCCCATCAAATGGAAGTTAATAGTGAACGAGAGGAAAAATTCCTCTTTAATAAAGAGCCTTATAATGTATTCCCATTAAAAGTAACAGTCAATGAAAAAAACAATTCTATTCAATCCATTGATGATTTGAAGGGGAAAAACGTTAGTGTTTCACCAACGAGTAACTCTGCTGTCTTTCTAGAGAAATATAATAAGGAGCATAATTTAGGCGCTAATATTGTCTATTCGTCCGGCTCGGTCGATGTTCACAATCAACTTGCGACTGGTCGAATCGATGCAATCATTACAACACCATTTGCAGTGAAGTACTATAACGAAAGCAATAAAGCGCAGGAGAAGGTTGTAGGAGATGCTTTATTGAATTCAAAAGTTTACTTCTTATTAAACAAAGACGAGGTAGTCTTACAGGAGCGACTTGATGATGCAATTCGAGAGTTAAAAGCAGAAGGCGTCATTAGTAAGCTAAGTAAGAAATGGCTAGGTGACGATTATTCGGTAGACTTCTAAACGAAATAGGAGAGGGAGAAGGAAGTATGGCTAATGACTTTGACTTCACACTAATTGCAAAAGTACTTCCAATATTGCTTCAGTATTTACCAGTAACACTCGAAATTTTAGTATTTGCCACTTTTTTTGGCATGCTGCTTGGTATAGTGATCGCCATTCCAAAGCTGTTACACATACCAGTTCTGAAGCAAATCATAACGATTTATATTTCGTTTATTCGAGGTACGCCGATTTTAGTGCAATTGTTTTTAGTGTTTTATGGTATACCAGCATTATTAAAGCTTGTGCATATTGATGTAACAAGAATGGATGCTATGTATTTTGTGATTATTACTTATACTTTGAGCAATGCTGCATCGTTCGCTGAGATTTTTAGAGCGGCTATTTTAACAGTTGATCGTGGACAAATGGAGGCAGCTTATTCAGTTGGATTCAGTGGAATACAGGCCTTTCTACGGATTGTTCTCCCTCAGGCGATTCGTGTTGCCTTTCCAAATATGACAAATACAATGATTAGTTCATTAAAGGATACCTCTTTAGCATTTTCAATTGGTGTCATGGATATGGTGGGACGTGGAGAAACTCTTATCGCTTCAACGACAAGGGCGCTGGAGATATATTTGGCGCTATCCATCGTTTATTATGTCATTGTTATGCTACTAGAAAAGGGTTTAAAGCGAAATGAACGGTATCTTAATCGATATATGCCAAAGGAAGCTGCATCTAGCTAGGGGGAAATGCTATGACAATAGATTTTGCTTTTATTTTTGAAGCTTTAATAGAAATTAGTAAAGTATTGCCGTTAACTTTATTCTTGACAGTTACGCCTGTCGTATTGGGCATTTTAATCGGCATAATAGTTGCTTTTGTTCGGATACAACAAACAAAAATTCTCGCACCATTGTTGAATTTTTACGTATCTTTTTTTAGAGGCACACCAATCATTATGCACATTATGCTTGTTTATTTTGGCATACCAATTGTGGTAGATGTCATTGCAAAAGCTTTAAAGATAGAGTATCAATCAAGCTCTATCCCTATTTTATTTTTTGTTATTTTGGCTTTGACGCTAAGTGCAGGAGCTTACGCCTCCGAAATAATTCGGTCCGGAATTTTAAGTGTACCTAAGGGACAGCTAGAGGCAGCTTATGCAGTCGGTTTAACATTTTCACAGGCGATGCGACGCTATATTCTACCCCAAGCATTTAGTAAATCCATACCTAACTTCACAAATGTCTTTATCGGTTTCTTACATGCGACGTCACTAGCTTTTTTCCTTTCGGTTAAAGAGTTGACAGGAGTTGCGAATATTATTGCCTCTATTAATTTAAAGTTTTTGGAGGCATTTATCGCTGTTGGGCTAATTTATTGGGGTGTTTCAGCTATCGTTGAATGGTTGGCACATCGTATTGAAAAAAGAGTAACTGCCTATAGTAAGGGCGGCATTTAAATAGAGTCTAGAAAGGGGATTGAACGATGACAGTAGCTGAAATAGTGATTGAACATTTGAAAGAGGAAGACTATGCACGATATTTAGAGGTTCTAGTAGAAAGTTATGCACAATATGAAAAAGAATATGATAACCCAGAGGACTGGGCTTCATACTTAAGTGATATTCGGGCATCTGTTGGTAATACTAATGCAGAAACAATTTTAGTGGCAAAGCGTGACGATGAGATTTTAGGGGGACTGCAATTATTTACAGATTCTGAAAAAGCGTATGGTTTGCCAGAGCTTAACATAAAGTCTACCATTGTGCGCTTACTTGGCGTACATCCTAAAGGAAGAGGGCTAGGTGTTGCTAAAAAATTATTGCATGAAAGCTTTACTTTTGCACGTAATCGTCAGGATCAAGCATTATATTTGCACTCAGGCGATATTATGCAGGCTGCTATTAATCTTTACTTATCGCTAGGCTTCGAACGAGACGAATCAAAGGAATTTTATAAAGGACAGAAGCTAGTAAAAAGCTTCCGCTATGAACTGTAAAAAATGAACCCGTTGATTTTGACATCAACGGGTTTTATGTTTGAAAGAATAATGAATTTACATGCTGAAAATTTTTCCAGGATTCATAATATTTTGTGGATCAAGTGCTGCCTTTATGCTCTTCATCACTAATAGAGATGTTCCGTGCTCTGTAGACTGATATTTCATTTTTCCAATACCAACACCATGTTCACCAGTACAAGTGCCACCACGCAGTAAAGCAAAGTGCACAATATGTTCATTGAAGCGATTGGCTTTTGCTTGCTCCTCGGCATCGTTTGGATCTAACATTAACAAGGCATGAAAGTTACCGTCTCCAACATGACCTACTATCCCACCTGCTAGACCAATATCCTCAAGTTGTTCACGAGCATATAAAACGGATTCAGCAAGCATAGATATCGGTACACAAACATCAGTCGACATAAGCTTTTTCCCTGGATAAGCATGGATATATGCATAGGCCAATGAATGGCGCGCCTCCCAGAGCTTATTCCGTGCTGCATTGTCTTGTTCAAATTCAACCGTAAGACAGCCAAAGTCCTCAAAAATTTCTCTAGAAAATTCTATATCGGCATGCATACCTGCTTTATTTCCGTGAAATTCTAAAAATAGTGTTGGTTTTTCATCATAGGATGTTTCATTATAAATATTTGCTTGTTTGATAGAGGCTTCATCGACCAGTTCAACACGGCCAATTGAAATGCCCGCTTGCAACAATGCGGTTACTGCACCGACAGCATCGCCAACTGTCGCAAAAACTGCACGTCCCGCCGTTACAAATTCGGGTATACCATAGACTTGTAAAGTCAATTCTGTAAAGCAACCTAGCGTACCCTCAGAGCCAATGAAAAGGCCATTCAAGTGATAACCAGAAGAAGATTTTGCTGCTAAGCTACCGGTATGAATGACTGAACCGTCTGCGAGTACAACCTCTAAATCTCTTACTTGATCGCGCATAACACCATAGCGCACTGCTGTTGTCCCGCTGGCATTAGTTGCTGCCATTCCACCAAGAGTAGCATCAGCACCAGGGTCAACTGTGAATTGAAGTCCATGTTTTTTTAACTCTTTATTCAATTGGGTACGTGTTACACCTGGTTGTACTTTCACAAGCAGGTCATCTGGTCGAATTTCTAAAATAGCATTCATTTCAGAGAAATCGATAGAAATGCCATTTGCAATGGGAATTGCATTTCCTTCCAAGCTTGAGCCAACACCAAAAGGTACGACTGGTACACGTTCCGCATGTGCAATTTTCAAGATGGCACTGACGTCGGCCGTGGAACGAGGAAAGACAACGATATCTGGTAAGCTGATTGTATGATGAGATTCGTCCCTTCCATGTAGCTGTCGCACCGTTTCGTTTGTTGACACCTGTTCTTCAGATAAAACCTTTTTTAGTTGATTTATTATTAATTCTACAGCAACAGTCATTCCAATCCCTCCTAATTTTCTGATAAGTTAAACTTTATCATGCATTTATTGGAAATGGAATGAACTGTCTATAAAAAATTAGTGAGCAAAGGCTTTTTCAAGTTTTTGAACAAATGCATCCTGCTCAGTAGGACTAGATTGCTGCCACCATTTTTCGAAAAACACACCAAGCCCTGGAAGTAAATGCTCTTCACCACGGCTAATTGCATCTTCGACAATATCCTTAAATTCGGCCGCTGATTGACCATGTACGTTTGTCGTAATCGCATCTCTTATTTGAAAATTCATCTATTTCGCCTCCTTAGTAGTAATTTGTCCAACCTTTTAAGAAATATGTATAGAATTACAGTTAAAAGATATGATTTTTGAAATATCATATTGTTGTTATGTATAAATATTAAAAAGGACTTATAAAAACTTTCTCATCCTATTGACAAAAGGGCTGTTCGACATCCTCGTTGCATAATAACTAAGATAGAGGCACCTAGGAATAATGGATTGTGCACAGTCGATAGGACAATAGGATGACAACACAGCATAATAAACAAAAGTTATTACCTGAACAACCATTTGATGAAGTATTAGAATTAGTCCAGCCGATGATAACGTCGATTTTGTTAAGGTGCCACATTTATAAGGATTTTGAGTATTATCGTCATGTAGCATCCATAGCCGTGTGGGAGGCTTGGCGTAAAGCAGATCAATCAAAAGGGCTGTTTTCTGCTTATATTTATACAACCGTTAAAGGAGAAATTTTAAAAGAGCTTTCAAAAGAAAAGAGTTTTGAAAATATGAACACACCTATGGATAATGAAACGATAAATTATATTCGAGATCATGAAATGAATGAAAGAAGTCCAGTGCTTATAGACTGTATTATGTCTCATTTAAAATTTGAAGAAAGAAAAATATTACTACTTTTTTATGTAGAAGGTTATAGCTATTTGGAAATAGCTAAAGAACTAGGTTTATCTGTGGACGCTGTTAAAAAAAGACGCACACGAATAATGATTAATCTTCGCGAGATGTTATATTCTACAGACGAATAGAGCGTTAAAGGTATGCTAATTTCAAAAAAATGAATATTGGCATACTTTATCAATTATGCCTCGGCATAATTGCGTCCGGAATCGGCTTTGTGCTTAGGCCTGCGTGATGGCCGACACGATGTCGGTCATTTCGGTAATGCCACAGGACGTGGCGTTTTTACCGATGCAGGTCAGTTAGCCGTTATCGCAAGGATGCGATGATTTTAGGCTAACATCCTATGTGAACTCCTTTCCGATTCCGTGACATCCGCCGGAGGCTTTAACTTCTTTCGGCGGTTGTTTGGACACGCTGAAAAGTGATTTAAACCCGCATTCATCTCACGACCTATAGAGGTGGGGGACATCTGCTGAAAGAAGTTATATTTGCATACAAATTCCAATAAAAATGCTATGATTTGTAATAAGTCAAAAAAATATACAATTTTTAATTTTATTTCCCCTTAAGATAGATCATATTACCTATCTAATTTGATATATATTGGTATGGAGGGTTTTTGTTGGAGAAAAGGTTGAATCAATTAGAGATGGAAAAGAAAGAGGTTTGGTATATAGTATTGCCACTATTGCTAGTGTTGCCACTATTAGGTTTAAGTAATCAGGTATTTGGATTTTTTAAGGAAGAAAGTTACATTTGTTTGAATTTGATTATACAAGTACTAATTATTGTTTTTACAATGGCAATCGCTATTCAATCTTGGCTCGTTTTTTCACACTTATTATCGAATCAAACATTATACATAGGTAATTTATTTTTTATCATCGCCTTGTTTGAATTCGTGAACTTGGTTATCGCTCAAAATCCAATGGCTGAAACACTATATTTGGAAATATGGTTGGATTTAATAATGCGTTTATGCTTATCAATCGGTTTTCTCTTTATTATTTTAAAGCCAAAAAAACGCTTAACGATGAATGATCGTAATTATACATATAGAAGTTCTTTATTATTTGTACTACTGAGCCTTTTTCTAGTGTATTTCTCTTCGAAATATTTTTCACTTGAAGAACAATTGTTGCTTAAAGCAAATGCTATTGTTCATTTATTTTCTGCTGTCTTACAAGGTGTAACGATAGTGATTTTAAGTAAGAAAGGAAAGCTGCCTAAACGAGTTATGTGGCTAATTAGCGCAGCATTTTATTTAATTATTAGTGATGTTTTCTTTGCGTTCATCAAAGATTTGAAATCAATTTGGGGCTTTTCAGCATTAATTTATCAATTTTTAGCCTTCTACTTTTTCCTAAAAGCAATCTACTATACAACTGTTGCAAGACCATATCAACAACTTTTAAAAACAAAGCGAGATCTTGAGCATTCACAGCAGGAACTTCATTTTCAAGCTTATCATGATGATATTACTAAGCTTCCAAATGAACATTTACTTTTGAAAACCTTAAAAGAGGATTTACATGATAATAGTCGTCAAAAAGCAATCATTGCAATAGAGATTGATCGCCTTGCTGGTATCCGCTCATCTATAGGTATTAGCTATTCTAATACAATGATGAAGCTCGTAGCTGAGAGAATTCAAGCCATATTACCTCCTCATTATTTTGCTACAAAGCTTCGTGAGGGGCAGTTTATTATTTATATAAATCATGTGAGGACAAGAGAAGAGTTGCTACAATTTTGCTTGAACTTGAAGAGTGCTATGGAAAAACCATTACAAGTACAATTATTTCCACTTAATGGGAATCTTAATATTGGGATTGCAATGCATGAAGAAGATTGTTCAGGTGAAGAGCTTTTAATGCATGCTCAATTAGCGATGCGGGAAGCGAGACAAATACCTCAAAGATTTCTTTTTTATAAGCCATATATGTCAAATGGCCTTGCTGATCGTTTATTGATTGAGCAAGAACTCCATAAAGCATTAGCTAATGAAGAATTTTACTTGGATTTTCAGCCTCAAGTAAATTTAAAAACGGGTAAAATTGAATCGGTGGAAGCGCTAGTACGTTGGCGTCATCCAACTCGTGGTTTTGTTTCACCTGAGTTGTTTATCCCAATTGCAGAAGAATCTGGCCTTATTATTCCATTAGGAAAATGGATTTTAGAGACGGCATGCTTTCAAGCGAATGCGTGGAAAGAGCAAGGATTGCCACCAATGAAGGTTGCCGTAAATTTGTCGCTTGGACAATTATTCCAGCAAGATTTAGTGCAAATGGTGCAAGAGATTTTACAAGGAACAAATTTAGAACCAAAATATTTACAGTTAGAAATTACGGAAAGTATGACGATGAATATCGATCAAATGACACAGCTACTTCATGAATTAAAGGCAATTGGAATTCAAATTGCTGTTGATGACTTTGGGACAGGGTATTCGTCACTTTCATATTTAAAAGATTTTCCGATCGATTGTTTAAAAATTGACAGGGCGTTCGTTCGAAATATTCAACATAATCCAAATGATGAAGCGCTCGTTTCTATGATTTTATCAATGGCGAAGCATTTGAGATTAAAGGTTGTTGCCGAAGGAATTGAAGAAGTGGAGCAGCTTGCTTTCCTTATTGACGGTGATTGCGATTATATACAGGGCTATTTATTTAGTAAGCCGATTTCTGCTGAACAGATTTCCAATACCTTTAACGAGTTACACAATCGAGCAAGAGATATTTTAACAGAGTTTAAATATGAAGAGGATTACGTCATTTAAAGTTGGGATTATCAGAGGTGAAAAATTGATCAAACACTCGATTGACGAAGTGCCATACTTTATTTAATAGAAATTTTATTGACATAATAAACATGAAAACTGCTTACTTCACCAAAGGAAGTAAGCAGTTTTTTTATTTGAGATAAAAATCTAATGTACGAGGTACTCTTCCTTTAATTCTCCTATGTCCACTTCAGATCGTTCCTCTAAAGAGCGACGTAAATGGACAGTTGCTGTTTTACCATCATCATGAAGCGTGTCAATCCAGATAGATACGCCATTATAGCTTACTTCATATTCTTTTGGTGAGGCGACAATTTCTTGTGCACGTGTATAATCCACTTGAAGGCCCCCTTATTTTTTCGTCTTGCCTTCTTTAGTGACTGAATTAATCATGTTCATAAACTCTTGAGAAAATTCTTCACTAACTTTATCTGGCGCTATTTTTTGGTTTTTTGGCGTTTGAGGCAATGACCCTTTGTTGGCGCTTTTACCTTGTTTATTGTCTCTTCCCATGTTCAGTTGCTCCTTTCGTTTAGATATTTCTTAATATGGCTTTGAATTGATTTTTTTATCATGGGAAAAACTAGGGAAAGGTAAGGATTTATTGTGGATATTAGAACTTTTTGGGTTAATAAATAAGCCTTAAATGCACATACTTAGCCATAATATCGCCTTTGTAATCAACAACTTTTTGACCAAAGTGGTTCATCGGACACCCACTGGAAAGTGCCTGGTCTACCAGAAATCACCCCACGTTTATAAAGAAACCTTTTTGATGGAAAAATCATTATTTAATAGTGCCCAGTTTTGTGGGAAAGGAAAACCTAATGCCCAATAGCTAATACCTCGAAGATTATATTCCTTCGTCATGTCAAACTTAGCTTGTGCACTTCTAGCATCTTCAAACCATACCTCATGATTTTTACCTTGTTCATCAACATAACGGAAATACGGTGACTGTGCGGTCCTATCATATTGAATGGTTGCGCCATGTATTATTGCTCTGTTAAGTGCTTCTTGAGAGCTGAATGTTTCTGCCTCCTGACCTTTAACATGCGGTAGAAGCCAATCGCGAGCATAAATTTGAAAGCCTAAAAATATTTTGTTAGCAGGCATAACTGATAAAGCATATTCCACAACTTTTCTCATTTCGTTAATGGGTGAAATGGCTTGTGGTGGACCAAGTCGGTATCCCCACTCATATGTCATTAAAATAACAAAGTCTGCAATTCTTCCGTGTGCTTCATAATCATGTGCCTCATATAAAGTCCCTGCCTGCGTTGCGCTCGTTTTTGGCGCAAGTGCCGTTGAAACTAGGAACCCTTTTGGATGAAGACGATCAACAGCTAATTGAAGGAAAGTGTTGTAATTCTCTCGATCTGCTGGAAGAACGTTTTCAAAATCAACGTTTAGAACTTTATAGCCCTTTTCCTGCATCACTTGCAAAGTATTATTGATAACCTTCTCCCGTAATTCTGCACTAGATAAAATAACATGTGATAAGTTGGAACCGGCTTCTGTGGAAGAGAAATTCGTAAGTGTCAGCATAGGTGTAATGTTTTTGGCAATAGCTGCATCGATCATTTCTTTATCCTTTATAGGCTGTAGTGTTCCATCCTCCTTCATCATATAAGCAAAGGGGCTAAAATAAGTTAGTAGATGACCGATTGCGTTAATCGACTGCACAGCTTCTTTAGGTTCTTGATACGTATAAGCATTTACTTCAATGGAAGGCTTTGCTCTTGGAATAATCAAATGTGTACCAACATAAATCATATTCGGATTTGGAATTTCATTTTCTAAAACAATTGCTTGCACAGTCGTTCCATATTGCGTGGCAATTTGCGATAGAGTCTCTCCTGGTAGCACAATATGTGTCGTAGGTGGAATAATTAGTCTAGTTCCAGGTGTTAAAACATCTGGATTCGTTAAATGATTATCTGTAATAATCGATTGCATAGTCACCCCATATTGTTGGGCGATCGACCATAAGGTGTCACCCCTTTTTACAATATGAGTTGTGTAAGGAGAAGGGATAACGAGTGATTGTCCGATTACTAATTGATTTGGATTAGATAAAGCGTTTAATTCGATAATGGAATTAATAGGTACTGAATAGCTGTTTGCAATTTGCCAAAGTGTTTCACCAGCGCTCACCACATGAATAATCATTAGGACACCTCCTTAGTGGTTTCAATATAGCATCATATGTATGAATAAAGAGAATGAGCATTTATCTTTCATTTTTAAGCGATAAAAATTTCGATTTTCATATTCTTTTCAAGTGATATGCATAGGATAAAACATATGCATGGCATCATTAGAGAGAGGAGCTGTATTTTGAAGAAAGTAAAGCTCACAGGAAGAATTGTTACCCCTGAAGATCCGGACTATGAGCAAGCAAGAACAAATAATAACTTAAATAATCCCAAATTTCCGAGTATCATTGTATTTTGTCGACATACGAAAGACGTTATCAACGCATTAAGATGGGCGAGAGAAAATAATGAGCCATTTCGAATCAGAAGTAGGCGACATAACTATGAAAATTATTCATTATTAAATGAAGGTCTTGTTATAGATGTTAGTGATATGAATGACATAACCATTAACCTGCAAGATATGACAGCGAGAATTGAAGCGGGTGCTAATTTAGGAAAAGTGTATCGGGTATTATGGGAAAATGGTTTTACAATACCAGCAGGAACTGAAGGTAGTGTAGGGGTTGTTGGTTTGACGCTTGGTGGCGGAATTGGCATGCTATCGCGTCCATTTGGGCTAACTTGTGATAATTTACTTGAACTTGAAATGGTTGTTGCAAGCGGTCATGAAGGAGCAGAAGTAATCCAAGCTAACAAGCAGAAAAATAGTGATTTATTTTGGGCTAGTTGTGGTGGGGGCGGAGGGAATTTTGGCATCGTTACAGCGCTTACATTTAAACTGCATCCTATTTCTAACGTATCAATTTTCTCCATTACATGGGGATGGGAGGATTTTGAACGAGCCTTTGATGCATGGCAAAAATGGGCACCTTCTACAGATGAACGCTTGACCTCACAGATTGAGCTTAAATCTAAGGAAGTGGGCGAAATTGTTGCTCAAGGTGAGTTTATAGGTACAGCATCTGAGTTAAAGAAATTACTCCGTCCTTTAAGGAAAACAGGTTCACCGACGAATGTATGGATAAAGGAAGTTCCGTATATTAAGGCTGTAGAATTTTTTGACTTACCGAGCGGCAACAAACCAGCTCTTCGTAAAAGATCTGGATCCTTTATTGAAAGGCCACTCCCTCATGTTGCTATTGTAAAAATGAAAGAATTTTTAATGAACACTCCTAATAGAGATACGACCATTTGGCAGCAATCTCTTAGAGGTGCGGTTAGTCAAATTGCGTCAAGTCGAACAGCTTACTATTATAGAAATGCTTTAATTGCCCAGGAGTATAATACTTCATGGAAAAAGCCTAAAGAAGAAGAAAGAAATATTCAGTGGGTGGAGAATTTAAGAAGGGCTTTGTCACCTTACACTACTGGTGATTATGTGAATTTTCCAGATCGTTTTATAAAAGATTGGCCAACTGCCTATTATGGTCGTAACCTTAGAATGCTTAGAGAAGTAAAGGGAAAATACGATCCGTTTAATGTATTTAATTTTCCTCAAAGTATTCCGGTAAATAAAAAATGGCTTTAACACCATTATGATTCCGGACGCAATTATGCCGAGGCATAATTGATATGAGGGACAATTCAAAAAAGAAAGAGCAGAATGCAGAGGGTAATCTAAACATTGCTGCTCTTTTCTCCCGCATAAACTGCCCATAAAAGCCTGATTGGTGAAGACTATTCTTCTGCAAGTATTTTATTGATCGCAGGAATATCAGCGGGGGCAAAATTAAGATTTAGAAGTTCATTTCGAGGGACCCATCTAATTTCAGTATGTTCTAGCAGGACCGGCTCTCCCTTTGTAATCGACGCTTTAAATGTTTCTAAGCGTACGATAAATTTTTCATATTCATAAATGGTATCTTCAACCTTTTCCTCAACTTGTATAGAGCAATTAAATTCCTCTAATATTTCACGAGTTAAAGCTTGTTCAGGCGATTCGCCCTCTTCGATTTTACCACCGGGAAATTCCCAATAATTTGCTAGTACCATATTAGGATTTCTTAACGCACAAAAAATTTCGTGCTTATCATTTTCAATAATTGCACCTACTACATGTACATTTTTTTTCATTCATTTTCACCCTTAAGTTTATTTATGAATATTAGCTTCACCCAAAATGGCAATCTTTTTTTATTCCTAAAATATAGAAAATTATAACATGTATAATCTAGTACGGTAATAATTTGGCTCATAATGTGGGGTTGATTTCCGTGCAAAATAAATAACTAACTAAAAAATTATATAGAATCATCCCATTTCGTTCCTTAAGAACGTTGATTTTAAAATAACAATTAAACTGTTTTTTGCATGACTATGTAATTTATCGTTTTCTACTGTATAATAATGAACAATATATAGGAAAAAGGCGGTACGAGGTACGATGAAAAGAATTGAATCTACGCAAAATGCGTTAGTGAAATATTGGAAGAAGCTTGCGACAACACGTAAAGAGCGTGAAAGATCTGGAGAATTCATAGTAGAGGGATTCCATTTGGTAGAGGAAGCATTAAAAAATAACGAGCAGGTGCTACAGCTAATTGTACGTGAAGGTGTAGATTTACCAATGCTTTGGCCGATTGATAATGTAGCCGTCGTTGAAGTAACAGCGGCTGTTGCCAAGGAGTTTGCTGAAACGGAGACATCTCAAGGTGTATTTGCAGTTTGTAAGCAACCTTTGTTAGAAGAAGATGTAATGGCTTCGTGGCGCAAGGTGCTGCTAATTGATGCCGTCCAAGATCCAGGAAATATTGGGACGATGATTCGTACTGCGGATGCAGCTGGTTTGGATGCAGTCATACTCGGTAAGGGTTGTGCGGATATATATAATCCTAAAACGCTTCGCTCTGCACAAGGCTCACATTTCCATATTCCTGTCCTTCGTGGTGATTTAGAGGAATGGATTGAGCAACTACAGGATAATGGTGTACCAGTATTTGGAACTGCTTTGGATGAGGATGCAGTTGTCTATAGTGATATTGAGCATACTGGTGCATTCGCTATAATGATGGGGAATGAAGGTAGTGGCATTCATCCACAACTACTTTCGATGACAGATCAAAATATTATCATTCCAATTTTGGGACAAGCGGAGTCTCTAAATGTAGCAGTGGCAACAGGAATAGTATTATATGGATTTGTTAAGTAATTAATAAAAGCAATCAACTGCGGTTATAAGTATTTGATAAAATCGTTAAAAGTAGTCTTATTACCAAAATTTGCAGATGACATTTTTAAAAATATATACCCTGTGTATTAGTTGATTGGAGTGAAGACTGGATGACTCCTTGGGGATCAGCGTCACAGATGAGACCCTGGAGCGAGCAGTAGGGGAACGAAGGCTAAAACCATCACGTCCTGTGATAACGCCTTCGTGACCAACATCCTGCTGCTGACGCTACGTTAGCACTACGCTTTCGCGCAAAAAACATCTGTTGCCCCAAGCGGCTCATCGGACGCCCCCAGGAAGCTCTGCTCTGCGCGAAAGCGAAGCGTCAGCGGCAAATGTTTTATCTGTGCGAAAGCGAAGCGGCAGCAACAAAGCGCCCAGTCGGAACGGAAATCAACCACACGTTATGGTGATGAGCCTAAAATTGCCGATAGAGCCATCAATATCGCTAATAATGGGCACATGGCTCTTGATTTGAATTGGTATAGTATTGTATAATCACTGTTAAAATATAAATTTAAATGCTTTGACCGGGAAGTAGTAAAGATTGTGAATGGACGACAGGGAGCGCAGGCCGAAGATTGAGAGCCAGTGCCGTACCAATGCAGTTTTGAATTCATCCCGCGAGCAGCTACCGGGACCAGCGAAATGCTGTAAAGGTATGCCGGCTTTAATCTAGTCGTTATGTCAATGAAGTGATTGCTAGGAATTTTCCTTGCAATAACTAGGGTGGTACCGCGAATATGTCCTCGTCCCTTTTATAGGGGCGAGTTTTTTTATGCCTTCAACAAAATTGGCATGGATTTGAACAAGGAGGGTTTATTACATGGAAGAGCAATTAAAGCAATTAGAGCAAGAAGCACTTGCTAAAATTGAAGCGGCAGCAAATTTAAAGGAATTAAATGATGTGCGAGTAGCATATCTAGGAAAAAAAGGACCTATCACTGATTTATTAAAAGGGATGGGGAAATTATCAGCTGAAGAACGCCCAAAAATGGGTGCCTTAGTCAATACGGTACGTGAAAATGTAACTGCTGTATTAGAGAAAAAGGTAACGATGCTAGAGGAAGCAGCAATTGCTGAAAAATTAGCAAGTGAGTCGATTGATGTCACTTTACCTGGTCGTGAAATTAAAGTTGGAAATCGTCATCCATTAACACGTGTTATTGAAGAAATTGAAGATTTATTTATCGGTATGGGCTACGAAATTGCAGAAGGTCCTGAAGTGGAAAAGGATTACTATAACTTTGAAGCATTGAACTTGCCGAAGGGGCACCCTGCTCGTGATATGCAGGATTCGTTCTATATTTCCGAGGAAATATTACTACGTACACAGACATCACCTGTTCAAGCTCGCACTATGGAGGCAAAAAAAGGTGAATCAATTCGTATTATTTGCCCAGGGAAGGTATTCCGTCGAGACAACGATGATGCTACACACTCACACCAATTCATGCAAATTGAAGGGTTAGTGATTGGTGAAAATATTCGCATGAGTGACCTTAAAGGAACGCTTGATACTTTAGCGAAAAAAATGTTCGGTGCAGACCGCGAAATTCGACTTCGCCCAAGCTTCTTCCCATTCACAGAGCCATCTGTTGAAATGGATATTTCATGCTTCAAATGTGGTGGTTCAGGCTGTAACATTTGTAAAGGAACAGGCTGGATTGAAATTTTAGGCGCTGGTATGGTACATCCAAGAGTACTAGAAATGTCTGGCTATGATCCGAAAAAAGTGTCAGGCTTTGCATTCGGTATTGGTGCTGAACGTATCGCAATGTTGAAATATGGTGTCGACGATATTCGTCATTTCTATACAAATGACTCACGTTTCTTATCACAATTCGAGCGAACAGAGGCGTAAGGGGGATAAAAGATGTTAGTATCATTAGAATGGTTAAAAGATTATGTAAATACACAGGATTTAGCGACTGAACAGTTAGCTGAAAAAATTACGCGTTCTGGAATTGAAGTAGATGCAGTAATTGACCGTGCTAACGGCATGGATAAAGTTGTTGTCGGCTATGTCGTATCAAAAGAGAAACACCCTGAAGCAGATAAATTAAATATTTGCCAAGTGGATGTTGGTGAAGCTGAACCACAACAAATTATTTGTGGTGCTCCAAACGTTGATGTTGGTCAAAAAGTTATTGTTGCTCGTCCAGGTGCACATTTACCAGGCGGCATTAAAATAAAAAAAGCAAAACTTCGTGGACATGAATCAAACGGTATGATTTGTTCATTACAAGAGTTAGGTATCGAAGGGAAACTTGTTCCTAAAGCATATTCTGAAGGTATTTATGTGCTTCCTGAGGGTGCTGAGGTTGGCTCGGATGCCCTTGCTATTTTAGGTCTACGTGACACAGTGTTAGAGCTAGGTTTAACACCAAACCGCTCAGATGCGCTGTCAATGCTAGGCGTGGCGTACGAAGTTGGTGCAATTCTATCTGAAGAAGTGAAGTATCCAGAAATCGCCTACAGCACATCTTCTGAAAAAGCAGAAGACATGTTAAAGCTTCGCGTAGAAGATTTACAAGCAAACCCAATGTATGTAGCAAAAGTTGTGAAAAACGTAAAAATCGCGGAATCACCGATGTGGCTACAAAATCGCTTAATGGCAGCAGGCGTACGCCCACACAATAATGTTGTCGATGTAACGAACTACATTTTAATGGAATACGGTCAACCGCTTCATGCCTTTGACTACGATAGCCTAGCAACAGGTGAAATCGTAGTGCGTAAAGCAACAGAGGGCGAAAAAATGACAACTTTAGATGACCAAGAGCGTACTTTAAAAGCAACAGATTTAGTTATTACAAATGGCAAAGAGCCAGTAGCTATCGCAGGTGTAATGGGTGGTGCAAACTCTGAAGTAAATGATTCTACAACAACAGTTGTGATCGAATCTGCTTACTTCGACGGTTTAACTGTACGTCAAACATCGCGTCATCTTGGACTTCGTTCAGATGCTTCTGCTCGTTTTGAAAAGGGTGTTGACCCTAACCGTGTATTACCTGCTGCAGAACGTGCTGCAGCACTACTAGCTGAATTAGCTGGCGGTGAAGTGTTAGAGGGAACATGCATCGTGGATGAACTCGATAAATCACCAGCACGTGTTGTCGTTTCTCCAGATTTTGTTAATGAACGTTTAGGTATGAAAATTTCATTAGAAGAGATGCTGTCTATTTTAGAGCGTCTTAAATTTGGCGTAGAAGCAGCAAATGGTTTGCTAATCGTGGATGCGCCAACACGTCGTCAAGATATTAAAATTGAAGAAGATATCGTAGAGGAAATTGCTCGTCTATACGGCTATGATGAAATCCCGATGACTTTACCAGAGGGAGCAAACCAAGTAGGCCGTCTAACGCCATATCAAGCAAATCGTCGTGTAGTTCGTAGTTACATGGAAGGGGCAGGTCTTTACCAAGCTGTCACTTACTCATTAACTTCAGATGCATTGTCACAACGCTTTGCATTGAAAGCTGTGCCGGTAACACGTTTACTAATGCCGATGAGCGAAGACCGTTCAACACTACGTCAAAGTCTTATCCCGCATTTAATTGAAGCTGCTGCTTATAATGTGGCGCGTAAGGCTGACAATGTGGCATTGTATGAAATTGGTTCAGTATTCCTTGGTCAATCAGAAGAGGGGCTACCATATGAGGAAGAGCATGTGGCAGCAGTAGTAACAGGAAAATGGCTTGACCATGCTTGGCAAGGTGAGAAAAAAGCAGTAGATTTCTTCGTCTTAAAAGGCATTGTAGAAGGTGTTATTGGTAAGCTTGGTTTAGAGGATCGTATTTCATTTGTGAAAGCTGAAGTAGATGGATTACACCCAGGACGTACTGCTAGCATCCTTTTAGACGGTGAACAAGTCGGTATTATCGGCGGATTACATCCAGCAGAACAAAAAGCATGGGGTGTAAAAGACACATATGTAATGGAAATGAATCTAGTATCATTATTGAATGCTACTGCTAAAGAAGCACCACTTGGTTATACACCAGTGCCTCGTTTCCCAGCAATGTCTCGTGATATTGCACTTATCATGGACCGTACAACAACAGCTGGAGAGGTTATTTCTGCGATTCGCTCAGCAGGCGTGAAATTATTGAAAGACGTTCGTGTATTCGACGTATATGAAGGTGAAAAAATGGAGGCTGATAAAAAATCAGTAGCATTCTCCCTAACATACTTCGATCCAGAACGTACATTAACAGATGAAGAGGTTGTTGCAGCACATAATAAAGTGTTAAAAGCTATCGCAACAATTGAAGGCACAGAAGTACGCTAATTTAATAATTAATTTGTGAGCTGTCTCGTAATGAGGCAGCTTTTTGTTTTGTTAACAGCAATTATGCCTGGGCATAATTGCCGCTGTCGCGCAGATAAACAATGCGTCCGGAATCGGCTTTGCCTGCATGAGGGCCGACACGATGTCGGTCATTTCGGTAATGCCACAGGACGTAGCCTTTTTACCGATGCAAGACAGTTAGCTGTGATAACATCCTATATTAACTCCTTTCCGTTTCTGTGACATCCGTCGGAGGCTTTAGGCCAACAAATTTTTTTGCGCGAAGATGTTAGTCACTCAGTCGTGTGTTGCTGACGCTTCGCTTTCGCTACAGAAAATAATTGCTGAAAGAAGTTAAAGTGTTACAAGTATTTTTGCAGGAAGTGTGAGAGAAATAAAACACGGCAGAGAAGATACTTTAAACTAATCTTATATTTAAGTTTTTCATCAATATTTAGAAATAACAAAAAATAAATTTTTGATCTATATTATGTGTATAGTAGAACTTGGATAGAAAATTTTACTATGGGGTGGTAGTTATTATGAAAAATCATCGAAAACGAAGAGGCTTTTCCATGCGAGCTCGATTAATATGGGCGTTTACTTTGACACTTTTAATCCCAAGCATCGCTATTGGTACGTTTTCATATATGAAGGCTTCTGATCAATATCATAAGGAATTAAGTAAGAACTCACGTGAAAATGTCGATTTATTAAATACACTAATTTCGAATGAGATATCACCTATTCAAAGTGATGTCGAGTATTTAGCTGCTTCTTTTAATAAGGATGTGCAAGATGCAGAGGCTTTAAAGGAATTAGAGAAATATAATGCCTTGCATAGCAATGTCTCTGTTGTCAATTTAGCAATTGAGGGGCACAAATTTTTGCGTGAACCATACGCTGAATCCTCAGCTGATTATGATCCATTTACGCGACCATGGTACTTAAAGGCTATTGAATCACCAGGCAAAGGCGTTATGGTTGATCCATATAAATCAACGATTACAGGTGAATTAATTTTAGCGGTATCAGCTGGTTTACAGGACCGTTCAGGGGCTATTTCTATTGGTTTAAATTTAGACGGAATATCCGAGCTAGTGAATTCGGTAGAGATTGGTAATAATGGCTATGCTACATTAGTAAATGCCAATAATCTTATTATTGCTGATCCACAGTTGGAGGTAGGGGCGGAGCTTAAAAAGACATATATAGAAAAGATGCAAGGAAAAGAAGAAGGTAGTTTTACCATTGAGGAAGATGGAAGAGAGCATCAAGTGTTTTTTACTACAAATAAACTAACAGGCTGGAAAATTATCGGTACTATGGATTTAGCAGATGTAGCAGCTGTCACAAAACCAATTTTAATAAACACTTTGACGGTTATTGTCATTGCTCTAATTGTATTTGGAATCATTGGTGCTGTCACTATAAGAACAATCACTCAACCATTAAATAACTTATCAACAATAGCTGAACAGGTAGGAGATGGTGATTTACGGAATTTAATTGAAATTAAAAGACATGATGAGATAGGTAAATTGGCGGATATATTCAATAAAATGATTCTATCTTTACGTGGTGTAGTTGGTAACATTGGTGAGGAATCAAATCAGTTAGCTGCATCATCGGAGGAACTTACAGCAAGTACATCAGAAAATAAACGAGCTACATCGCAAATTGTTGATTCCATTCAAACATTTGCTGAAACAGTTGATTTGCAAGCAGAAACAATTAATGATAGTACTAACGCTGTACTTGAAATGTCATCATCCATTCAACAAATTGCAGTAAAGTCCGATACCGTTAAAGCGATGTCAAATAAAGCAATGGAAGCTGTTATGATAGGAGACAAAACTATTCAAACAGCAATTGGCCAAATGAAAATGATTCAAAGTACTGTCCAAGCACTTGAAAACACCGTACAAACACTGAGTGAACGTTCAAATGAAATCGGACGTATTGTAGAGGCAATTACGCAAATTGCTGATCAAACAAATCTTTTAGCTTTAAATGCTGCAATTGAAGCTGCTCGTGCTGGTGAGCATGGAAAAGGTTTTGCAGTTGTTGCAGATGAGGTACGAAAGCTTGCTGAGCAATCCGCACAATCAACAATGCAAATAAAAGATATTATTGATTATATTCAAGCCGATACAAAACTAGCGGTTGAATCAATGGCTGCTGGTTCAGCTGAGGTCGTAAAGGGAATTGATGTAACAAATATGGCAGGAAAGTCATTCAAAGAAATTAATAATAATGTACAAAGTGTAACCTATGAAATAGGACAAATTTCAGAGACAGCAAAAGTTATTTCTGAACACTCCAATCAGGTAGCATTCGGAATTGAAAGTGTGCTTCAGCGAACAAATGAAAATACAGCAAGTGCACAAAATATTTCTGCCGCAACAGAGGAACAGCTTGCTTCTATGGAAGAAATCGCTGCATCGGCCGAAGCTCTTGCTAAAATGTCTGAAAATCTACAACAAACAATTAAACAGTTTAAATATTAAGCTAAACAAAAATCCAATCATGATAAGTTTTTGATATAAAGAATTTCGCTAACTACAGTAGAGAGCAAGTCGTTTAACCTTGTAATCTGCTGGAGTATAGCGAAATTTTTTTGTTGTCTATATGACCAATTTTATTTCATCTTTTTAGCTTTATCAGTATTCGCAAAATGCCATTTCGTAATGGAACGTAAAAATTCCGTGCCTTGCTTTCGCCAAATGCGTGCTGCTAACGCATCTACTTTCGCTGAAGCCCCCTTTAACAACTCTATCCCAGCAATCTCACTTAGGCGATCCATTTCTTTTAAAAATGCCGCACGAGCTAATATCGATGCAGTGGCTACTGAAACATGTAATTGCTCGGCCTTCGTAGAAAATAGCACATCATCTCGAACGATTTCTCGTTCATTTTTTAAGTAATTGTAATACACACCACGTTCCGCAAACTGATCTATCAATATATGCTCTGGTTTTTCGGGTGCCATTTTTGACAGTGTATTTTTAAGTGCCCTATTGTGCATCATAGCTTTCATCTTACCTTGAGAGTAGCCTCGTGCTTGTAATTCGTTATATTTTTCATTGCGTAGTACAAGCACACTATGGACACAAGCTGCACGTAAATCTGGCGCTATTTTACGCATGTAATCATCCGTTAGCATTTTGGAGTCCTTGACACCAAGTTCGTTTATAAGCGCAATTTTTGATGAAGGGACATATACGGCTGCAACTGTTATTGGACCGAAATAATCACCAGTACCCGTTTCATCTGAGCCTAACACCGACATCGCAGCAAAACCTTCTGGCAGAACGTCGCCCTTTGCTCCTATCGACGATGATTTTTGTGTATTTGTAACTTCTACGTTTCCCCAGCGTGCAGCTTCTCGCTCAGCTCCGCCCCCTTGGAACATTAATTTACCGGATTTGTACATCGTAATTGCTGTATCTGGGAGCTTTGCAGCAAAGATTACACCAGGAGCTTTACGTTCTACAAAATGGTTTGCATAATAAGACATTACCTCTTTTTGTTTATTTGTTGATATGGAAAGTACAATATTTGACATTTACTCGTTCCTTTCTGTCCTCGTTGTTCACAATTTTATACCTTTCATGGTATGATAATAAATAGCTTTTTTGTGTATGCTGCTCACAACCAAAAAATTCGTGAGCACAAAAATTTAAAAGGGGGTGCGACTATGGAAAATCAAGAAAAGAATAAAATTTCTGTGGAAATCTACGGTCATACATATAAAATGGTCGGCTCTGAATCCATTGGACATATGCGACTTGTCGCTTCGATTGTTGATGACCGTATGCGCGAAATGATTTTACATAATCCCTCTCTTGATAGCACAAAGCTTGCCGTTCTTACAGCAGTAAATACAGTTCACGATTATTTACTACTAAAAGAACAAATGGAACAACTAGAAGAAGAATTGAAAAAATTAAAGGGTTGAAGTGAATGTTAGATTTAATCATATTAGCGGTACTATTAGCTGGTCTCATCGTTGGAGCAAAACGTGGTTTCATTGTACAGATGATGCATATCGTTAGCTTTATAGTGGCCCTAATTGTTGCGTATATCTATTATAAACCATTGGCACAAAAATTTGTGTTTTGGGTTCCGTATCCAGGTGTAACGGATTCAGGTAGTCTGGGAGTAGTTATTGATAGCCTGGATTTAGACCGCACTTTTTACCGTGTCATTGCCTTTGCTGTCATTTTCTTTGCGGTGAAAATTACATTGCAAATTGTGGCATCGATTTTTGATTTTATAGCGTATTTACCTGTGTTAGGTACAGTGAATCGTTGGCTTGGAGCATTGTTAGGCATGATTGAAAACTATTTAATAATGTTTATTTTGCTGTACATTCTTGCTTTATTGCCAGTTGATTTTATCCAAAGTTTAATGTCGAAATCGTTGTTAAGTGGTCTTATTTTGGAGCATACCCCAATTATTACAAGTATGTTCCAAAACTGGTGGTATATTTATATGCAATAGCAAACTGTGCACTTCTCTCGGTTTTGAGGGAAGTGTTTTTACGATAGGAGGAATTCCCGATGAACAAAAAAACAATTATTCGCACATTTGAAAAAATTGCATTGTATATGGAATTACAAGGGGAAAATCCATTCAAAGTGTCTGCCTTTCGAAAAGCTGCCGCTGCACTTGAAGGGGACGAGCGCTCATTAAGTGAGATGGAGGATGTCACAAAGCTCAAAGGAATAGGTAAAGGTACAGCTGCTGTTATTGAGGATTTAATGACAAATGGTGAATCGCGCTTATTAAAAGAGTTAGAAGAAATTGTACCAAAAGGATTGCTCCCGTTATTAAAACTTCCAGGCTTAGGTGGTAAAAAAATAGCTAAGCTTCATCAAGAATTAGGGATTGATTCTGCGGAAAGTTTAAAGGCTGCTTGTGAGGAAGGTAAAGTTCGTGAGCTAGCAGGCTTTGCGGCGAAAACCGAAGAAAAAATTTTGAAGGAACTTGCAAATTTAGCAAATCGTTCAGAACGTTTACCGATTTGGCAGCTAGAGCCAGTTGTTTTACAAATTGAATCTCTTCTAGATAATATGGAAGAAGTGGAACGTTTTTCTGTTGCGGGAAGCTTCCGTCGTGCAGCTGAAACAAGTAAGGATATTGATTTTATTGTTGTCACTGAAGCAGTTGAAACTGTACGTGAAAAGCTACTAAATGAGCTTTCTGTACAGGAAGTAGTAGCTGCTGGTGATACAAAGATTTCAGTTATTTTAGATCTAGAGGAGCCTGTAAGTGTTGATTTTCGATTAGTGAGGGATGCTGAATATGCAACGGCCTTACATCATTTCACAGGTTCGAAAGATCACAATGTCCGCATGCGTCAAATTGCTAAGGCCCGTGGTGAAAAAATTAGTGAATATGGTGTAGAGCAAGCTGATGGCACTGTATTAACGTTTAAGGATGAAGAGGAATTTTTTGCGCATTTTGATTTACCATTTATCCCGCCTAGCTTGCGTACAGGAACAACGGAATTTGACAAAACAGATGACATTAAAAGTTTAGTAAAATTAGAAGATATTAAAGCAGATTTGCATATGCATACGACATGGTCTGATGGTGCGTACTCTGTAGCTGAAATGGGCGAGGCATTGATTGCGCGACGCTATCAGTATAGCGTGATTACTGACCATTCACAATTTTTAAAAGTAGCGAATGGTCTAACGCCAGAGCGCTTAACAAAGCAACGTGCTGAAATTGAGGCATTTAATGAAGTACATCCAGATTTCCATTTATACGCTGGGACAGAGATGGATATTTTGCCGGATGGTTCCCTTGATTTCGAAGATGATGTACTAAGAGAGTTAGATTTTGTCATTGCTTCTATTCACTCTAGCTTTACACAATCACAGGACAAAATTATGGCGCGTTTACTTACGGCGATGCAAAATCCGTATGTTCATATGATTGCCCATCCGACTGGCCGCATTATTGAGGATCGTAATGGCTATAATCCTGATATGGGGCAATTAATTGCTTGGGCAAAGGAGTATGGTAAAATTTTAGAGTTAAATGCGAATCCGTATCGTCTTGATTTATGTGTTGAGCATTTAGAAATGGCTTTGGCAGCTGGTGTGCCCGTAGCAATTAATACGGATGCCCATGATATTGCTCATTTACGCTTTATGGATATTGGAGAGCGCTACGCAAACAGAGCATGGTTGAAAAAGGATATGATTGTGAATACATGGACGCGAGAACAATTTGAAGCGTTTATTCGACGAAATAAATAGGTTGAGGAGGTGTTCTCAGTGATCGCAGAACGCGCATTGAAAACACTAGAATATGATAAAGTACGTCAGCAAGTGGCTACATACTGTACTTCTTCAATCGGCAAATCAGCGGTTGATGGGCTTGTACCACAGACAGACTATGAAAAAGTTGTACAATTATTAGAAGAAATGGATGAAGGACTATCCATTTTACGTGTAAAAGGCAATGTACCAATGGGTGGGATTTTTGATGTACGACCAGCTGCAAGGCGTGCACAAATTGGTGGCATGCTTTCTGCAATGGAATTAATGGAAGTTTCAAGTACGATTCGAGCTAGTAGAATTCTTCGTAATTTTATTGAAGATATCGAATCAGAAGAAGTGATTGAGATTCCTCATTTCATCGCCAAAAAGGAGGCAATGCCTGTTTTGACAGGCTTGCAACATGAAATTAATAACTGTATTGATGACAATGGTTCAGTGCTAGACTCTGCTAGCCAAACTTTGCGTTCAATTCGCCAATCTTTTCGCGCAGAGGAGGCTAAAGTACGTTCTAAGCTAGAAAGCCTTATACGTGGGAGCAATGCTTCAAAAATGCTCTCAGATACACTTGTAACGATTCGTAATGATCGCTTTGTTATTCCCGTTAAGCAAGAGTATCGTCATCATTATGGTGGAATTGTGCATGACCAATCATCTTCTGGCCAAACATTATTTATCGAGCCAGATACGATTGTACAAGCGAATAATGAAATTCATCGATTAAAAATGAAAGAGCAAGCTGAAATTGAGCGTATCTTACTTGCCTTAAGTGCAATGGTAGAAGAAGTAGCTCCGGATTTATTTAACTTAGTAAAAGTACTAGGTGAGATCGACGTCATTTTAGCTAAAGGCAAATATGGTCAAGCGAACAAATGTACAATGCCTAAAATGAATAACGACGGCTATATTCGACTTGTGCGTGCACGTCATCCACTTTTACCAATTGAAACGGCGGTTCCTAACGATATTGAATTTGGGAAAGACATTACGGCAATTGTTATTACAGGACCAAACACTGGTGGTAAAACTGTCACTTTAAAAACAGTTGGACTGTGTACTTTAATGGCACAGGCGGGGTTACCGGTGCCTGCACTTGATGGTTCAGAGCTTGCTGTTTTCAAGCAGCTTTTTGCGGATATTGGAGATGAACAGTCAATTGAGCAATCACTGTCAACGTTCTCCTCTCATATGGTCAACATAGTAGATATTTTACAAAAGTTTGATGACGAGTCACTCGTTCTATTTGATGAATTAGGTGCTGGGACAGATCCTCAGGAAGGGGCAGCTCTGGCCATCTCCATTTTAGATGAAGTACATGGTCGTGGCGCCCGCGTTATGGCAACGACACACTATCCTGAGCTAAAAGCATACGGCTATAATCGTCCAGGAGTTGCCAATGCAAGTGTAGAGTTTGATATTGAAACATTGAGTCCAACATATCGTCTGCTTATCGGTGTACCAGGCCGCTCCAATGCATTTGAAATTTCAAGCCGCCTTGGCTTACCAGAATCGATTATTGACCGTGCGAAAAGCTTTACAGGTACAGATCGCCATGAGGTAGAGTCAATGATTGCATCACTAGAAGAGTCTCGTCGCCAATCCGAAGATGATGCAGAACGCTCTCATGAATTAATGATAGAGTCTGAAGCCCTACGAAAAGAGCTACAAGAAAAACTACAAGCTTACGATGACCGTAAAGAGGCACTCGATAAAAAAGCGAAAGAAAAAGCTCGTAAAATTGTTGATGAAGCAAAAAGAGAAGCAGAATCAATTATTGCGGAGCTTCGAGAAATGCGTAAAAATGCAGACCAGGTTGTCAAGGAGCATGAGCTTATCGAAGCTCGTAAACGACTGGAAGAAGCTACACCGCTTGACAACAATAAAGTACTGAAAAAAGCGGCACAAGTAAAAGCCCGTGCACAAAACCTAGTTGTCGGAGACGAGGTAAAGGTGTTAAGCTATGGACAACGGGGTACATTGCTCGAAAAAGTATCGAATTCCGAATGGGTTGTCCAAATGGGGATTTTGAAAATGAAAATCGCGGATAGTGATCTGGAGTACATTAAACCAGAAAAAGAACCTGTGCAACGTATTGCTGGTGTGAAAAATCGCAGCAGCCATGTAAAATTAGAATTAGATTTACGCGGCGAACGATACGAAGATGCCATTATACGTACAGAAAAATATATTGATGATGCATTGCTTGCTAACTATGGGCGTGTATCAATTATTCATGGTGTCGGTACAGGTGCATTACGTCAAGGAATTCAAAACTATTTGAAAAAACATAAGCGTGTAAAATCCTTCCGTTTTGGTGAAGCCGGCGAGGGTGGCTTAGGCGTCACGGTTGTGGAATTGAAATAAGCAGTAAAGGGGACGGAGAAAATGCTGAATTCTAGCTTTTGGCGATATCCAATTATCGAAACGGCAGGATATTTTAGTGTTGTTGTGTTATGTTTAGTCGTCTCGATGGCATTGTTCGAAGTCGTTACGAAATATAAAAATTGGGAAGAAATTAAAAAGGGCAATATCGCTGTGGCACTCGCAACAGGTGGGAAAATACTGGGGATCTGTAATATTTTTCGCTTTTCCATTGCGCGCCATAGCACTTTAAGTGAAATGATTGGCTGGGGCCTTTTTGGTTTTACATTACTAATTGTGGCGTATTTTTTATTTGAATTTATGACCCCACGTTTTAATGTCGATCAAGAAATCGCAAATGATAATCGCTCAGTCGGCTTCATTTCATTTACTATTTCAGTCGGTCTATCGTTTGTTATTGGGGCAAGTATTGCATAGGAGTGTAATGACATGGAAAAATTAGCAAAAATACTAATCGTTGTCTGCATCGCATTTTTGGCAGTCGGTGTCTATTATATGATGACCCTTTAATCAAAAAACGCATCCTTTTGAGGGTGCGTTTTTTTATAGGTAAAGAGAAGAACTGCTCGAGTGTCTAGCGACGAAAAGAAGACAGGGCGACGGAAAGAAGAGCCGAAGTGACGGAAAGAAGCCAGAGCGACGGAAAGAAGAGCCGAAGTGACAGAAAGAAAAACCAAATCGAGGAAAGACGTGCTAAAGCGACGGAAAAGAGTGAAGAACTGCTCTCGCCCGAAGAGAAACTGTTCAAGTTGAGTGTGCAATCGCTCCAATAGAAAAAACTATAATACCCCCGAAAAAAATCATAAGTTACATCATCCTCACATCAACCCAAATCATAAAAAATTACTAAAACCTATTAATATTCCTTCATCTATCTAAAAAGTTATCATTAAAAAATTATTTTTGGAATATAGAAATATGAACTCAGTCGTGTGCATAAAAAAAGAAAGAATGAATGAGTATTCATACGGCCTATCGCTCCAAAACCCTAAGAAATAAAGTAATATAAATGTTGTGAAACGCATAATAATTAATCGAAAATACATTTATTTTCTATTTTGTGTTTGAAAGAGTATTTCTTTTTCATTATAATTAAAGTAAGAGTTTACAAAGTTTGGGGCAAAGGGGAGAGGACGTATGACAACAAAACCATGGCTAAAAAATTATCCTGAAGAAGTACCATCGTCTTTAACGTTTGAGGAAATTCCTGTGCAAGAGTTTTTGACACGTGCCTATAAAAAGAATCCATCCAAAGTTGCGATTCATTTTATGGGAAAGGATTTGACGTACACCGAGCTATATGAGTCAGCGCTAAGGTTCGCAAACTATTTAAAAGCCCTTGGAGTAGAGAAGGGAGATCGAGTAGCTATTATGCTGCCAAACTCACCGCAAAGTGTAATCGCTTACTACGGGGCAATGTATGCTGGAGCGATTGTCGTACAAACAAATCCACTTTATACTGAGCGTGAACTTCAATATCAAATGGCTGATTCAGGTGCGAAAGTTATTTTATTGATGGATATTTTGTATCCACGTGTTATGAAAGTCATAAAAGAAACTGCACTTGAAAATGTAATTGTCACGGGTATTAAAGATTATTTACCATTTCCAAAAAATTTGGTTTATCCCTATATTCAAAAAAAGCAGTACGGTTTTAGTGTCAAGGTTGAACATAGTGGTCAAAATCATTTATTTACAGAAATTATGCGCTCTTCGCCCATCAAAATGATTGATATTCCATTTGATTTTGAAGAGGACATAGCACTGCTTCAATATACAGGTGGAACGACTGGCTTCCCTAAGGGTGTGATGTTGACCCATAAAAACTTAATTGCTAATACATCAATGTGCGATGCGTGGATGTATAAATGTGTACATGGTGAGGAAACCATTATGGGCATACTGCCATTCTTCCATGTTTATGGTATGACGGCTGTTATTTTATTATCCGTATTCACGCAAAATAAAATGGTGTTATTACCAAAATTTGATGCAGAGACAGCGTTGAAAACGATTGATAAGCAAAAACCAACACTATTCCCAGGTGCACCGACTTTATATATTGGTTTATTAAATCACCCGGATATTGCAAAGTACGACTTGTCGTCCATCAAAGCATGCATAAGTGGATCAGCTTCATTGCCCGTAGAGGTGCAGGAGAAATTTGAAGCGGTAACAGGGGGAAAACTTGTTGAAGGATTTGGATTAACAGAAACTTCTCCTGTCACACATGCAACACCTATTTGGGGTAAGCGTGTCATGGGCTCGATTGGTTTACCTTGGCCAAATACGGATTCAATCATTTTACGTACAGGGGATGCTGAGGCGCTTCCAGTCGGTGAGGTTGGCGAAATTGCTGTAAAGGGCCCGCAGGTTATGAAAGGCTATTGGAATCGCCCTGAGGATACAGCAGCAGCATTCGTAGATGGCTGGTTTTTAACAGGCGATCTGGGCTATATGGACGAGGAAGGCTATTTCTATGTAGTTGACCGTAAAAAAGATATTATTATTGCAGGTGGTTTTAATATTTACCCTCGTGAGGTAGAGGAAGTACTATATGAGCGTGAGGAAATCCAAGAATGTGTTGTTGCGGGTATACCTGACCCTTATCGTGGAGAAACAGTAAAAGCTTATATTGTTTTAAAAGAAGGATATTCGATTACAGAAGACGAATTAAATAAATATTGCCGTCAAAACTTAGCCGCTTTCAAAGTTCCTCGCTATTATGAGTTTAGAGATGAGCTACCGAAAACAGCTGTTGGAAAAATTTTGCGTCGCGCAATAGTTGATGAAGAAAAAACAAAATTAGTGAATAAAGAAGCGAAATAAATACGTGGTAAAGTATTGACAAGTAAAGATGTAAATTATAATATGAAAATATGAATGAATGACCATTCATATTTTCATTTTTTTTTAGGTTAACACGTCACATCCCTAGAATATATCAGTTTTAGATGGCTGGTCATTGGATGACATCATGTATTGAGCATGATTTTAGACGTGTGCAAGTTTTTTTAGGTGGTGATATAAAAGTGAAACGTGATAAGCCAAAATATAAGCAAATTATTGATGCAGCTGTCATCGTTATTGCAGAAAATGGGTATCACCAAGCACAGGTATCGAAGATTGCTAAACAGGCAGGGGTGGCCGATGGAACAATCTATTTATATTTTAAAAATAAAGAAGATATATTAATTTCTGTCTTTAATGAAAAAATGGCTGTTTTTGTAGAGTCATTACAAGATATAATAGAAAATGGAAGTACGTCTAAGGACAAACTTTCACGAATGATAGAAAATCATTTTAATGTTCTAGCGACAGATCGATACCTAGCAACCGTCACACAATTAGAACTACGACAATCGAACAAAGATTTACGACTGAAGATCAATTCGGTGTTAAGAGAGTATTTACAATTACTTGATCAAATTTTAATTGAAGGTATGCTAACAGGTGAGTTCAATCAAACGATGGATGTACGCTTGGCACGTCAAATGGTATTTGGAACAATTGACGAAACCATTACGTCGTGGGTCATGAATGACTATCGATATGATTTGATAGAACAGGTTCCAAAAGTTCAGGCGTTAATCCTGAACGGCATTAAAGCTTAAAAGGATGTGGAGAAATGGAATTTCTAAGTTGGAAAGCAGAGGATGGAGTAGCGATTATTACAATTGCACGCCCGCCAGCAAACGCATTATCTCGTGGAATCATTGCCGAAGTAAATGCTGTGCTAGATGCCGTAGAAAATGATGACACAGTACGTGTCCTTGTACTTCATGGCGAAGGTCGTTTCTTCTCAGCTGGTGCAGACATTAAAGAATTTACAGAGGTTACATCTGGTGATGAATTTTCAAAGCTAGCAAGCAATGGTCAACAAGTTTTTGAGCGAGTTGAATCGTTCTCTAAACCTATTATTGCTGCAATTCATGGTGCTGCATTAGGTGGGGGCCTTGAACTAGCAATGAGCTGTCATCTGCGCTTTGTGACAGAATCTGCGAAATTAGGGCTACCTGAATTACAATTAGGTCTTATTCCAGGTTTCGGGGGTACACAACGTCTACCACGATATGTAGGGGTTGCAAAAGCTGCGGAAATGATGTTTACAAGTGAGCCGATTTCTGGTACAGAAGCTGTACAATGGGGTTTAGCGAATCGTGCATTTACAGATGAAGCATTATTGGAAGAAACGCTAAAGGTAGCGAAGAAAATTGCGAAGAAGAGCCCGGTTGCTTTAAAAGCAGCTATTCAAACATTGCAATATGCTAAGCATGCTTCGTTTTATGAAGGTATTGAGGCAGAAGCAAAATCCTTTGGCACAGTATTCGTTTCGGAAGATGCCAAAGAGGGAATTCAAGCATTTATTGAAAAACGCGAGCCTGTGTTTACTGGTAAATAATATTCCATCAGTGTCGATAGCGACTTGAAAAAGTGTTATCGACGTTATCGACACTGAAAATATATAATATTTATAAGTTTACTTAGAAATAAAAAACGTTGCAGGAGGTATGGATATATGAATATTTTTGCATTAATTAAACGTACGTTTGATACAGAAGAAAAAATTGTTGTGTCGGGTGGTAAAATCCAAGAGGATGGCGCAGAGTTCATCATCAATCCTTACGATGAATATGCTATTGAAGAGGCAATCCAAGTACGTGACGCTGCTGGTGGTAAAGTAACAGTTGTGTCAATTGGTGGCGAAGATACAGAGAAGCAATTGCGCACAGCTCTTGCAATGGGAGCAGATGAAGCAGTTCTTATTAATACAGAAGACGATCTAGATGAACTGGATCAAAATGCAGCAGCATATATTTTAGCTGAATATTTAAAAGATAAAGACGCTGATTTAATTTTAACAGGAAACGTTGCAATTGACGGAGGCTCTGGTCAAATAGGACCTCGTGTTGCAGATTTACTAGGTATTAACTATGTAACAACAATTACAAAACTTGAAATTGACGGAACATCTGCGAAAATTGTACGCGATATTGAAGGTGACTCAGAAGTTATCGAGACATCTTTACCACTTTTAGTAACAGCTCAGCAAGGTTTAAACGAGCCACGTTATCCATCTTTACCAGGTATTATGAAAGCGAAGAAGAAACCGCTTGCAGAACTTGAGTTAGATGATCTAGATATCGATGAAGATAATGTAGAAGTTAAGGTAGAAACAGTTGATATTTTCTTACCAGCTCAAAAGGCAGCAGGTCGTGTTCTTGAAGGCGAACTTTCTGCACAAGTAAAAGAACTAGTAAACCTACTTCATACAGAGGCGAAAGTAGTTTAAGTCATCTGATAACGCAAATCGAATCTTAAAGGGTAACGGAGGGAATATACTATGTCAAAAAAAGTATTAGTATTAGGTGAAGTTCGTGAAGGAAGCTTACGTAATGTTTCTTTCGAAGCAATTGCAGCTGCAAAGCAAATCGCAGATGGTGGTGAGGTTGTGGGTGTTCTTTTAGGGGATGCCGTAGCAAGCTTAACAGGCGCATTATTTGAATATGGTGCTGATCGTGTTGTAACGGTGGAGCATCCACATTTAAAACAATATACATCTGATGGCTATGGTCAAGCTTTATTAGCAGTAATTGAGGAAGAAAAACCAGCTGGTATCGTATTTGGTCATACTGCAAACGGTAAAGATTTATCACCAAAAATTGCAAGTAAATTACAAGCAGGTCTTGTATCTGATGTAACGTCTATTGAAGGTGCTGGCGATGATGTTGTATTCATCCGTCCAATTTACTCTGGTAAAGCTTTTGAAAAAATTAAAGTAAAAGACGGTTTGGTTTTAGCCTCAGTTCGTCCAAATAATATTGCACCATTAGAAAAAGTTGCCGGTAAATCAGGTGACATCACTTCTGTTACTGTAGATATTACAAACCTTCGTACAATCATTAAAGAGGTAGTACGAAAATCTTCAGAGGGTGTCGATCTTTCTGAGGCAAAAGTAGTTGTAGCAGGTGGTCGTGGCGTAAAATCTGATGAAGGTTTTGAACCATTAAAAGAGCTAGCGGATTTACTTGGTGGTGCAGTGGGTGCTTCACGTGGTGCATGTGATGCTGAATATTGTGACTACTCACTTCAAATCGGTCAAACAGGTAAGGTAGTAACACCAGATCTTTACATCGCAGCAGGTATTTCTGGAGCAATTCAGCACTTAGCGGGTATGTCAAACTCAAAAGTAATCGTTGCGATTAATAAAGATCCAGAAGCAAATATTTTCAAAGTTGCGGACTACGGTATCGTAGGTGATTTATTTGAGGTAGTGCCTCTTCTAATCGAAGAATTTAAAGCGTTAAAAGTGAATGCCTGATTAATGATATTTGTAGCAGGGAGGATGTATCTTCCCTGCTTTTTTTGTTGAATTTTTTGATTTTTTAAAGTTATTGCAAAATAAAATGTTGACATAATTAATTTTAGAACGTATAGTGATGAATATTAATTTAAATCAATTTGAAACGCAAAGATTAGGAGTAGTAAAAGCTCATTATTTGGTGAAGAGAGCTGCGGGTTGGTGCAACGCAGTCCAATAAGACTTTGAACTTGCCTAGGAGCGGTAAGATAAATGGAATTTGCAGAATATTCTATTTGTTGGACGGTTAACCTTCGTTATTAGGTTTTTAAGCAGGGTTCTTTAAGAACCAATTAGAGTGGTACCGCGGTTTGCTTATGGCATATCGTCTCTTCTTTCATTTGATAATGAAGGAAAGAAGAGACGATATGCCTTTTTTGTTTTCGTCTAGGCTAAAGCGCTACATCCTCGAGGTCGCTTCGATCCCTCGGGCAAAAGTGGAGGAGCACTTACTTTTGCTTCGGGCTCTCCAGCGCTTGTCGGATGTAAACGAGCGCTTTAGCGCATTTGTTCAATTTAGGAGGTAAGGAAATGGAAAATGACAATCAGAAATTAAAGAGAACGATGACCTCACGGCATATTACGATGATGGCTTTAGGTGGTGCCATTGGTGCAGGGTTGTTTAAAGGAAGCAGTACAGCCATTGATATGGCAGGTCCATCAGTACTTATTGCGTACTTAATTGGTGGGATTATTCTGCTATTTGTTATGCAAGGTTTAGCAGAAATGGCTGTCCGCAATAGCGAAGCGAGAACATTTAGAGATTTAGTGCAAGCCGTTTTAGGAAAGTATCCAGCTTATTTTCTAGATTGGATCTATTGGAAAATGTGGGTGTTAAATATTGCGGCAGAATCTATAGTTGCTGCCATTTTTATTCAATATTGGTTGCCAGATTACCCAATTTGGATACTTGCATTATCTGTTTCGGTGTTAGTTACAGCTATTAACTTGTTATCAGTGAAAGTGTTTGCTGAAACTGAATATTGGCTGGCGTTAATTAAAATTACCGTTATTGTGGTGTTCATCATAGCGGGATTAATATTATTGCTTGTTACTTTTGGTAATCATACAGCGGTTGGTTTTTCCAATTTAACGGAACATGGCGGTTTCTTCCCGAACGGATCAATGGGGTTGATTGCTGCAATGCTTGTAGTTATTTATTCTTATGGTGGTACTGAAATTATTGGTATTACATTAGCTGAAACGAAAAATCCAGAGAAAGTAGTGCCAAAAGCTGTTCGCAGTACATTAGTACGTATTGTGACTTTTTATTTAATTCCTTTCTTTATTATCGTTAGCTTGATTCCTTGGAATGAAGTAAACGGGGTACCAGAAAGTCCGTTTGTAATGGTTTTTAAAATGATTGGGATTCCTGGTGCTGACCATATTATGAACGCTGTTGTTTTACTTGCCATTATTTCATCAATGAACTCTGGACTTTATGGTTCATCACGCGTTCTGTATACACAAGCTGTGGACGGGCGTGTTCCTAAAATCTTTGCCCACTTATCAAAAAGAAAGGTTCCTGTATATGCCATATTTATGTGTACGTTAGCTTTATATATGGCTGTAATATTTTCTTTATTTGCGGGAAGCAAAACCTTTGATTTCCTAATGGGTTCACTTGGATATACAGTGTTATTTATTTGGTTAATTATTGCGATTGCGCATCTGAAATCGCGTAAAAAACAGCCGGAAAAAACAAGTACCTATACTGTGAAATGGTACCCTTATACAACTTGGATCGCTATTATTGCGTTAAGTGCAATCCTGATTGGTATTATTTTTACAACATCTATTATCGTAACAGGTATTACATTAGCTATTTATCTCTTTATTACGTTAACGTATGTCTTTAAAGGTCGTTTTCAAGAAAATGAGGCTAAATAACAAATCAGTTTAATGCCATTTTCGACCTTGTTTTTCATAAATTATGCATACTAGGCAGATTGTTCGCTCAAGAGAATTTATCCATGCTATACTACAAACATAGTAAGTTTAAGGAGGATTTCAAATGGCAATTGTACATGCAACAGATGCAACTTTCCAAGACGATATTAAAGAAGGGTTAGTACTAGTAGACTTTTGGGCTGCTTGGTGCGGACCTTGTAAAATGATTGGACCAGTTCTTGAAGAAATGGACGCTGCAGGTAGTGCGGCTAAAATTGTAAAAGTAGATGTAGATAACAACCAAGGTACTGCAGCTCAATACCAAATTATGTCTATCCCATCATTACTATTATTCAAAGACGGTGAAATAGTAGATAAAACTGTTGGTTTCCAACCAAAAGAAGCGTTAGAAGCATTTATCGCAAAACATGCTTAATCTGTAAGAAAAAAAGAGTCAAGCCATCAATAAGATGTGCTTGGCTTTTTTTCGTTATATAATATAGAGAAAAAGCGAACGTTATCCTTAGAAGCAGACAATGTGGTATACAAAGCTGTATTTAGGGAACGAACGCTATTTTAAGAAAAAGGGGGGCAGGTAGGCGATGAATGATTTAATTAAACGAAAGCTTGAAATTTTACCAGATCAGCCTGGCTGCTATTTGATGAAAGATCGACAAGGAACCATTATTTATGTCGGGAAAGCAAAAGTGCTGAAAAATCGAGTACGCTCGTATTTTACTGGTACGCATGAAGGGAAAACACAAAGACTTGTAAGCGAAATAGAAGATTTTGAGTACATTGTGACATCCTCCAATATTGAAGCTTTAATTTTAGAGCTTAATCTTATAAAACTACATGATCCGAAGTACAATATTATGCTGACGGATGATAAAACGTATCCGTATTTAAAAATTACAAATGAAAAACACCCACGTCTTATTACAACACGAAAAGTGAAAAAGGATAAGGCAAAATATTTTGGTCCTTATCCGAATGCGTATGCAGCAAGTGAGACGAAAAAGCTGCTAGATCGTTTATATCCTCTGCGAAAATGTGTACAACTCCCTACCAAGGTTTGTTTGTATTATCACATGGGGCAATGTCTAGCCCCTTGTGTGAAGGATATTGATGCTGAAGTTTACCACGATATGATTGAGGATATGACAAAATTTTTAAATGGTGGGGTTGAGGAAGTCAAAAAGGAGCTAGAGGTAAAAATGCTAGCGGCCGCAGAAAATTTAGAGTTTGAGCGTGCAAAGGAATTTCGTGATCAAATTGCACATATCGATACAGTCATGCAAAAGCAAAAAATCGTCTCAAGTGATACAACTAACCGCGATGTATTTGGCTATGCCGTCGAGAAGGGCTGGATGTGTGTTCAAGTTTTCTTTGTCCGTCAAGGAAAGCTCATTGAGCGAGATGTCTCGATTTTCCCAATTTATCAAGAGGCAGAAGAGGAATTTTTAACGTTCGTTGGACGATTTTACGAAAAACTAGAGCACATTAAGCCTAAGGAGATCTTTATCCCACAATCTATTGATGCAGATATTTTAACGGAATTACTAGAAGTTAAGGTACTGACACCAAAACGTGGACAAAAAAAAGAGCTAGTTGAATTAGCGACGAAAAATGCTGAAATTGCTGTAGCAGCGAAGTTCCAACTTATTGAACGTCAGGAAGAACGCACTATAGGAGCATGTGAGGCACTTGGTGAAGCTATGAGCATTTCTACGCCTTTACGGATTGAAGCTTTCGATAATAGCCATATGCATGGGACAGATGCTGTATCTGCAATGGTTGTATTTATCGATGGAAAACCTGCAAAGAAGGAGTATCGAAAGTACAAAACACGTACAGCTGCCAAGCACGATGATTACGGAGCAATGCAGGAAGTAATCCGTCGTCGTTACACACGAGTATTAAAGGAAGGTCTACCTTTGCCAGATTTAGTACTAATTGACGGTGGGAAGGGGCAAATGGAAGTCGCACGAGAAGTATTAGAGGATGAACTCGGCCTTGTCATTCCAATTGCTGGATTAGCAAAAGATGAAAAGCATAATACGTCACAGCTTTTATTTGGTGATCCACCTGAAGTAATTGCGTTAAAGCGTACAAGTGATGGATTCTACTTACTGCAACGAATTCAGGACGAAGTACACCGCTTTGCTATTACCTTCTTGCGACAGCAGCACGAGAAGCATGCTATACAATCTGTCCTCGATCATATAGAGGGCATTGGTCCAAAGCGAAAACAGCAATTACTTAAGCATTTTGGCTCTGTCAAAAAAATTCGTGAGGCAAGTATGCAGGCATTACAGGAAGCCGGGATGCCAGCTAATCTAGCTAGCAATATCTATGCTTATTTTCAACAAGAGACGTTGTCAAAGGATTAGACGTATGCTAAGGTTGTATATAACATTGCCCCTTCAGTATAGCAATGTTATATACCGTGCCTTAGTTTTTCAGTAGTTTCTACTTATTAAATTGGAAATTTCTTCACTAAGGTTCAATTAAATACTTCACTATTTAGTGATGATAGAGGTGCAAGGTTTAAGAGTAGTACGTTCGAGGACGAACAAGTCCAGTGAAAACGTATGAAAGGGAAGCTTGCCGAAGTGGAGCATCGTTGATTCCGATGCTGTGCTGGTTTTACATTTAAGAGATGTAAGACTGTCGATTCTAATCGTTTCGGAGAGCTATCACACATGCGCAAGTTACTATTATTGTACATGTTATAGGCAGCTTTCACGTTATGTGAGAGCTGCCTTTTTTTGCTTTCTAGAGACAACCTTTTTTCAAGGTAGTTACTCTGACCTAAGAGGTGATGCCAACCGTATTATTTCAAGGGCGCTATTTGCTTTTGCAGCGTTAATTTGGTGAAGAGCCACAAAAGTATAGCTACTTTATAATCAGCGAAATGATTGAATACGAAGGAGAATGATAAAGATGGCGAGAATTGTGATGAAATTTGGTGGTGCTACATTAGCATCAACAGAGCACATTCGAAATGTTGCGAAAAAGGCGATTGTAGAAAAGGAAAGAGGTTTTGATGTTGTCGTTGTCACTACAGCTATGAGGGGTATGGCTAAAGAATTAGCAAAGATGGCTCGTGATCTATCAGACAACGCATCTAAGCGTGAACTAGACGCACTATTTTCAACAAGCTCACAACTTACAAGTACATTAGTGGCAATTGCTTTACAGGAGGAAGGATACGATGCAGTGTCATTAACAGGCTGGCAGGCAGGCATTGAAACCGATGCTATGTATAGTAATGCCCGTATTGATGAGATGGATGCTAGTCGAATAGAAGAGTATTTTGTACAGGGGAAAATCGTAATCGTTGCTGGGGAACAGGGTATCGATAATTTACGGAATATTACGACGTTAGGTAAAGGTGGTGCGGAAACGTCGGCTATAGCTATTGCAGCAAAATTGAAGGCGGAGCGGGTAGATATTTACACGAATGTGGATGGAGTCTATACAGCTGATCCAAATCATGTTGCTGGGGCACAAAAGTTAAAAGAAATTTCCTACGATGAGATGCTAGAGCTATCAAACTTAGGATCACAAATTTTACACCCACGAGCTGTAGAGTTAGCAAAGAAGTTTCAAATCCCGGTTATCATTCTGTCGAGCGAAATAGATACAGTAGGTACTTTATTGAAGGAGGAAGTTGAAATGGAGAAAAATTTAATTGTACGTGGTGTTGCCTATGAGTCAGACATTATTCGCTTAACAGTTGGTTATGATGCTTATTCCAATGCTTCATTAGCAGATATGTTCACAATACTTGCAGAAAATTGCATAAACGTCGATATAATCGTACAAGCAATAATTGATGGCTTAAAGCCAACTGTATCATTTACCATTTTAAAAGAGGAGTTCGCTGAAGCATTACGTGTCCTAGAAGATAGTAAATTATCATTAGGGTTTAGTTTTGCTGATTTTGAAATTGGCTTAGCAAAAGTCTCAATTATTGGCTCAGGAATGGCATCTAATCCAGGGGTGGCTGCCCGAATGTTTGATCGTCTACGTCGTGAAGGTATCCCTGTAAAAATGGTCAGTACTTCTGAAATAAAAGTGTCTGTCGTTGTTCCTCAGGACGAAATGATTCGTGCAGCAAATGCATTACATGATGAATTTAACTTAGAACAAACGCTTTACATATAATTTTGAATAGGATGTGTCTGAAAAAGGCACATCTTTTTTTGTTCACATCAATTTAATATTTTATCCAATTTTATTGTTATATAATAAAAAGTGACATGTTTTACCAAGGGGAAGGTGGGAGTTTGTATGGTATTATTCGGTTTATTTCAAAAAACAATGGATGAAAGCGTTGAAAGAGACAACGATTTAGAAATACAAATATTAAAAAAGCGAATTCTGGAATTGGAACTTGAGCAGGAAAGCATTGATGTGAAAAATGCGATTTTAGACTTTGTACTAGCGCATATGGAGTTAATTAATTTTCAAACGGCTTTAAAGGTTCAACATGTCTCAACGAGTGTAGGGGATATTTCCGCAATGAGTGAAGAAATGTCGTCAAATACAGAAGAGATGCTTGCGGTTGAGCAAAATGTTAATGCAAATATTCAAGAAATAAAACAGCATTCATTATACCTTGTAGAGGAAATGGAATCATCCATTTCAAAAGGTGAAATGGTTCAGGAGTTGTTGGCTAAAGGAGCTCATTCAACAGAGCAATTGAATGATGAAATAACTAAAATGGATGATATCGGTAAAGGGGTAACCGGGATTGCCGATCAAACACAACTACTATCCTTAAATGCCTCTATTGAAGCCGCGCGAGCTGGTGAGCATGGAAAGGGCTTTAATGTTGTCGCGATGGAAGTAGGGAAGTTAGCCAACAGCTCGAAAGGTTCATTGCAAGAAATGACGAAAATTCGATCAGTCATTGATAAGAAATTACATAATACAATAACAAATATTAAACAAGTCGAACATTATTTAACTGACTTTTTAAGTATCATGAAGAACAATATTGCTAATCTGACTGTAACAAGTAAAAATATTGAAGAAGCAGCACATGGAATTCATCAAATAACAGCTGCATCAGAAGAAAATGTAATAGCTGTAGGTCGTTTAGCGGAAACAACGACGGAATTATCACATACTAGTGACTTCTCGGATATAATACAAAATCAAGTATCTGAAATGTTAAAAGCTATTGCACCGACAATCAGAAAGCCCTCAGAGCAAACGGTAGTTAGCCAATTGGCCGCAAGGTTAATGGATCATGCTAGCTTTTTACGAAATGCTATTCAAAAGGCTGGTCATAAAGAAACTTTAAAGACGCATCATCAATGTATGTTTGGGAAATGGTATTATGGACATTTTGAGGAATATCAGAATTTACCAGAATATCGTCATATAGAACAACCTCATGAATTAGTACATATGGCCGCACAAAAATTAGTGAATGAACTGTCAATTAGTAACTTAGAGGAAATGATTCAACACTCACTTAGTATTTTAGAAGCATTTATATCGTTAATAGATGTGCTCTTAAAAGAAAGACATGCACAACTATAAATATAAAAATGATTCGTGATCAAAACGAGGGGTTGATTTCCGTTCCGTCAGTCTTCTCTCTATTAATCTTATATATTTAGCATACATAAAAAGGATTGTCATCCATAAATTTCGGATGACAATCCTTTTCGTTTTATTCTGTAGGAACGGTGTTCATGATTCGTTCTTTGACGTCCCATTTTACTGTAAACATAACGTTCTGTTGCTTTTCGCGTTTTTCATCATAGCATTCTGTTAAATAACCTTTTGCTTGCTGGATTTGTTCAGCTATAAATCCTGCTTCAAGTCTAAAGCTACGAAGACCGATTTGTAACAGTTCTGGATCATTTGTCAACTGGAATATACGGCCATCCTTCGATTCTTTGACAAGTTCTAAATTACCCCAGCAGGCATCTGCGAAAAATGCGATAAGTTCTTCTTGACTTTTACATGGGAACTTCCGAGCTAGATCTTTTCCTGCCCAGTAAAGTACATCTCCTTCATGTTTACCAAGAATAGAAGATAAAATATAATCGCGAATTATCTCATAGCCAAATGCTGAGATTGTAGGTGATGAAGTGTTTAACATTTAAATCCTTCTTTCTTAGAATTTTCTTAAAATTTGACACTGATAAAGTAAAGATAGATTTTTCGAGAAAAAACGAAGCATCATGTACTAGATTGTTTCTTTAATAAGGATTGTGAAAAACTCTTAGTTGCCTTGACGCTCGTAGCTCTTGAGAGTACAATAAACATGTCATAATATTGTACCATGATGAAATACACAGTCAATGAAGTATCAGTTACAAAATGATGACTTCTTTTGTTGTGCTATTTTAAGTACTAAGGGGGGTAACAGTCTTGTCGAAAGATCGAGAGTTTTTATGGCGTCGCTTACATTCTCTACTTGGGATCATACCAGTAGGTCTGTTTTTAACGATGCACCTGTTAATTAACTTTACAGCAACAGGCGGAGCAGAAAGTTACAACGCAGCTACCGCAAATATGGAAAAGATTCCATTCCTTATCCTAGTTGAATGGATTGTCATCTATATTCCATTAATGTTCCACGCATTTTATGGTGTCTACATTGCATTCACTGCTACACCAAATACAGGACGTTTCAGCACATACCGTAACTGGATGTATTCATTACAACGTTTCACTGGTGTATTCTTAGTGATCTTCATTGCATGGCATATTTTCCAAACTCGTATTCAAAAAGCGCTTGGTACAGAAGTTGATTACGATATGATGGCGAATATTGTCTCTAATCCATTCATGCTTGGATTCTACATTGTTGGTATTATATCAGCTACTTTCCACTTATCTAACGGTTTATGGGCATTCCTAGTAAGCTGGGGTATTATACAATCTCCTCAGTCTCAAAAGATTGCTACTTATGTAACAAACATTATTTTCGTAATTCTAAGTGTAGTTGGTGTGGCTGCTATTTTAGCTTTCGTTTAATGTAATAGAAGCTACTATAGAGTACATGCAATCATTGCAATTTTTTAAGAGGAGTGAGAAATAATCATGGCGAAAAGCAAAATAATTGTTGTCGGCGGCGGTCTAGCTGGTCTGATGGCAACGATTAAAGCAGCTGAAGTTGGTACTGAAGTTGATTTATTCTCATTAGTTCCTGTAAAACGCTCACACTCTGTATGTGCGCAGGGCGGAATTAATGGTGCGGTAAATACAAAAGGTGAAGGGGATTCTCCTTGGATCCACTTTGATGATACAGTTTATGGTGGGGACTTCTTAGCGAACCAACCACCTGTTAAGGGTATGTGTGATGCAGCCCCTGGTATCATTCACTTAATGGACCGTATGGGTGTAATGTTCAACCGTACACCAGAAGGTCTTCTTGACTTCCGTCGTTTCGGTGGTACTTTAATGCACCGTACAGCCTTCTCTGGTGCAACAACTGGTCAGCAATTACTATACGCACTAGACGAGCAAGTTCGTTCTCACGAAGTAGCTGGTTTAGTGAACAAATATGAGCACTGGGAATTCCTTGGTGCAGTAGTCGATCCTGACGGCGTATGTCGTGGTATCGTAGCGCAAGATATGCGTACAGAAGAAATCAAATCATTCCGTGCAGACGCTGTTATTATGGCGACTGGTGGCCCTGGTATTATCTTCGGTAAAACAACAAACTCTGTTATTAATACAGGTTCAGCTGCTTCTATCGTTTACCAACAAGGTGCCTCATACGCGAATGGTGAGTTCATCCAAATTCACCCAACAGCGATTCCTGGAGATGACAAAAACCGTCTAATGTCAGAATCAGCTCGTGGTGAAGGTGGCCGTATTTGGACATATAAAGACGGTAAGCCTTGGTACTTCTTAGAAGAGAAATACCCTGCATATGGTAACTTAGTACCACGTGATATTGCAACACGTGAAATTTTCGACGTTTGTGTAAACCAAAAACTTGGTATCAACGGCGAAAACATGGTATACCTAGATCTTTCTCATAAAGATCCACACGAATTAGACGTTAAACTAGGTGGTATCATCGAGATCTACGAAAAATTCGTAGGAGATGACCCACGTAAATTACCAATGAAAATTTTCCCAGCAGTTCACTACTCAATGGGTGGATTATGGGTTGACTACAACCAAATGACTGAAATTCCTGGTCTATTTGCAGCAGGTGAATGTGATTATTCTCAACATGGTGCAAACCGTCTTGGTGCGAACTCATTATTATCTGCTATCTATGGCGGTATGGTTGCTGGACCAAACGCAGTAGATTATGTTAAACATCTTAAAAAGCATGCTGAAGATATTTCTCAAGAAGTATTCGATGCTCGCGTTAAAGAAGAACAAGCTAAGTGGGATGCTGTCATGAAAATGGACGGCACAGAAAACGCTTACTTGCTTCATAAAGAGCTTGGTGAAATGATGACAGCTACTATGACAGTAGTACGTTACAACGACCAACTTCAAGATACATTGAATAAACTTGATGAATTCCAAAAACGTTGGGAAAACATTAACATCAACGATACTCAAAAATGGAGTAACCAAGGTGCTCACTTTACGCGTCAGTTGAAAAATATGATTTACCTAGCAAAAGTAATGACAAAAGGTGCATTACTACGTAACGAATCTCGCGGTGCTCACTATAAGCCAGATTTCCCGAACCGTGATGATGAGAACTTCTTAAAAACAACAATTGCGAAGTTTGACCCAACTACTGGTGATCCAATCATCACGTACCAAGAAGTCGACGTTTCATTAATTCCACCACGTAAACGTGACTACTCTGCGAAAGGAGACTAAAAGTTATGCAAATCGCAGCAAATACTGGAAGAATGGTCAAAGTGGAAATTTTACGTCAAGATACAAAAGGCGGCAATGGCTACTGGCAAAAATTCCAAGTGCCTTACCGTCATGGTATGAACGTAATTTCTATTTTAATGGAAATTCAAAAAAATCCTGTTACTGAAAATGGTGAAAACACTTCTCCAGTAGCATGGGATATGAACTGTCTTGAAGAAGTTTGTGGTGCATGTTCAATGGTTATCAATGGCCGCCCACGTCAATCATGTTCAACTCTTGTTGACCAATTGACTGAGCCAATTAAACTTGAGCCTATGAAAACTTTCCCAGTTATTCGTGACTTACAAGTTGACCGTGAGCGTATGTTCAATGCACTAAAAAAAGTTAAAGCATGGGTTCCAATCGATGGTACTTATGATTTAGGTGAAGGTCCACGTATGCCAGAAGGTAAACGTCAATGGGCTTATGAATTATCTAAATGTATGACTTGTGGTGTATGTATGGAAGCATGTCCAAACGTGTCTGAAAAAGCTTCATTCATCGGACCAGCACCATTATCACAAGTACGTCTATTCAACACTCACCCAACTGGTGCAATGATTAAAGACCAACGTTTAAATGCGATCATGGGTGATGGAGGCCTTGCAAACTGCGGTAACTCACAAAACTGTGTAGCTGCTTGTCCAAAAGGTATTCCTCTAACAACATCTATCGCATCATTAAACCGTGCAACTTCAGTGCAAATGTTCCGTAACTTCTTCGGTTCTGACCACTACGTAGACTAATAGTACAAGCTATTACTCCCAACCCCCTTACACTTAATGTGTGAGGGGGTTTTTTTATGTAAATATAAAACAATTTTATAGATTAACTGGAAAGACCCACCGATTAAAGTTTCGCATTATATCGAGTTCTGAATAGGGGCATTTTCAAGAAAGAGTAATAAACTAAATAAGATGACTTCAATACAGCAAAAAATAGAACGGGGATTGTTGAGTTTTTGAAAAAAAAGGAGATTTCGAATAAATCGAGAAAAAATTGGAGTTTTCTATGATAATATAGTATTTTCCTTTATAATGAATATAGATTCATTTATGACTTGCTAATTCCATCTGTTGTTTTGGGAAGAAGCGAATGAAAATTAGGGGGATGGTTAAGATGAAAGCAAATTATATCGGAGATTTTCAGGAATGGGCAAAGGATTTTGCATTTTTTATTGAGGTCCGTGTACGTTTTTCAGAAACGGATATGTATGGTCATATGAACAATACCGTTAGCTTTACATTTTTTGAACAAGCACGAATCGATTATTTCCGTCATTTAGGTGTTCTAATGCCATCAGCAATTGATGAACATGTAGAGGGGATTCCGATTGTAGCCGACTTACAGTGTGATTACGTGAAGCAGGTTTTCTTTGATGATGTGCTAAGAGTTTATGCGAAGATAGCGAAAGTAGGAAACTCATCAATGGATATTCATTACTTAGCGAAAAACCAACATGATGAGGTTTGCTTTACGGGGCGTGGTACGGTAGTGCAAATGGACCCTCGAACTGGGAAGAGTGTACCTCTATCTGAAGAAGCAAAAATTCAGATAGCAAACTTAGTGTCCATATAGGATCGCGAAAGTTATCTGTAGAAAGTTTTAACTTCATTCAGCAGAATCTAAAGCCTCCGGACGCAATTATGCCGAGGCATAATGGATTGACAGTAATATTTTTCTACATTATTGCGAAAAAGTCCCTCGGGAAAAGAAGTATAAACAATGATTTCGACGGTTGAAATTGCATTTTTACATAAAATTCATTAATGTATGGAAGCAATTTCCGATTTTTTTAAAGAAACACGAGATATTCATGAAAATAGCCGTCACCGCTCCCCATTCCTTTACATAAGTTACAATACGTGCGGGGGAGGAGGGTGTAACTGAAAATGAATGGCTCTCATCATCGTTCTCTTTTAACGAACCGAGAACGTGAAATATTTGCGCTTTTATTAGCTGAAAAAACAACGAGGGATATTGCAGAGCAACTTGGTATTAGTGAAAAAACAGTGCGAAATCACATTTCCAATACAATTCAAAAGTTAGGTGTAACGAATCGATCTCAGGCGTTAATTGAGCTGTTACGCTTAGAAGAATTCAAATTAGACTAATTGGACACTTGCTATTTCAGAAAAAAAACGACAAAATAGAACTATTCAACGTATTTTTAGGAGTGAAATAGTTATATGTCGGATGAAGTAACAAAGCACTCACCTGAAACCGTTGCAACGGTTGAAAAGGAATTACGCTATATAGCGGCGATTGTGAAGCAAAAAGGAAGAGAGATTGTTTCACAATATGCGATTACGCCGCCACAATTTGTTGCATTACAGTGGTTAGAAGAGCTTGGAGATATAACAATTGGCGACTTGTCAAATCGATTATACTTAGCTTTTAGTACAACAACAGATCTAGTGGACCGAATGGAGAAAAATGAATTAGTCAAGCGAGTACGTGACGAAAATGATCGTCGTGTCGTTGTTGTTCATCTTCTCGAGAAGGGCAAACGTATTATTCAAGAGGTTATTGAAAAAAGACAGCACTATTTGCAAGAGAAGCTTGTTGGTTTTAATGAACAAGAAGTCGCGCAATTATCAAGCTATTTAGAAAAACTACATGTACACATGAAACAGGATTGAGGCGGAAAGTATGAATGCCCCGATAGGCGTTATTGATTCAGGAGTAGGCGGTTTAACCGTAGCAAAAGAAATAATGAAGCTATTACCAAATGAAACGATCTATTATATTGGTGATACAGCAAGATGTCCGTATGGTCCAAGAACTCGTCAGGAAGTACGAAATTTTACTTGGCAAATGGCTAAAGCACTAGAGAAAATGAATATCAAAATGCTCGTCATTGCTTGTAATACAGCGACTGCAGTAGCACTCGAAAGTTTACAAAGAAATATGCCTTTTCCGGTACTAGGCGTTATTAATGCTGGCGCACGTGCAGCTGTAAAGAAAACGAAGCGACATGAAGTCGTTGTGCTTGCAACAGAAGGTACAATTAAAAGTGGGGCGTATGAGGAAGCCTTACTTTCACTGAATACTTCAACTCATATTATTCCACTTGCTTGCCCTACATTCGTACCACTTGTAGAAAGTGGCGAATATAAAGGTGAATTTGCAAATAAATTAATTGCGGAAGGCTTAAAACCGATAAAAAACGAACAATTTGATACGGTCATACTAGGATGTACGCACTATCCAATTTTGCAAAAACAAATTGAAGCTGTTGTAGGAGAAGAAGTTTTTGTGCTATCTTCCGCTGAGGAAACAGCAAAGGATGTTCAAGAAATGCTTGCGTATAATGGTACTTTGGCTGACCCAGACGCTGTGCCTGCTCATAAATTTTATGCAACTGGTTCTGTTCCAATTTTCCGTTCGATAGCTGAAAGTTGGCTTGAGCAAGGTACTCTTCATATAAAACGTATGACATTAAAATAAAAAATCAGCTTAGCTAGGGGGCTAGGCTGATTTTTGCCGTTTTTAGCATTGTACATAAGGGACCGAGCACTTTTTTGAAGGTGAAAATTATGTTAAGATGAGTGCGCGAAAGATTTTAGGAGGAACGAAAACTATGACAAGATTTGATGGAAGAAATATAGATGCACTGCGACCTGTGAAAATGGATAGTGAGTATCTATTGCACCCAGAAGGCTCAGTGTTAATTCAAGTAGGCAATACGAAAGTAATTTGTACAGCAACGATAGAAGATAAGGTTCCTGGGTTTTTACGTGGACAAGGCAAAGGGTGGATCACTGCAGAATACTCAATGCTACCTCGTGCAACAGCACAGCGTACAGCACGTGAATCATCTCGTGGCAAAGTAAATGGCCGTACAATGGAAATTCAACGATTAATCGGTCGTGCATTACGTGCTGTCGTTGATTTAGAAGCACTTGGTGAGCGTACTGTGTGGATTGACTGTGATGTGATTCAAGCAGACGGAGGGACACGTACAGCTTCAATAACAGGAGCATTTGTAGCGATGACACAGGCAATTGCTAAGGTTGCAGAAGAAAAACAATTAGCGAAATTTCCGGTGACAGACTATTTAGCTGCAACGAGTGTTGGTATTGTAGAGGATCATGGGGCAATTTTAGACTTAAACTACGTTGAAGATGTCGCTGCTGCTGTAGATATGAATATCGTCATGACAGGAGCAGGACGATTTGTTGAGCTACAAGGGACAGGTGAAGAAGCAACCTTTTCTCGTGAAGAGTTAAATGAACTACTGGCGTTAGGTGAAGAAGGCATTCAACAATTGATTGCACTTCAAAAAGAGACACTAGGTGAATTGGCTAACAAAGTGGGAGGAAATGAATAACATGAAACAAGTAGTCATTGCAACGAAAAATAAAGGAAAAGCAAAAGATTTCGAAGCATTATTTGGTCCACTTGGTTATGAAGTAGTAACGATGTTTGATGTTGCCCCAGAGATGGAAATAGAAGAAACAGGCACTACTTTTGAGGAAAATGCGATCTTAAAGGCAGAAGCATTGGCAAAAGAGCTTGGCACAATTGTTATTGCTGATGATAGTGGCTTAGCTGTTGATGCATTAAATGGTGAACCTGGTGTTTATTCTGCACGTTATGCTGGTGATCATGATGATGAAGCAAACATGGTTAAGTTGTTAGAAAACCTAAAAAATGTCGAAGATGAAAAGCGTACAGCCCGCTTCTGCTGTTGCATCGCTATTGCGGGGCCTGGTTTTGAAACGACAACAGTTTTTGGTACTTGTGAAGGTGTCATTGCACACGAAAAACGTGGTACAAACGGATTTGGTTATGATCCAGTCTTCTTTGTCCCAAGCTTAAACCGTATGATGGCAGAGCTAACTGCCGATGAAAAAGGAGCAATTTCCCACCGCGGGAATGCGATTCGTAAGTTGAAGGAACAATTGCCAAGTCTTATAAAATAAGAGGTGATATCCATGCAAATACTGGTCATGAGTGATACACATGGCGATAGTGATGTGATTGAAAAAGTACGTAGCTTTTACCCAAATGTTGATGCTTTGATTCACTGTGGAGATAGTGAGCTTCCTTTCTCACATAAAGCGCTGGATGGCATGAAGAAAGTACGAGGAAATTGTGATATCGATAAAGCCTTTCCTGATGAAGCAGTATTCGATTTAGAGGACGTAACAGTCTTTGCAACACATGGCCACTTATTCAATGTTAAAACATCAATCTTATCCTTATCATATCGTGCCAAAGAGGTAGACGCACAAATTGCGTGCTTTGGTCACTCTCATATTCTTGGGGCAGAAATGATTGATGATGTGTTATTTTTAAATCCGGGGAGTTTATTAAAACCACGTGGTCGTAAAGAAAAAAGCTTTACCCTTGTAGAGGTTGAAGATACGTATTTTGAAGTAAAGTTCTTGACGGATGATAATAGCTGTATTTCCACCCACAAGTTTATGCGAAAATGATGTAACAAAAACGCTTAAGTTTTAGAACTCTAAGCGTTTTTTGTTTTATCCTGGCCTGATTGGTGAAGAATCAATTATGCCTTGGCATAATTGCGTCCGGAATCGGCTTTGTGCTTGCACAAAGAACTCCTTTCCGATTTTCGTGACATCCACCGGAGGCTTTAATTTATTTCAGCGGATGTTTGACCCGCTGAAATAAGTTAAATGGAAAAAATGGCTATGAATTGTTTATGATGAAGTAGAAAAAATAAATATAAACGTAACGAAGGGAGACAACATGGACAATACAATAGGATGGAATTTTGATAATAGCTATACCCGCTTACCAAGCATTTTTTATACATCAATCAATTTAAATCCAGTTCGTTCACCAAAGTTAATAATGTTAAATGAATCAGTTGCCAATTCACTTGGATTAAACATCGATGCTTTGCAAAGCGAGGAAGCGGTAGAGATTTTTGCAGGTAACAACAATCCGACTGGTGGCACACCCATTGCACAAGCTTATGCAGGGCATCAATTTGGTCACTTCAATATGCTTGGAGACGGAAGAGCACTGTTATTAGGTGAACAGCTAACACCAACTCATGAACGCTTGGATATCGCACTAAAAGGCTCAGGAAGAACGCCTTATTCCCGTGGCGGAGATGGCAGAGCAACACTTGGTCCAATGCTACGTGAATATATAATTAGTGAAGCCATGTATGCACTTGGTATTCCAACCTCTCGAAGTTTAGCTGTCGTAACTACAGGCGAAATTGTCCTCCGCGAAACCGAGCTTCCTGGTGCAGTTTTAACGCGTATTGCAAGCAGTCATTTGCGAGTTGGGACTTTCCAATATGTAGCGAACTTTGGATCTGAGAAGGAGCTGAAAGCTTTGGCGGATTATGCTTTGGAACGTCACTTCCCTAATGCTGATGTAGCTCAAAATCGTTATTTAACCCTTCTACAGGAAGTTATAAAGAAACAAGCATCTCTCATTGCAAAATGGCAGCTAGTTGGTTTTATTCATGGCGTCATGAACACTGATAATATGACCATTAGTGGTGAGACGATTGATTATGGTCCTTGCGCCTTTATGGATACTTATGATCCAGCGACAGTATTTAGCTCTATTGATCGACAAGGCCGTTATGCTTACGGGAACCAGCCTAATATCGGAGGATGGAATTTAACACGACTGGCTGAATCATTAATACCGTTAATCCATGAAAATGAGGAAGATGCTATACACTTAGCTCAAGAGGCTCTAAAGCAGTACCCTCAATTGTATTATGCAAAATGGCTAGCAGGTATGCGAGCAAAGCTTGGGATATTCAACGAAGAAGATCAGGACATGGCACTCATTGAAGAGCTTCTAAAGTTAATGCAGCAACATCAAGCAGACTATACAAATACATTTATCGCATTAACCTTCGATAAATTTGATGAATCAACGTTATTTAGTACAAATGAATTTAAAGAATGGCATAAGAATTGGCTTGCAAGACTAGAAAGACAACAAGAAACAAAAGATATGTCTCAACAATTAATGCGTGAGCATAATCCAGCAGTAATTCCACGAAATCACCGTGTAGAAGAAGCTTTAGAGGCTGCAGTTGAACAGGAAGACTATAGCGTAATGGAGCGATTACTGGATGCTCTTGCTCTTCCGTTTGCACATTCTAAGGAGCAGCAGAAATACGCGACATTACCAACACAATCTAACCAACCATATCGAACTTTTTGTGGCACATAAGTTGAAAGTACAATTGCCAAGGAAAATCTTTGTGGGTACAAAATAAAAAACGAAGGATAAATTCTTCGTTTTTTATTTTGTAAAAATTGTCACTACACAAATTCCTGAGCATACGCTATGTAATGAATAGTAGTGAAGGGAATGTGTAAAGTGCATAAGTATTCAAAAGGTTGGTTTGTGAAGCAACTTCGAGATCATGGTATTTTGGTGCATCCACAATATAAAAGTCATTTAGGCAATTATAAAGAATCCGAACTGCGCAATTTATATTACCGATATGTTGAAATAGAAACATTAGATTCAGAACAAAAATAGTCATTTTCGTTTGAATAACTCCTTTGTAGGAAAGAATTTAACTACAGAAAGGAGTTATTTTATGTGGAGTAAATCGTGGATGTTGACGCAAATATGGCAAGATGTGTTGTTTCTACATTGGCCAGTATCACCTAAGGATTTAGAGCAGTACATTCCGCAAGAGTTGCAACTGGATCTCTATGAAAATAACGCTTGGCTTAGTGTTGTCCTTTTTAAAGTAAAAGGACAACGACTGAGATATCTACCACCATTACCAGGAGTAGGTTCCCATTTGCAGCTTAATGTCCGGACATATGTTACATATAATGGCATGAAAGGTATCTATTTCTTTAACTTAGATGTTACGAATCGTTTTATCGTACAAATAGCTACAAAGGGCAGTTTATCATATCGCCATTCAAAAATAGCTTTAAACCAAACAGGGAACAATTTTTCTTTTACAAGTTTATATCATGGTGCACTAGATGAGAGGTTGAAAATTTCATATCAACCGACTGCCAGTGAAATAATTACTTCGACCTTTGATAAATGGTTAGTGGAACGTTATCATTCTTGGTCGAAGTGGAAGAGTTCTCTAGTTCGCATAGATATAGATCATATGCCATGGCAGCTACAACGAGTTCATATTAACATTGAAAGCAACACACTAGCTCCATTTGTGAAGGAATCTATACAAGGCATTCAACCTATTGCTCATTATTCGAAGAGTAAAGAGGCTAGAATTTATTCGCCAAAAATAGAAACCGGATTCAAAAATGCTTAGTGAATCTGGTTTGCTTTTGTTCATTGATTGAAAGTAGTGTGTTACCTACTCTTCATACATCATTTTCTTTGTCATCCCACCATCAACTGTTAAATTAATGCCTGTGACGAAATTATTTGTGGGGCTAGTTAAATATAAGCAAGCCTGTGCAATGTCTTCAGGTACGCCTACACGCAACGATAAATGCTGCTCGTGATCAATCTTACGGAGCTGTTCATAATCACCCGTTTCAATCCAACCAGGCGAAATACAATTAACCGTAATATGATCTGGACCTAAAGAACGCGCTAAAACATGTGTTAATGCAACGATACCGCCTTTTGTTGCTGCATAGGCTTCGGTATGGGGCTCAGACCTCTCAGCGCGTGTAGAGGCTATAGAAACGATTGAGCCACCATTGACATTAGCTCGCATAACTTTTGCAGCCTCTCTCGAACACAAAAAGACACTCGTCAAATTAGTTTGGATGATATCGTTCCATTCGTCCAACGTTACGTCATAGAGAGATTTATGTTGAAATTTACCCGCATTATTAATTAAAATATGAATAGTACCAAAATAATTAACAACTTTTTGCATTAAAGAAACGATGTCTTGTTCTTTCGTAACATCTGTTTGAACAAAAAGAACAGAATAACCTTGCTTAAGTAAATCTTTTTCCAATTCCTGACCTAATTCTTTATTTACATCGGCAATAACTACATTGGCACCATTTCTTGCATACGTAAGTACAATGCCTTTGCCGATCCCTTGCGCACCGCCAGTTACGACGACAACTAAATCTTTAAACATAATAGCTTCCTCCAGTTTTATTGCTTTTCATTATTTTAGCAAAAGAAGAGCTGAGAGTGGGCATAATGGGGTACATGAAATCATATAATATTAATATGAGGCAAACCTTGCCTTCATAGTAAAATTAATGTTGACATTATGATATTAAGCACATATAATAAATATTGTCCTTATATGGACTACATAACATCATGTCTCAGTAGCTCAGCAGGATAGAGCAACGGCCTTCTAAGCCGTCGGTCGGGGGTTCGAATCCCTCCTGGGACGTCCAGTTTTACAACGTTATATCTAGAGAAATAAGCACTTTCGCTTATGATTCAATTTTACAGTACTCGGTCAGTCGAGTTTCTGTACTAATGAATTATAGGTGGAGGTGCTTTTTTCATTTGACTAAAAAGAAGGGGATATTTGATATCCAAATTGAACAACCGTTAATTCAAGTTAGAAAACGTGAAGTAAAACGTAATGATGTGGCAATTGGACAAGCGTTGTCAGTCATTCTGAAACAACTTGAAGTAAGTGGCTGCAAAATCTTTAATTAACTATGTATTAACTAGTCTTTATTCTGAAATGTATTTGTATTTGTCAGATTAACAATTACTAATTTCATTTAGTAGTTAAGCTTCGAAAAGCTTTAGCTTTGAGAAGGATATTTTGAACTTATAACGCTTTAACTGTTAATTCACTTTAAGCTTACCGTTATCTAATTTTCTCAGTAATATGTCCGTGAAAACCCCCTAAAGTAAGACAAACACCATCAAATCCCCTGAAAATTGATTAAATAGTCCTGCGTTTATCTATGATTTCACGTCTTACTAATTTTGATGATTTTAACTCGTTATACCGCTGATTCAAGTTTATTAAACAAGTATCGCCTTATATAATTGAAGATACTTAAACGAGTGATACCACTGATTCAAGATTCTTTAACAGCTAGTGTTATATGTGTCAAATATGTGTCTTCGTGTGCAGTGAATATAGGGGGAAATTGCCCATGTTTCGTGCGTTAAGTGTGGGAAAGGAAAGAAAAAAGTAAATCGTTTCTTCCCAAACAGCTTAGAAGTGACGCTGGTGACGTTTCACTTTCAATCACAAAAATCACCACATCCGTTAACTGCAATATAAACAAAAAGAATCGTTTCACCGATTATTATAAAAATACTAAATGCTTTCAATAAGGTAACTAAACAGCCTTTGCTATTTCTGTAAATATATAATCCTCCGATATTAAATATTAGTATAAGTATATAATTTACTATTAATTTTATAGTCAATTTCTAACTCTATCTCCTTTTGATGTACCATGTTTTCTATGTACATGACTTGCAAGATTATAATAACACCAAATATTGCACTTTGCACTGGATGCTGAAGGTAATATAAAAAAAGAGAGAACCAGCAAAAGCCGATTCTCTATAGTTTAAAATTCAGTGTTAGGTCAGGGTGTGACATGCCTTGCCTATGTAAGTGTATAAGAACCGCCTCTATTTACGGGGCTTTTTCTTTTTCTTTTTGTTTGTAACCTTTTTGCTTTTAACCTCTAAATAAACCTTAACACCGTAAAAAACACTTACCCCAACAACTTTAAATGCTGTTATAACAGCTGTGCTAACCACCATTAAAACTATTTCCAACAACAATAATAAATCCATTTTCGGAATCCCCTTATAAACTTGATGTCTATTATTTGCAAGCATTATAAGGAAACCCTCTTTTAATTTAACAGGAACTCGTAATTTTTTTAAAAGTCTACAAAGGTACAGGCTTGTAGACGTGCTGGAATGGAAGATTGGCAATTTGCGATGTTAAAAATCATTGTAGACGGTGATGAAAAGGACTTGGAGGAACTATTGAATGGACTTAATCGACAAACTGAAAAAGGCTGATAAATTGCTACAAGGTGAAAATTTACATGAAAGCAAACCATTGTTAATTCAGTGGTTTGCTGAAATCTATCAGGAAATTACAGAAACACCCTTTACATATCAAATGGGGTATAAGCTTACAACCATGCAAGCACACATTCCAACCTATAGAAAATACGCTATGAAGCATAGAGAAAAAGCACTCGCTGCTACCCACCTTATTCTGATGGATGGTCTCCCGGGAGCAATGGTGCCCTTGAATTTGATGAAAGACACCATTTACCCTCACAGCAACTGCTTACCTTCGTGCTAGTGCATGGTGCTTGGGCTGATGCTCATTTCTGGGATAGAGTAGCGGCAGAGTTGCGCAGTCGAGGGCATGACGTCTATACACCTGAATACGCAGGTCACGGCGAAGATCCGAATAAAAATGTCACGCATGCGATGATCACGAAGTCCGTCGTTGATTTTATAACAAAATGGAATCTACGTAACTTTGTTCTCGTTGGGCACAGTTTCGGAGGGTCAGTCATTCAAAAGGTTGCAGAGCAGGTTCCGGATCGCATAAAGCGACTTGTTTTCTGGGACGCGTTCGTACTGAAAGACGGAGAATCAGTTGCTGACGAATTCTCGCCCCAAATGTTACAAGGTTTTGAACAGCTCAGAGCCAGCTCGAAGGACGATACGATCTTTATGCCGTTTTCCTTGTTTCGGGATTCGTTCGTTAATACGGCCACTTTAGAGGAAGCTAAACGGATGTATGAAAGCGTTACTCCGGAACCGGCTAAGCCGCTTTTCGAGAAACTGGATCTGAAAACGTTCTACTCGCTACCTACGCCCAAAAGCTATGTCTATTTCTACCAAGACAACGCATTGCCACGAGGGGAGAATTACGGCTGGCATCCGAATATGTCCAGACGGCTCGGGCAGTTCCGCCTGATTGTAGGTGATGGTGATCACTTTACGGACACGCGTACAAGGCCAGCTATGGTAGCACAGAAATTTTACGAGGCTGGTCGCGACTGACTATTGTAAGCGGGATTAAGTTAATGATTAGCTTTAATAAACCATAAAAAGGCCACTCGTGAGGAACAAAAAGAACCGAGTTAGAACCAACTGAAAAGTGCTTTAAATCCTTTGTTTTCAAGGATTTGAGGCATTTTCTTTTTTCATGTTGTTCATTCTTAATGTGGTCAGATCAACTTCTTTGAAAAATGTATTTTGTTGCACTTAGCCTCTATTGGGTTATTCACATGTAATTAATGATGTTCTCACTAAACCATATATCATTCTCCTTCCGTAAAGATTCTTTTGTAAATTAGAATAATTTATATAAAAAACAGAAAGAAATATGTGTAAAAATGTTGGAGTTGATCGTTATGGAATTTGATAAAGAGTTAGAAATTTACTGCTACAGCTGTCGTAAAAAAACTGTATTTACACGCAAAGATATGCATAATAAAAGTGGGGTAGATAGTCACTGTAGTGAATGCTCAGGTATTTGGTTTGAATGGCAAAATCGAGCTGTAGAGAGAGAAATGGAAAAGTGGATTGAATATAATAAAGGACTCGTAAATTAGAATAGTCAATGATACCAGCCTGAATGTCTCAAAAACGAAAGAAGCGGAAACTTATAAAAAGAGTTATAATATAATAGGAAGAAACTCAATAAAGAGAGATGGATTTTAACATGAATGAACAACTAGTAGATTGGATTACACGTTTTCAAAAGGAGAAAGATATAGAGGCTCTCGCAAACTTAAAAGACTATTGCTACTATATGATTGAACCTTTAATTGAGGAATTTACGGAGAAATACGGTGAAGATGCTGGGGAGTTATTACGGTTAAAATGGGATAAGCGTTTTTATTTTATTTTTACAAAGTATCAATTAAATGTTGGGCTGCCTTTAGATACTTTCGTTAAAAATACGTACCGCTTTTATTTTATGCAGATTTTAAAAAAGGCTGGTTATTGAATTACATATAGGGGAGTGTTTCAAACTTGAACATTGCTCGATAAAAAAATCCTTGTCTCGTGTAAAAGTGAGGCAAGGGTTTTTGTGTTTTATCATGCTTTTGGCGGGAGATTAATTGCCTGTAAAAGTCTGATTGGTGAAGACTAATCATCAGTAGGGGATGAAGAAAACCACCTACTGATGAAAGGTACATTTTATTGATACATCATATCTTCTGCAAGGTGGGTAAATACCTCACCGATAATGGAGTCTTCGTCATAAACGGAAGAACCTGTATTTTCCTCAGGTTGCGCAAATGGAATTTGAGCGATGATACTTGTCTGAAGCTCATCTGCTAATTTTTCTGCGCCACCTTGACCGAATAAATAGTTCTTTTCACCATTTGAGTTTTTAAAGTAAGCCATGTTTTCAATAACACCAAGAATCGTGTGGTTCGTATGTTGAGCCATCAGACCTGCGCGAGAAGCAACATGAGAAGCTGCAAGATGTGGTGTTGTTACAATAATTTCATGTGCTTGTGGGATCATTGCCGCCATATCAATGGCTACATCTCCTGTACCAGGTGGTAAATCTATAAGGAGATAATCTAATTCATCCCAATGTGTATTGACAAGGAAATTACGAATCCATTTGTTGAGCATTGGGCCACGCCACATGACAGGTTGGTTTTCGTTTGTGAAAAAGCCCATCGACATGATTTTTACACCATGACTTATTACTGGAATAGCTGTTTGGTCTATCATTGTTGGCTTTTGATGAATCTTCATCATGGCAGGAATACTGAATCCATATATGTCGGCATCTAAAATACCTACACGTTTTCCAAGACGGGCAAGAGCTACTGCTAAGTTAATCGTCACGGTAGATTTACCGACGCCACCTTTACCACTAGTAACTGCTATAAATTTGACACCAGAATCGGGTAGAAGCATTTTAGGCATACCTTTATCCGTCACTTTTTCTGATTTTAAAGAAGCTGTTAAACTACGACGTTCGTCATCTGTCATAGAACCAAATGTAATGGAGACATTTGTTGCGCCGATTGCTTTCAACGCTTCTTCAACATCTTGTTGGATTTTGGCTTTCATAGGACATCCTTGAATAGTCAAGATAATATCAAGTGAGATATCCGTACCGTTGACTTGAATATTGCGTACCATATTCAAGTCAACGATGCTTTTATGAAGCTCTGGGTCATCGATTTTCTGCAAAGTTTTTAAAATGTGTTCGTTCGTTAGCATGTTAGAAACCACCTTCCTATTTTAGGCCTTTGCCAAGCCCTTTTAAGAAGTGAACGCCAAAGTTTACAGCACGATTAACATCAGGATCGTTTAACATTTTGAACAACTTAAAGGCGCTAACTTTTTCATCCGATTCAACGGCTTTGTTCGCTTCATCTAAGCCGGTATTTAAGCCTTCAATAAGCTTTGTTGTTGTTTCTGGATTCAATTCGGTTAATGCTCCTGCAACACCCATTAAGTTGTTGATGATATTCGTAACAGGCTTACGCGTTAATTGACCAAGAGCGATATGTGTAACATCCTCTTTTGCTTCAAGTAGTTTCGTAGCTGCTTCTAGCGCTCCAATATCATTTAATTCTGCCATGATCGTAAAGACCTGATTCACCATTTCTTCATTCTCAGAAAGTAGTTGCTTTAAATTCTCTAACTTTTCTTCCTTTAGTTGCTCTTCTGTTACTTGCGCTTTTTGAATTGTCGTAATTGGTGCAGCCATGAAATCACTCCCTTTCGTTAGTTGTTAAGTGAACGTAACCAGGACGATTCCATTTACGTTGTACCTCAACACCATTTTGTGGATGACGTTTTTTATAACGCGGGTTTGTTCTAGGAAGTGGCGATTTTCCTTTTTGCTTCAATACTTCTACGCGTACTTTTGTTTGTTTGTACGCCGGTGTCGATGTATTGATGTCTGCAGCCGGGCCAGTTAAGAAATTAATCGCTGAATCTTTGCTAACAGAGTTCATTGGTAAGAAAAGTTCATTTCCTTGTACGCGGTCTGTCACTAGGGCATTTAATTTTAATGCACCCTGAGGAGACACTAAACGAAGAAGAGCTCCATCTTCAATGCCACGTTCTTTTGCTAGTTCTGGTGATACTTCAACAAAAATTTCAGGTACTTTCGATTGAATACCTTTTGATTTATTTGTCATATTACCTTCATGGAAGTGTTCAAGCATACGACCGTTGTTAATATGGCAATCATATTGCGCTTCATATTCAACCGGTCTGATCCAATCATTTAAAGCAAAACGAGCTTTTTTGTCAGGGAAGTTAAAGCCATCCTCATATAGTAAAGGTGTGTCTTTACCATCATGGCTACCCCAACAGAAGCTACCCCAATTTTCTAATACATCATAGTTCGCTTGCGAGAAGAATGGAGCAAGACTAGCCATTTCAGCAAAGATTTCACTTGGGTGACTGTAATTCCAGTCAGCACCTAGGCGACGTGCTACTAATTGAAGGATTTCCCAATCGGCTTTTGATTCACCAAGTGTTGGTAATACTTGATATAGTCGTTGTACACGACGCTCTGTATTCGTGAAAGTACCTTCTTTTTCAAGAGAAGGTGCTGCTGGTAAAATAACATCCGCATATTGTGCTGTACGTGAAAGGAAGCAATCTTGTACAACAAAGAAGTCTAATTGTGAAAGTACTTTATCTACATGGTTAGCATCGCAATCTACAAGTGCCATATCTTCCCCAACTAAATACATTGCTTTCATTTTACCTTCCATGATAGCATCTAACATTGCCATATTCGTACGACCTGGTTCAGGTTTGATTTTCACACCATATGCTTCTTCAAATTTCTTACGTGCTTCGTCGTCTATTACTTTTTGATTACCTGGTAATAGATTTGGTAGTGTACCCATATCACAAGCACCTTGAACATTGTTGTGACCACGAAGAGGGTAGGCACCTGCACCTGGACGACGATAGTTACCAGTAGCTAGAAGTAGGTTAGAAATGGCAGCTGATGTATATGAGCCACCTGTATTTTGTGTAACACCCATACCCCAAAGTACACATGTACCGTCAGCATCACGAATCATTTCAGCAACATTTATCAATGTTTCTTTTGAAATGCCCGTTTCTTTTTCTGCATATTCTAGTGTGTATGTTTCAAGTACATCTTTAAAATCATCAAAGAAGTGTACGTTCTCTTTAATGAAGGCTTCATCATGCCAACCTTGATCGATCATATATTTTGTAACGGCCATTAACCATACTTGGTCTGTGCCTTGTTTTGGGCGCATGAAAATATCAGAACGCTCAGCCATTTCATGTTTACGAACGTCGGCAACAATTAATTTTTGACCGTGTAACTTATGGGCACGTTTTACACGAGTAGCTAAAACAGGGTGACCTTCTGCAGGGTTTGCCCCAACAATAATAACAAGGCCAGCTTTTGCGATATCTTTGATCGTTCCAGCGTCGCCACCTATACCAACTGTGCGTAGTAGGCCATCTGTAGCTGGAGATTGACAATAGCGTGAGCAGTTATCAACGTCGTTTGTTTCGAATAATTGACGTGCCATTTTTTGAATTAAGTAGTTTTCTTCGTTTGTAATTTTTGAAGAAGAAATAAAGCCGACAGAACCAGAACCGTGTTCTTTTTGAATGCCACCTAGTTTAGTAGCAATTAAATCAAGAGCTTCATCCCATGAAGATTCAACAAATGCATCATTTTTACGAATTAATGGTTTTGTAATTCGTTCTTCAGAGTTGATGAAGTCCCAACCGAATTTTCCTTTTACACAAGTAGAAATAGCATTTACAGGACCGTCAGAAGGTTGCACTTTTAAAATTTTGCGGTCTTTTGTCCACACTTCGAACGAACAACCTACTCCACAGAAAGTACAAACTGTTTTTGTTTTCTTCGTACGTTTACTACGCATAGCAGCCTCGACTTCAGAAACAGCGAAGATACCGCTATAGCCAGGCTCGACTTCCTTAATTAAACTAATCATCGGATCTAATGTTTCTTGTTTAAGTCCAGTCATAAAACCAGCTTCACCAAGCATTGATTTTTCCATTAATGCGTTACATGGACAAACGGTAACACATTGTCCACAGCCTACACATGAAGAATCGTTAATGGCAACGCCTTCATCCCAAATTACTTTTGGTCTTTCAGCTTCCCAGTCAAGAGATAATGTTTCATTAACTTGTAGGTTTTGACAAACCTCTACACATTGTCCACATGCGATACATTGGTTTGGATCATATCGATAAAACGGGTGCGACATGTCTACTTCGTGTGGTTCGACTTTTGGTTGATAAGGATATTTTTGATGTTCGATTTCCATTAATTCTGCTGTGTTGTGTAATGTACAATTTCCGTTGTTATTATCACAAACTGTGCAGTACAGTAAATGATTTTCTAGTAGACGATCCATCGCTTCTGTTTGTGCAGCTTTCGCTTTATCAGAAGTAAGTTGGATATCCATGCCGTTTACTGCTTTTGTTGAACAAGAGCGTACTAATTGTCCATTCACTTCAACGATACATGTATCACAAGTTTCGATAGGATCAACAGATGGTACATGACAAATTTGTGGATGGTCGATGCCATGTTGATTAATGGAATCAAGTATTGTAGCTCCCTCTGCTACATCATACGGTAGGCCATTAATTTTAATTGTAGTCAAGGTGTTTTCCTCCCTTTGCTCTTTGAGACTAATTTGACAACAGGTTAATACTTAGGATAAATCGGGAAAAGAGTTACGAGTTTTTTTATTTTGATTGTCTTGTTATTTTTAAAAAATTGTCTTGTTATAATGTCATTTCCCAATTTGTCCAATTTCTACACCAACATAGATGAAGAAACATTTATTATTTGTTGTCGATGTTGATATTGCTCAAAAATAAAAAAATCCACCATGAAAAGGCATGTATTATCATGCTATTTATTCATGGTGGATAAAATTCTTAACAGGCCTTGCTAAAAATTCAATCAACTTTTATTTTTTATTCAATATAACTATAGAATTTAAATATTAAAACCACTATGCCAATAGTTCAAATTTATTTATATGAAACCATGACATAGGAATCAAAATACTTTCATTCCATATGTAATACCAATTATTATAGCCTTTTCAGCCAAAATGGACAATAATTATAATAAAAATTATTGATTGAGAATAATTATCATTGAATATTTTCTCTTTAATTTTTATTTAAGTTGCTATATTATTAACAAACTGTAAGGGTGACCCCCATGAACATAGGATAAATAAGATTAATTACGTTGGGAGAATCGTTAAAATGTCAAAAAAAGTGCATGAGTTCAACGACATTATTCGAAAACTACGCAAAGATATATTTGGAAAAGGACCAGAGCGTATTCATACTGTTTTCGTAGAGAATATGGCTGTGTCAACTTTATATGGTAATATCACACCGACAGAAAAATTTATTGCGAGTACGCCTGAAGGGTTAAAAATGGTTCATGCTGCACGTACAAGAATGATTCAAGATTTGTATACTAAATCACCTCCAGAAGGCATGGAAGAACTGATGGGCACTAAGTTACTCCATTTATTTTCAGATATCAAAATTGAAGAAGATTTTGCTATTTCTGTCTTTGTTTTTGAAGATAATATTAGTGAATAAAGGGGATGCCATATGGAACGCGCAGTAGCTAGAGAAATAATACGTGTTGAAGGTAATCAAATCAAAGAAATAGAAGATACAGTTGTCACAGAATACGCGGTCACAGTGAAGATTAATGAGCAAGAATTTGTGACGATGGTTTGCACACCAGAGTATGTAGAAGATATGGTTATTGGATATTTGGCTTCTGAACGAATTATTCGCGATTACGAAGATATTGAAGCCATTTGGCACCAAGAAAAAGAAGGTTTTGTGCACGTTAAAACAAAACGTGTGAATCCTTACTTTCAACAAATTCAAAATAAACGTTACATTACTTCTTGCTGTGGCATGAGCCGCCAAGGGTTTGTTTTTGCTAATGATGCATTAGTAGCTAAAAAAATGGAAGGCATTCATGTGCGTATTACAACAGATGATTGTTTTCGTTTAATGCGCGATATGCAAGATTTGGCTGAAATATTCAAACAGACTGGTGGTGTTCATAACGCCGCGCTATGTGATGCGAATGGTGTTTTATTGAGTAGAATGGATATTGGGCGCCATAATGCCTTAGATAAAATTTATGGCTATTGCCTAAAAAACAAAATTAGCATTCAGGACAAAATTATCGTATTTAGCGGAAGGATTTCATCTGAAATTTTACTTAAAGTATCGAAAATTGGCTGTGAAATTGTTCTGTCCAAATCAGCTCCAACAGAATTAGCATTGCAATTGGCAGAGCAACTCGGTATTACGACGGTAGGTTTTATTCGCCAAAATACACTTAATATTTATACACACAAAGAACGTATTCACTTACCAACCAATAAAATGAAAGGAAGAGATTAACATTATTAATCTACAAGACCAACTACACAGACCATTAAGAGATTTAAGGATATCAGTAACAGACCGTTGTAATTTTCGTTGTCAATATTGCATGCCTGCAGAAGTATTTGGTCCAGATTATGCTTTTTTATCGTCCGATAAAATATTGAGTTTTGAAGAAATCGAACGATTAGTAAAGATTTTCGTTTCATTAGGTGTGAAAAAAGTACGCATTACTGGTGGTGAGCCTTTACTACGTCGTGATCTGCCAAATTTAATTGAACGTATACATCGCATAGTTGGAGTAGAGGATATTGCGTTAACGACCAATGGCATATTGTTGAAAAAATATGCCAATGAATTGGTGAGAGCAGGTTTATCACGAGTAGCTGTTAGCCTAGATTCTCTAAATGAGGAACGTTTTTTTGAGATGAATGGCCATCGAGGAAAAGTGAAAACAGTATTAGAAGGTATAGAAAAAGCGGCAGAAGCGGGTTTACAAGTGAAGATCAATATGGTCGTTCAAAAAGGAAAAAATGAACAGGATATCATTTCGATGGCAGAATATTTTAAAGAAAAACAGCATATTCTTCGCTTTATTGAATATATGGATGTCGGTAATTCAAATGGTTGGCGGTTGGATGAGGTTGTGTCGAAGAAAAAAATTATTGACCAGGTCAACCAATTTTCCCCTTTGCATAGTGTTGACCCTAATTATAAAGGGGAAGTGGCTACACGATATCAATATGAGGATGCTCAGGGTGAAATTGGCGTAATATCATCTGTAACAGATTCTTTCTGCTCCACTTGTTCGCGTGCCCGTATTTCGGCAGAAGGAACATTATATACGTGTTTATTTGCAACAGAAGGAACGAATCTACGAGATTTGTTAAGGTCTGGGGAAGATGATGAAACGATCATCCAATGCATTTCGAATGTTTGGGAAAATAGAAAAGATCGCTATTCAGATGAACGAAATGAGCAAACAATGGAAAAAAGGAAAAACTCAAGAATTGAAATGTCACATATCGGTGGGTAGACGAAATAGAGTGGTATTAGTTAGTGCTGGTGACTTAAGACAGAAAAAAATCGGCAAAATAATGCCGGATTTTTTCTGTTTATTTATGCACAAAGTCGCCACTTTTTCCACCTGTTTTTTGAACGAGGTATGTTTCTTTAATCACCATAGATTTGTCGACGGCTTTACACATATCATAAAAAGTCAGTGCAGCAATGGATACAGCAGTTAATGCTTCCATTTCGACGCCTGTTTTACCATTACATTTTACTGTAGCTTGAATGTGTAGTTCATAACCATCCTCTGCTTTTGTATATTCAAATTGAAGATCTGTTCCTTGTAACATAATCGGATGGCACATTGGGATAATATCAGCAGTTTTTTTAGCACCCATAATCCCAGCAATTTGTGCCACTTGCGTAGGGTCGCCTTTTTTAATGCCTCCCTGTTGGATAGCTTGATAGACTTCATCGGATAACGTGATTGTACTACGAGCGATCGCAGTACGGTTTGTGATTGTTTTATCTGAAATGTCGACCATTTTGGGACGACCTTCTTCATTCCAGTGTGTAAAATTACTCATTATTAGACTTCCTTTCAAATGTTTGTAGCCAATCTTGTTGAGAATTAATATTGATAAATGTTGAGCTTTCTTCCTCGAATGGGACATAACATACTTGAAGTTGCTCTAACAAGACTTTCATACTTCGCTTGTTTTGTTGGACTAATTGCTGTGCTTTTGGTAAAGCGCTGCGTCGATATAAAGCAGCAAGAGGTTGTAATCTTGAAGCTTGTTTAGGAACAATCGCATCATAACGATCATCGATAAATGTGAGCATAGTTTGGACAAATTCTGCATTAATAAAAGGCATATCACTAGCTATTACGAAAAACCACTCTACTTCCGGAAAATTTGTCATTATAATATGCAAGGCAAACAGAGGTCCTTGATGAGGGTGTTTTTCAATAATCCATTGGACATTTTCTTCTACAAACTTTGATTGCAAGCTAGCATTCGTAGCAATAATTAAAGGCTGTAGTTGATTTTTTTGTAAGGCTATGAGACTGTGCTTATATAAAGGCAGACCAGCAAATAATTCAAACATTTTCGGTTGACCATACCGTGAAGATTGACCGCCAGCTAAGACAACACCAGCCATTTTCATATGCGATTCAACTCACCGACAAAATGTTGCACAGTAGGAAGAATCAGCTTTGTCATGGCAAGTGTCACGGCGTTAGTGGAACCTGGTAACACATAGATAGCCGTTTTATCGCGACTACCCGCTGTTGCACGACTAAACATGGCTTTTGGACCGATTTCTTCATAGCTTAGTGTTCGAAATAATTCACCAAATCCCATCATTTCTTTTTCGAAAAGAGGGAGAAGCGTGTCGTAAGTTTGGTCTCTCGGTGTAAATCCTGTTCCTCCTGTTACGATAATGGTATTAATGGTTTGATCATCGCACCATTTCCGTACATGGTTTGAGATTTCAAGCGGTTCATCTTTTGACATTTGGTAGTCTACTAATTCAAATGAAGCTTCTTGAAGTAATGATTGAATACGCTGGCCACCACGATCATCCGACTTCGTGCGTGTGTCACTCACTGTTAAAATGGCAGCTCGTATAGGAAGTTCACTATGTGTGGGATGCAAGGTAAAAGCCCCCCCCCTTTATAGAGTTGATTTTTGTTTTTGCTGAAAAACATTGCTTTTATTATAAAGCTATAAATTAAAAGGTCAAACTAAAATTCATAGAAAGAAAGGCAAAAGCGTTTATGCATAATAGATATTCTAGACAACAATTATTCAACCCAATCGGAGAAAACGGGCAGCTACTACTACAACAAAAGCATGTCCTGATGATAGGAGTTGGTGCTTTAGGTAGTGCTAGCGCAGAGGCTCTTGTAAGGGCAGGCGTTGGAAAATTGACGATTATTGATCGTGATTATGTTGAGTGGAGTAATTTACAAAGACAACAACTATATACCGAACAAGATGCGCAAGAAAAAGTTCCTAAAGTAATCGCTGCAAAAAAACGACTACAAAGCATTAACTCAGAGGTAGAAATTAACGAATATATTTTTGATGCGTGTACAGAGCAAATAATCCCATTGCTTGCAGATGTAGATATTATGATGGATGCAACGGATAACTTTGATATTCGCTTTATGATGAACGATCTTGCACAAAAATATCAAATTCCTTGGGTTTACGGTTCTTGTGTTGGTAGTTATGGTGCTACTTATACAATTGTGCCAGGGAAAACACCTTGTTTACATTGTTTGCTAGCAGCGATGCCCAATACAGGGATGACATGCGATACAGTAGGAATTATAAGTCCAACTGTTCAAATCGTAGCAGCTTATCAAGTTGCTGAGGTATTAAAGTTTTTAGTAGGCGATGAAGAAGCATTACGAAAAAGTTATTTAACTTTTGATGTTTGGCAAAATCAACACTATGAAATAAACGTAGAAAAAATTCGCAATCATGATTGTCCATCCTGTGGCAAAAATCCGAGCTATCCGTATTTATCATATGAAAATCAAACAAAACTAAATGTATTATGTGGTCGCGATGCTATTCAAATACGTCCACCAAAACCGATGCATTATAATTTTGATCAGCTCGCTGTCCAACTTCGTCCCTATGGTGATATTCAACAAAATCCCTATTTACTATCTTGCCAAGCAGAAGATTATCGACTAGTGATTTTCCAAGATGGACGAGTTGTCATTCACGGTGTACAAGATATACAAAAAGCTAAAACCATTTATTATCGTTTATTCGGATAAAGGAGTGTTCTAAAATGTTAGAAAAAAGAAAACCAATTGCTGTTGGAGAAGCTGTTCAACGTGTCATGGAGTTTGCATTCCAAGGAAAAATAGAGGTCGTTTCACTACAGCAAGCACATGGACGTTTTTTAGCAGAAGATGTTGCTGCAGACCAAGATGTACCAGCTTTTGATCGCTCCCCTTATGATGGTTATGCTATTCGCTCGATCGATAGTCAAGAAGTGAATTCAGAAAATCCAGTAACCTTTAAAGTAGTAGGAGAGATTGGCGCGGGCTATGTATTTGAGGAAATAGTGGGTCATCGAGAAGCGGTGCGTATTATGACAGGTGCTCCTATCCCAAACGGATGTGATGCAGTCGTTATGCTAGAATTAACGCACACATTTGAAGAAGACAATCAACGATATATGTCGATTAAACGCTCTTATGAAACAGGAACAAATATTTCCTATAAGGGAGAGGACGTTCAAAAAGGCGCAATTCTTATTGAAAAAGGACAATACATCAATCCAGGCGTTGTCGCATTACTTGCTACTTTTGGTTATGATCAAGTACCTGTTTTTCGAAAACCAATCGTTGGCGTTATTGCAACAGGAAGTGAATTACTAGAACCAAGTGATTCTTTGCAGCCAGGAAAAATTCGTAATAGCAATGCCTATATGATAATGGCTCAAATTGAACGTGCTGGGGCAACCGTCAAATATTTTGGTAAATTTAGCGATGATTTAAATTTATGTATTCAAGCTGTTGAAAAAGCTCTTCAGGAAGTAGACATATTGATTACAACAGGAGGAGTATCTGTAGGGGATTACGATTATTTACCTGCCATTTATGAAGCCATTGACGCACAAGTCCTTTTTAACAAGGTAGCAATGCGACCAGGTAGTGTAACGACTGTTGCGGCTCGAAATGGCCAATTATTATTTGGACTTTCAGGCAATCCGTCAGCTTGCTATGTTGGTTTTGAACTATTTACACGGCCTATTATTCGAACGGCGTTTAGTAATAAGCAACCACATTTACGTAGAGAGCAGGCTATTTTAAATACGGACTTTAAAAAACCGAATCCGTTTACCCGTTTTGTGCGTGCTAGTGTTTCTTATGAAAACGGTCAATTAGTTGCAGTTCCCTCTGGTTTTGATAAATCTAGTGCGGTATCTTCCTTAGCAGAAGCTAATGCTTTTATTGTATTACCAGGTGGCTCACGTGGTTATGAAAAAGGCATGCAAGTTGTTGTTTTATTGTTAGAAGATTTGCAGGGAAGTGAGTGGCCATGGGACATCATCGAAAAATCTTACAAATCGTAGGCTATCAAAATAGTGGCAAGACAACGTTAATGGAACAACTCATCACACAAGCCACCATAGAAGGTTTTCGTGTAGGAACGATCAAGCACCATGGACATGGTGGTATTCCTATGATAGAAAGTTCGAAAGATAGTGTTCGCCATGAGAAGGCTGGCGCAAGTGTCACAGCAGTTGAGGGAGAAGGTACTTTGCGCATGAGTATTCACCAAAGTAACTGGCAGCTTGCTGATATACTAGCTATTTATGAAACATTTAAGATGGATATCATTTTCATTGAAGGCTATAAAAATGAAGATTATCCGAAGGTTGTTCTTTTGCGTAAGGCGGAAGATGAATCTTTACTACAAAAAGTAAGCAATATCGTCTGTGTTCTTTATTGGCCCACATATCCACTAAATAAACCGTTAGATTATCCAACTTTTTTAATTCAAGAAAAAGCACAATATATGGAAGTTCTTATGCAGGAAATGAGGAGAAAATCATGACTACATCGTTGTTTGAAATCATTGATAAACCAATTGATGTTGAAGAAGTTAGACAAAAAGTAACAGATCGAAATGCTGGTGCAATCACTGTTTTCATCGGAACAGTACGTGAAATGACGAAAGGCAAGAAAACACTACATTTGGAATATCAAGCTTATCCAACTATGGCTATTAAAATGTTTAAACAAATATCTAAAGAAATACAAGAGCGATGGTCAGAAGCGAAAGTAGCCATTACACATCGTGTTGGTCATTTAGAAATTTCGGATATTGCCGTAGTCATTGCGGTTTCATCACCACATCGTAAAATAGCCTATGAAGCCAATGAATATGCCATTGACCGTATTAAACAAATTGTGCCTATTTGGAAAAAAGAGTATTGGGAAGATGGAACTGAATGGATTGGTGATCAATTAGAAAATGTCCCTTATCCAAAAGGAAATCCATCCATTAGTGAGGAGGAATCTTGTGATTAACATATTACTATTTGCTCACTTACAAGAAAGTATCGGTGAGTCAAAATTATGTGTAGACCTGTCAGACCGAACAGTTGGACAAATTAAGGAATGGATGGAAACGCAATATTCACAAGTTAATTTACAACATGTTATGACAGCAGTAAATGAGGAATTTGCAATAGATTCAACAGTTGTAAAAGAAGGGGATACAATCGCCTTTATTCCACCTATTAGTGGAGGGTAAAAAGAAAAGATGTAGTTGGTACAGTTTAGTTTGAACCGACTACATCTTTTATTTTATTTATTCTGTAAAAGCCCGATTGGTGGAGCCTAATAATCGGTAGGGGGAAGAAAACTCCCCTTATACTTTATACCTTCAAAAGATGAACACTCAGAAGCATAAGGAAGGAAATACCTATCATACAAATCACCCATGACCATGCGAGTGACATGTCACCTGAACCAATCGCCATATATATAGCAAGTGGCGTAGTTTGCGTTTTGCCTGGAAGGTTTCCAGCAAACATTAAGGTTGCACCAAATTCACCTAAAGCTCGTGTGAAACTTAAAATTCCACCTGAGACAATTGATTTTAATGCAAGAGGGATTGAAATAAAGAAAAAGACTTGCCATTCGTTAGCACCATCAACACGTGCAGCGTTCTCGATGTCCTCATCAACAGATTCAAAGCCAGTTTTTACTGATTGATACATTAAAGGAAATGCAACAATAGTAGAGGCAATGACTGCCGCCCACCATGTGAACATAACTGGTTGGTTAAAAAGCCATGTAATCAAGTTACCTAGCACACTGTTTTTTCCGAAAATAATAATTAGAAGAAATCCTACTACAGTAGGAGGTAATACTAATGGTAAAAGTAACACTGTTTCTAGAAATAATTTTCCTTTGAAATTGCGTTTTGCCATCCATTTACCAAATAGAATACCTGTTACTATGACAATTATTCCTGACACAAGGGCTATCTCGATAGAAAGTTTAAGCGGTGACCAGAAATCAGAACTCATTTATTAATGAGTTCCTTGAAAGCCGTATTTTTTAAAAACTTTCATCGCTTGATCACTTTGTAAATAGTGATAAAACTCTTCCGCTTCTTTTGCATGCTTACTATCTTTGATAACACCTACAGGATAAATGATAGGTGTATGTGTATCTTCTTTGGCTGTAGTAACGACATCGACTTTTTCTGATATAAGGGCATCGGTTTTATAAACCAGACCTGCATCAACATTTTCAGTTTCTGTATAAGTTTGAACTTGTCGTACGTCTTTTGTATATACTACTTTTGATTCTACATGTTCCCAAAGGTTCATATTTTTCAATGTTTCTATACCGTACTTGCCAGCAGGAACCGTTTCAGGTGTACCAACGGCAATCTTATCAACTTTCTTTAAGTCTTCAAATGAGTGAATCTGTTTTTCATTTTTCTTAGGAACGATTAATACTAATTCGTTCGCTAAAAGATCTGTTCCTTGCTTTTTATCGATTAAATCTTCTTGAATTAGCTCATCAAACTTATCCTCTGCTGCTGAAAAGAAAAGATCAACAGGAGCACCTTCTAAAATTTGTTGTTGTAAAGCACCAGAGCCACCAAAGTTAAATGTGATTTTAATAGTATCGTGTTCATTTTCATAGTTTTTTTGAAGTTCTTCTAATGATTCTTGTAAACTAGCTGCTGCGGAAATCGTTAATTCAACTGGTTTGTTTGTTTTGTTTTTGCTTCCTTGGCTACCACAACTTGCTAAAATGCCGACCAGTAGTAACAATAAAGCTATTAAACTATAATACTTTTTCACTTTGATTATACTCCTTTTATAACTCGTTATAACAAGACATTACTAATTATAATTAGTTATGTCTAAAAAAGAAATACCAAATCGCTAGAAACTTTCAAGATGTTAAAAATATTATAATTACGATACTATAGTAATCAATAGAAGCAGAAGGGGAGATTTTTTACATGTCACATGAACATTCCTATACGATTGAAGAGGTGGCTCAATTATTAAAGGTTTCAAAATTAACGATCTACGATTTAGTGAAAAAGGGAGATTTACCTATTTTTCGAGTAGGCCGACAAATGCGTGTGGATAGAACCGATTTACAATTATATATACAAAAGAGCAAGACAGGAGCAACTCCTGCTGCATCTACTGCCTCGACTACTCCTTCGACAAAAAATAAAAAAATTATTATTAGCGGACAAGATTTAGCCTTAGACTTATTAGGGAAATTTATAGAGAAAAAACAATCAAATAAAGTATTGCGCTCACATGAAGGTAGTTTTAATGGTGTCATGGCGCTATATAATGGGGAATGTGATATTGCTAGTTTACATTTGTACGACGGTGATACAGGGGAATATAATACCCCTTATTTGAAAAAGATTTTTGTAAGTCACTCTTATATTCTTCTCAATCTGATTTCACGCCGAGCAGGCTTTTACGTTCAAAAAGGAAATCCATTGCGAATTCAATCAATGGATGATTTTAAGACCAAATCACTAAAATTGATGAACCGTGAAAAAGGTTCAGGTGCTCGTACTTTTCTTGATGAACAATTACGTATTCATCACATCTCTCCATCCTCAATTGAAGGGTATAACGAAGAAGAAATGAGCCATATAGACGTAGCTTCTGCTGTCGCAAATGGGAATGCAGACATTGGAATAGGCATTGAAAAAATATCAAAACTCATGGAGGTTGACTTTATACCACTTATTAGAGAACGTTATGATATTGTCCTATTAAAAACACCTGAAAATCAATTGCTGGTTGAATCGGTAAAAGAGATATTAAATTCACCAGATTTCCAATCAGAAGTAGTTGCACTAGGAGATTATGACGTCACTCAAATGGGACAGGTTATATATGAAACACTTTAACTTCTTTCAGAAAAAGTCCTCAGTCGGAACAGAAATCAACCTCTCGTTTTGCTGAAGAGCCATACTTTATTTAGAAGGGGCCTTAATTTTATTGACAAAAAATTTTTCAACTACATAAAAAATACTTGCCAAAAAGGCAAGTATTTTTTACTTTAATCGAAAAGTTATAATAATACTTCCGTTTCCGCATCAAAAAATAATAGATGTTGAGGCTGGAGAGGAAGTATTTCTCCGATTTTAAAGGAATGTTGGCCACTCCATTTTATAGTCCATGTTTGATCTGCCAATCGGACAATGATATGCGTTTCATGTCCTAGCTGTTCAATATTTACTATAGGAAGATGCAAAACGTCTCCTTTTTGGAGATGCTCTGGACGAACGCAGACTGTTAAAGGTGTATGTTGAGGTAAACGTGTATAAACATCGGTTGGAAGTTTCATTTTAAATTGATTTTCAATAATGAGCGTAGAATCTTCTAGAACTGCAGTTGCCATGTTTATAGTAGGAGAGCCTATAAAACTTGCAACAAATAGATTTCTAGGTTGATTATACAGTTCTAGAGGTGTTCCAATTTGCTGAATACACCCATTATGTAAAACCATTATCCGATCACCCATGGTCATCGCTTCTGTTTGATCGTGGGTTACATAAATAGTTGTTAAGCCCAATTTTTTTTGTAGTTGTTTGATTTCTGTCCGCATTTGTGTTCGTAATTGTGCATCTAAATGGGATAAAGGCTCGTCCATTAGGCATAGCGGAGATTGGCTTACAATAGCACGTGCAAGAGCAACGCGCTGACGTTGACCGCCAGATAAAGCTTTTGGTTTTCGATGTAAATAATCAGTCAGCTTGAGCAATTCAACACTTTCTTGTAAACGTTTCTGTTGCTCTTGCATATGAACTCCCTTTCTTTTTAAACCAAATAAGATATTTTGTTCCACTGTTAGATGAGGGTATAGTGCATAATTTTGGAAAACCATTGATAGATTTCGTTCTTGAGGGGAAGCCATATCTAATGTTTTTCCATGCATTTGTATTGTGCCACTCGTCATTTTATCCAAACCAGCAATAAGGCGCAGAAGTGTACTTTTACCTGAACCAGACGGACCTACTAATACAAAGAATTCGCTTTTTTCAATCGTCATATTAATATTTTTTAATATAGGTTGCTGGGAATTATATGCTTTTTCGACATGCGTTAGCTTAATAAAGCTCATTTGTTAAACCTCATTTCACATGATAACTAAAACAAAAGTCATTGTAGTTAATACAATTCTTTCTACTATTGGTCTATCGATTATCTTCGATTATCTTATCACAATCAGCTGTACTCTTCACGGTACTTAAAGTAAATGGTGGTATTTATTTATGAATAAGGTAGCTGACGTTGTATTTATTGGTCTTGATCTAAAATTAATGGCAACGAAACCACAATAGATGTTTGTCAAAAACTAAGTTTACTAACGGGGTGCGTTGATCTAAAAAGATTATCGCACCTTGTTTGTTGAACTTATTTAGTGACGTTTTAGGTTAGTAAGAAAACTGTTTATTTAATAATTCATCTTTAGTACTAGACAAATGTGATTTTATTGTATATAGTAAATGTAATAAAATCGTTTTCAAGAGAACAATAAATTCACATATTACAAAGAGTAATCGTGTTTTATTTGATGCTTTTTGTAATATGTGAATTTTCTTTTGGTAATATGATTTTAATTAATACAATTAATGGAGGTCATTCAAATGACACAAGGTACAGTAAAATGGTTTAACTCAGAAAAAGGTTTCGGTTTCATCGAAGTAGAAGGTGGAAATGACGTATTCGCTCACTTCTCAGCTATCCAAGGTGACGGCTTCAAAACTCTTGAAGAAGGTCAAAAAGTTGAATTTTCAGTAGAAGAAGGTCAACGTGGACCTCAAGCTACAAACATCGTAAAACTTTAATTTTAATGATGTAACCATAAAAGAGGCATCCTTTCATTAGGATGCCTCTTTTTTATGCGAAAAAAGAAACGTTGTAATGGAAAAATGGATTGGCACAACAATTAACCATTACCTAACTGGAAAAATGGTCATTATAGGAAAATCGTAGAACGGTAAAATAAATTCTATAATAAACTGGATAATTAGTATAAAATCGGAACTTGAATTGAATTCAATCGTATACAGAGTAAGAAACATAAACTTTGAAGAGTAGGGGGATATATATGGGTAGGAAAAATTTGATAATTATGATAGTGGCATTTATTGTGGAAGTTTTAATTACGTATTTTATTGCTTCATTTTTCTCCGTAAGATTTATTGAGGTAATGTTTTTCACTGGTATAGCTTTTGCTGGGGGCACTTTTTACTTTTCAAGTAGTGGTGGAGCCATGTCTAGGGTATTTACTTCTCAAGTTAGTGGGCAAACGGGCATAATCCAGAAAAGAGAGCAGTTCACTTATAAAATTGGTCCGATATTTATTACTTCAGTTATATTCTTTTTAATTGGATTAGTATTCTTTCTCCTACTGGTTTGGGGAATAATTCCGCCTAAGGAAACTTAAATCCTGATTTATCAATGCTATCGGGTGTTCTACTTACTCTAAACCCTATAAAATTGCTGTAGACAAAGCACGCATGCGGCTTTGTCTACAGGCTCTATCATAAAGATTAATCGCTTAGCATTGCTTTTAATGTTCGTTTTTGCCAGCCTAGCTTGAAGTATGCGTATTGTAATACAAAATGCACACAGAAGGCAGTAGGGTAAGCTATCCAAACGCCATTTAGCTCGAATGTAGTGTAATGCGATAAAATAAACGCCAATGGTACCTCGACTACCCAAATTGCGATGACTAGGAAAATTGTAGGCCATAAGACAACTCCTGTAGCACGCATTGTAGCCGATACGGTTTGTGTATGGCCAAAAATTAAATAGCTCCAAAATGCGATATATAAATAATCCTTGGCGATAAGTACCGTATCCTGTTTATCAATAAAGAAAGATAAAATAGGCTCCGCAAATAAATACATTATTAAAATAATAGCGCCACCTAAAATATAGTTAACGAGCACACCTAATTGACGAATTTTTTTAATCATATCTGTAGAGTTTGCTCCTAAAGCCTGCGCAACAAATACAGAAGTCGCAATAGAAATGCTCATCGCTGGCACTTGTGCATAGCTAGCGACCTGATTGACAACACCGTAAGCAGCAGTAGCATCGGAGCCGTAAACATTAACGAAGCCAATTACAGCAATTTCAGCTACAGAGATCGCAACCATACTAATGCTCGCTGGAATGGCTAACTTTAATAATGAAGCTAAAATATCCTTCTTTAATTTAAAATGCTGTAAAATCGATTTGTCTAAGCGCAAAATATGCTTTGTTCTATGCAGGTAGGCAAATAATAATAACATCGTCACTAGATTGGATAAAACAGAGGCATAAGCAGCGCCGTTTAAGCCAAACTCAGGCAGGCCAAGCCAGCCAAAAACTAATGGTGGTAGGAATGCGATATTTAAAATAACACTTGTGACTAAAAATAAAAAGGGTGTTTTAGAGTCACCGACACCACGCATAAAGGTTGTGTACACCATATACCAAAACATAATCGGTAGCGTGAAAAATAAAATTTGAGCATATCTAATACTCATATCTAAAATATTTGCGGGTGTTTGCATAAAGCGTAAAATCCACTCAATGAAAAAGCCACCAAAAATCGCGACGACAATCGATAAAATCGTCGTAAAGGCTAAAGTTACCCCTACAACCTCCTTCATCTTCTCGTGATTGCCAGCCCCATACGTTTGCCCAACTAAAATCGAGCTACCTGAGCCAATCCCAATAGCAAATGCCATTAAAAAGAAGAAGAATGGGAAAAATGCTGAAATCGCCGCTAGCGCATCGACACCTAAATTGCGCCCAACGATAAACATGCCAAAGACTTGCCCTAGTGATTGCAGCACATTCGCTAGCATAACAGGGATTAAAAAGTTAAAAAAAGCTTTCTGCAGTTTTTTATCATCATGTAAAATTTGTTGGTCCATTTTTATCCCCTCTTGAGTTTTAATAACCCATTTCCTTTAAAATATGTGATAGCGTGCGCAGGCGTTCGCCAATTAGCTCACCATCCGCACTTAATGCTTGATTAAAGAGCTGAATATCCTCTTTAATTTGTTCATTTTCCGTACATACTTCTACTGTCATTGCATCACCTTGTAAGCCAACACGCTTAATAATAGGATTTTCTTCATCATATAAATGATCGTAGCGATAAGCTTCCTTAAAATAAAGCTGAGACTCACATACTAAAATAGCGAGGTCAAGTACGCGATGAAGCGGTAGTTCCTCCGATTGACGTGACCATTTACCACCTGTATGACGCCACACCTTAGCAGAAATATCAACCTTGCCTCTGTCATTCCATTGAGCTAAGCCAAGTGAAAGCCCCTGTGCATCTGTATGATAAGCAGTACGTCCATCAATATCGGCATAATTTTCAGCAACGATAACAGGTTTATGCTTTAAATGTGTAGGTATTTTCATCATTACAACCCCTTTGTTGTTAAAATTTTAGTAATTTAGTAAATTACTGCATTAGTAAATATAACATTGGACAAATTAGGAAGTCAATTTCTTTATGGAAATTTTTTCATTACATGGATCGCATAAACAAACCAGTTATAAAGGGAAAACATCAAGATAATCTTCGCAATATTAATATGAGAATCACTACTGATTTGTTCGAAAGAATTTTTTGCAGGCCAAAAATGTTGTCTTGCAAGACTGCAATGATAAAAGGGGATAGCTACTACGATATATAGAGAGTAGACCGAATTGATTAAATTGGTTAAAATGGTAATTGATTTATATAATGGAAAGTTAATTAAGTAGTATTCTTTGAATGCCGAAAAAACGAATGAAAGTGGGCAAGAGAATGAGGATCCAATCTACAAATAATAATTACATAAATACGATTAAAAAAGATGAATTAAATAGACTATCTCCAGATTTATTTTTAGACAAAAATAAACAGGAAAAAGCGAAATATGAAATTATAAGAGAAGATGGTTATATTCGTCATTATGTAACAAAATTAAATGGTGAAAGAGTAATGATTAAAGAAACCAAATTACCAAAGGGACAAGATACAGATCAAAGCACAGGCGAGATGTCCGACGTGTTGATAGATAACTTATTAAACCAATTTACAAAAACTTTAGATCATCAAACATCTGATGAATTATTAAAAACAGGATTAGCAGGTCAGAAAGCCAAAGAAAAATTAATATTAGCTTATCAAAATTCAATATAGGTACGTTTTAAGGGAAAAAGATATTTTAAAAAGGGGTAATTTGGGTGATCATATATGCAGTTTAAAAAGCGTTTTGGTTTATATTTCTCAGCTTTATTAGTCGTATTACTTATAGGAATTGTTTTGAAAAATGTATTCATAAAAGAAGCAACGATTAATCCGATAGTAGAAAATGAAGATGGAACAAAACAGCTTGTTTTTGATGCAAAGTTAACACGATTAGACGAATCAACAACAACATTTAAAGAATACAATGGAAAGGTCCTAATCGTTAATTTTTGGGCATCTTGGTGTGGACCTTGTCAAGAAGAGGCTCCTGAATTAAGGGATTATTATAATAATAAATCTGAAAATGTTGAGCTATTAGCGATCAATGCAACTTCTAAAGATAGTAGTGAAAATGCTATGAAATTTCAAGAGTCATACAATTTGAATTTCCCTATATTTCTTGATTTAGATGGTGCACTTCAAAAATCATTTGAAATATGGGCTTATCCAACAACTTTTATATTTGATTCTAAAGGTATATTAAAGTACACGATAAAAGGATCGATTAATCAAAAAGAATTAAATAAATATATTGAAAAACTCTACTAATCTGAATCTGTTCCAGGCATTTATGGTCCAGCTAAAGAGGAATGGGCGAATTTCGGTATGGAAGCTCCAGAAATGTAAAATTAATTAAGGGGAGGATATAGTGAAAATAGCTGTACTATCAGATATTCATGGAAATAAAGATGCATTAAAAGCAGTGCTACAGGATATAAAATATAGAAATATCGATAAGGTTTATAATTTAGGTGACACTCTATATGGACCGTTATTCCCGTTAGAAACATATGAAATGATAAAGAGTATAGATATTAAAAGTGTAAGTGGAAATTGTGATCGGATATTATTACAATCTTCATCAGAAAATCCAACCGTTCAATATGTCTTAGACATGCTCACGGAAGAACATAAAAGCTGGTTATGTAATCTTCCATTTTCGATTCAAACAGATGATTTTTACTTTTGCCATGCTTCACCGGAAAATGATGAGCTGTATATGTTGAATGAAATTACTCCAAATGCTGTGACTTTAAAACAGACAGAGGAAATAATGAATTTAGTAAAAGATATTCCTCAAAATATTATTTTTTGTGGTCACTCCCATTTACCAACGATTGTTTATTTACCTAACAACAAAATCATTATTAATCCGGGTAGTGTCGGTTTGCCGGCTTATGAAGAAGTCGAGCCGTTTTATTATAAGATTGAATCAGGCACACCATTTGCGAACTATACAGTTGTAGAAAAACGGAATGGTGAATGGGTTATTGAGCAGTTGAGCATCCCTTATGATACTACGGAAGTTATTAAACGAAGCGAAGATCAAAATAGATCTGATTGGGCCAGAGCATTAACATGTGGAAGAGTTTAAGGTGGTATTTTTAAAGTTTTAAAGGACTTGTTGATCAATCATAAAAACAAGTCCTTTATTTTATCATCTTAAATACTGTCGTGAGCTTTGTCTTTCATTGTAATTACCTTTAGTAGGTTCTTCTTCTGAATAAATAAAATAACAGAGGCTTGAACCGTCATGGCTAAGACAAGCAGAATGAAGTGCGAATTATGGTACAAAATTATCGAAAGAAAATAAAATATTGGTGCAGACGATAAGTACGAAATATATTGATTTTTAGTTACTAAATAAATAATAGTTGAAATACAAGTTGTCACTAAAAGAAGTTCGAGTAAACTCCCGATTGAAGCACTATCAATATAATATTGTAAATCGTTTATATAGGACATATTAAAAAGATCCTCCTATTTAATAAAATTATTTAACTGAATTGTAACACATTAACAAATTTGGTGTATAGGTGATACTTAATAATCCTGAAGATGTTTTAAAGTTGCAACTGGCTAGATATTTAAGGGGAATGGTTTATTAAATGTTATTCTCGACCGTATAAAGTTATAGATTGAAAAAAGGGCTCAACAACAAAAGTTGTAGATGACGTATGCATTGATATAAGTTGATTGGAGTGGAGATTGGATGACTCCTTGGGGATCAGCAATAGAGGAACGAAGGCTAAAACCATCACGTCCTGTGAAAACGCCTTCGTGGCATCCTGTTGTTGCTGCCGCTTCGCTTTCGCACAGACAAAACCTTGTTGCTGGCGCTTCGCTTTCGCACAGACAAAACCTTGTTGCTGCCGCTATGTTAGCACTACGCTTTCGCACAGAAAACATTTGTTGCCCCGACGCCCCCTAGGAAAGCGCTCAGTCGGAACGGAAATCAACCACGTTATGGTGATGAGCTAAAAAAGAGACTTCCCATAAAAACTAGGAAAGTCTCTTAGAATTTAATTATAGTTCTTCCTGGAAATAAATCTTATAAAATTTTCGATTTGTAGATTCATCGTATCCTACTTCGATGAGTTCATCCACTTGGTCAATATCCTGTACGTTCACCTGGATCTCAATATTAGAATCGAGTTTAATTTTACGTTTATATTTTTTTTCAGCCTTTTCAAGTGCGCTCTCAGAAATAACGGTTTCATAAGGTTTTACCGAATTTATAATAATATCTTTTTGTGTTGGCTCCGCATTTTCAAACACCGTTTCAATATAATTATTTACTTGAAATTCATCTTCATTTCTAAAGTAATCAAGCGTTCTATTTAAAAGCCCCAGTTTCTCAGTATTGGTAAAGCTCTCTTCTTTTAAAATATATTTTTTGCATTCTGTTAATGCTAAATTCGTTTTATAATAATGTTCATCTGCTGCTTTTATCTTTAAAAATCGCTCTTGCCAGTAGACAATATCTTCTTTCCTTTTCGTTTTCATAAAGACAGCAGGTGCCTTATCCGTCCCCATATCTACGATAATGGCCATGTTATTAATTTTCTTTACATTAATGCCATCGATACCATTGACAATCATTTTGTTTTGGTCATTTTTCACATCTAAAAACATTTCTTTTTCATCAATTTTAACAATAGCAATTATTTTTTTTGCTTCAGTAGCTAGAAAACAATTGTCAAATAATCCAATAAACAATTCGCCGCTTTTAATGTTAGGGTGTTGAGATACACTATGTAAGTGTTTAGCGATGTTAATTGATTGTTCATGGAAACTAGTCTCCTGATCAAAAATTGCCCTCACATATGTGTACACCTCATTTAACTCAATATTTGTTTCATGGAAAAATTCGTATTGCTGCTCTAAATCGATTTTACTAAACGCTAGCTGTGTAAAAGCTGCCTCTAGCATGACCTCTGGCTGCGAAAATGACTCCTCACCTAACACGAGTGTATCGCTAATAAAATGTATACTATATTGTGCTAACTTACTTTCGCTTACTTCTAACATGTTTTCCACCTTCTAAAATTTCATTGTAGATAATATACCATATCATAATCCTCGCAACATTTTCATGTATTTTATGTTTACAAGGCTTATCTTTAAAATATTGTGATTGAATAGGTGATTTCATTGGAGCGGAAAGAGGTAATCAGATTCATAGAGATGCCTTATTATGTACGGATTCCAAAAGGAAAATGGGAATATCCATGAAGTCATAAATACCTGAAAGGGGTTGTATGTTAAGAAAGGGATTTCAACATGTAAACTCTTATGATAAACGTTTAAAAGGTTGGATGGAGCGGTTTAATGGTGTGACAACAAACTATTTGGATAACTATTTATTTTGGTTTTGCTTTTTGAAACTGAATAAGGACAATGGAAAAGAAATAGCTCATACGGCTATATTCTTGGTATAAAGCCAATTTTACAACAATTAATTCTTTCAGCTAAAGTAAAGACTGCCGACAGTCAATGTAAATTGTTAACCGATTTTAAGTAGACGTACGTACTATTTCACCGTCTATTACTTCTTCACTAACTTTTATAAACCCTAAAGATTCATACAACTTTCTCGCAATTTGATTGTTTGGTCGATGTCCAATCATTATTCTTTTGCAATTTGAAATACTCATAAACTGAATCAAGGCTTCCATCGCTTCCTTGCCATAACCTTTGCCTTGATGTTTTTCGTCAATCATTATGGCCGGAATCCAATAGTTACCATCCTTGTCTGGATTAGTACAAAATACGAGAAATCCAACTAGAATCCCTTCTGAATCCGAAGCGGGTAGGGGACGAAGGTTAAAAGCATCACGTCCTGTGATAACGCCTTCGTGACTAACATCGTGTCGCTGTCGCTACGTTAGCACTACGCTTTCGCACAGCCCGACGCCCTCAGGAAAGCACCCAATCGGAACGGAAATCAATCAACCACACTTTATGGTGATGAGCTTTGAAATTGTAAGTTCATTACCGTAAATTGACATTTGCACTAGCTAAAGTATACTGGGATTAAACGGAAATGTGCATGGAAAACTCAACGAAGAGAAGAGGTCTTGAAATGATCTATAACATTAAACCAATCGCTGTAGTGAGCAATAGTCGAAAAGTGATTGAAGACGATAATTGGGGTGACGTCATTTCTACGATTGAATTGACAAAAGATATTCATGAATCTTCTTTAAAAGGGATTGATGATTTTTCTCATTTAGAAATAATTTTTTATTTCGATAAAGTTGCTGATGATAATATCCAATATGAAGCGAGACATCCAAGAAATAATAAGAACTATCCGGAAGTCGGTATTTTCGCACAGAGAGGTAAAAACAGACCTAATAAAATAGGCGTAACGGTTGTGGAATTACTAGAGTTAAAGGATAGAGCAATAATCGTTAAAGGTTTAGATGCTATTGATGGAACACCAATCATTGATATAAAACCTGTAATGAAAGAGTTTTTACCAAAAGGAGAAGTAAAACAGCCACATTGGGCAACTGATCTAATGAAGAATTATTGGGACTAGTATATGTACACAAAAGACAGGACGATCTATTTTATTTTAGTAATAAGGAGTAATCATTATGTTTTTAAATCTATATATTGAAACTGAGAGACTAGTAATTCGCCCATATGCTCTAACTGATTTGGATGCATTATATGCAGTCGTTTCTGAGCCTAATTTTTATCAATTTATCCCAGAGGATGTGCCTAGCCGTGATGATGTTCAACGAATAATAGAGTGGTCCATTCAATGTAACAAAAAAAACACACCTACTCAAATACATAAGCTTAATCTAGCCATTGTAGATAGGGAAAGCCAAACGTTAATTGGCTATTGTGGCATTGGTCCAGATGATGTAAAAGAAACTGAGATCGAAATATATTATGGTATTTCGGAAGCTTATAGAGGGCAAGGGATTGCGTATGAAGCGGCACAAGCTTTACTGAAATATGCGTTTAATAAGATTGGTTTATTTAAAGTTATTGCTGTTATTCATCCTGAAAATGTGGCATCTTTACGAATTGTAGATAAACTGGGAATGAACTATGAATATACGTATAACAATCTTAATTCGGAACTGAAGGATTTTGAAGGATTACTTCATTTTTCTATAGAGGCTAAAGCATATCTATGAAGTAAATATGTAAAGCGTAAATGCTTCTATGGATAAGTAGAGGTCATTAGTGTTGAAAACAAAATGGTTCAAGGGAATCCTTGTGAATGTTGTTAAGCTTAAATGAGGGCGATTTCCGTAAGTGAAGTGGTACCCAAAGAAAAGGAATCTGCGTACATTAAAGTATGCAGATTCCTTTTTTTATACAGTCACATTGTTAATTACTGTGGAATAGATTGTGCTTTATCGATAATTTCTTGTGGGATGTCGATTGTTTTTAGGTGATTGAAATCAGTGTATGTCACAACTGATTTTGTTTTCATTGATAGTTCTTGATCTTCAACTTTCATTTTCAAATCGAAATCCATATCCATTTTAGTTGTATCGAAAGTCTTTTTATCGATTTGTAGAATGTAGTGTATTTTATCGATTGTTAAGTTATCAAGTGGATTATTTTCAAGACCCATATCTTTCATTGATTTGTTAATTTCAGAATCGATAAGTTCTTTAAATTTATCGCCTTTAGCGTCTAAAGTTAAGACATATGCATCATCTGTTTGCTCGAATTTGAAATCTTTAATAAAGTCTTTAAGCTGATCTAATTGTGCCTTAGCGTTAGCAGATGATACATTTTCTTCTAACATTGCATCTAATTGCTCATCTGGTAATTTAAACCAAACGTTAGATGCTGTATCCTTCATGAAAAAGCCTTGATCTTTCTTCATGTACATATCAATCGGCATTTCCGTATTTTTTTGGTCTTCACTAGCCGGATCTGGCATTGTCATTGAACCTGATAAGTGCATAGAGAGTGGATCAGTAACTAAATCCATATCCATTTTTGAATCGATGGTAAACTCCATAGATTGTTCACCTGATCCAACTTTGGATTCTTGAGTCATCTCCATTTTTGCACTCGAGCTTTTAATGTCTGCTTGGCGCTCTACTGCTTTTTCATACACTTGCTCTAAAGTGAGTTTACTTGTATTAGTTGTGTCTTTCTTTGGGGTAGCGCTACTGTTACAAGCTGCTAGCGTTAGTGCTAATGCTCCAACACTTAAAACTTTAAAAAATTTGTTCATTAACTTTCATCTCCTATTCTTGGTAAAAACATCAACTACTAGTATACATTAGTATAAAAGTAAAAGTTTCATTATTTAAAAATCAGTACTAATTCGATAGTAAAATAATAGTAAATACCCAACGTACACCTTTATTTATAAGCCTTATTACTCATGATAAGTCGCAAGAAAAATGGTAAATGAATATTAATTGGTGCTCCATAGATCTGTTGTTAGCTATTGTAAAATATCGCAAAGGTGCTTAGACAATAAACTATCATTAGTAGATTAGTTTTTGGTTAGAGGATTCTAATGGTTTTGCGTTGGAGTTAGGGAGCATAACAGTTAGTGTTTGTATATAAGTAAGACAGAGGGAGTGGTGTTCGAGGCATTGGAAGGACTGGAATTTTCTTGAGTTGAGTCTGCTTTTGATGGTGGAAAAATATATTTACAAAAAGAAAAAACCGAGAAAATGAAGTCATTTTCTCGGCTTTGTTTATCAATTATAGCCCCAGATCATTGCGAATAATGTACCAATGATTGTGACAACACCTACGAATACTGAATATAAAATCGTTGTATATAACGTTTTCTTGTCTTCAGATTCACCGATGTGCATGAATAATACTAACTGTACAGTTGCTTGTGCAAGAGCAGTCACTAGTAAAACGCCAAATGCCATGTTAAGTGACATATCGAATTTAACAACAGCTAAAGCTACAACTGTTAGTAATAGTGAGAAGGCGAAGCCCATCACATGTTGTTTTGGGAATAATTCCTTCATCAGCTAATCAGTCCTTTCAAGTAGACGAAGCTGAAGATGAAAATCCAAACAACGTCTAGGAAGTGCCAGTACAGTGAGAAGATGAACGCTTTGTTAGCCGTTTGTGGGTTTAAACCACGGCTAGCTACTTGGATTAAAATTGCAACGCCCCAGAAGAAACCGAATGTTACGTGGGCACCGTGCGTACCAAGTAAAGTCATTAATGCCGATAAGAATGCACTTGTTTGAATTGTTGCACCTTCATCAACATATGTGATAAATTCATCAATCTCAATGCCTAAGAAGCCAAGACCTAATAGAAGTGTGATGATGAAAAATGCCATCATCGCTTTTTTATTGCCAATACGCATTGCGTGAACACCAAGACCAATTGTGAAACTACTTGTTAATAATAAGAATGTTTCCCATAATACTGGTGTTAATTCGAAAATCTCAGCGCCACTTGGGCCACTACCAGTACGTGTTTGAAGTGTAAAATACACTGTAAATAGTGTGGCGAATAATACGATCTCGGCACCAAGGAAAATCCAGAAACCGAAAATTTTCAGGCGATTTTCTTCTGTACTATATTCTAATGGAAGTGAAGAATCGATTTTCATATTATTTATCACCTCTCAAGCTTTTCTCAGTTGCCATAACTTCTTCAACTGAAATGTATCGACCATGATCTTTTTCAAACGAACGATGAATCATAAAGCCGAATACACCAACCATACTAATGATGGCAGGAATCCATAGATTAAATACAGCGAAGAATGCTGCAAGGAAGAAGAATCCGCTCATCCAGAATGGTGTGCCAGTGTTGTTAGGCATGTGAATCTTTTCAATTTTACCTGCTGTAATATCGCGACCTTCTTTTTTCGCGAACCAGAATTCATCTAAACGTGAAACAGTTGGAACTACTGCAAAGTTATATTCTGGTACTGGAGAATGAGTAGCCCATTCTAACGTACGACCATCCCAAACATCTGCTTTTTCATTACGTGGCATATGTTTCCAGCTGTAGTAAATGTTATATACGATTAACGCGAAGCCGACAGCAAGACCAATACCACCGATGAACGATAGCATGTTCAATGGACCGTAGCCAGTTGACTCAGAGTAAGTATACATACGACGAGCGTAACCATCTAAACCTAAAATGAATAGAGGGAAGAATGTTACGTTAAAGCATATAGCGATTAACCAGAAAGCAGCTTTACCTAGTTTTTCATTTAAACGGAAACCGAACATTTTTGGCCACCAGTAGTGGTAACCTGCAAGTACACCGAATACTGTACCTGGAATTAATACATAGTGGAAGTGGGCAACTAAGAACATCGTATTATGATATTGATAGTCAGCACTTGCCATTGCTAGCATTACCCCTGTAACCCCACCAATTGTGAAGATAGGAATAAAGCCAAGAGCATAAAGCATAGGCGTTGTAAATTGAATTTTACCGTGTCTCATTGTGAGCAACCAGTTAAATATTTTAACCCCTGTCGGAACAGCGATTGCCATAGTTGTAATAGAGAACACGCTGTTTACCATTACACCGTGACCCATTGTATAGAAGTGGTGGGCCCATACTACGAACGATAGTAATGAAATAACGACCATACTCATAACCATTGATTTATAGCCGTATAAGTTTTTACGAGCAAATGTCGCAATGATTTCAGAGAAAATACCGAAAGCAGGTAGGATAACGATATAAACCTCAGGATGTCCCCAAACCCAGAATAGGTTGGCCCAAAGCATATCCATACCACCATTTTGCATGGCAAAGAATTGTGTACCAAATTGACGGTCTAACATCATTAATGCAAGTGCAACAGTTAACACTGGGAATGCAAATACGATAATAACGTTTGTAATTAAAATTGACCAAGTGAACATTGGCATTTTCATTAATGTCATACCAGGTGCACGCATTTTAATGATTGTTGCGATGAAGTTAACACCAGTCATTAACGTACCAATCCCTGATAATTGTAAAGCTAAAGAATAGTAGTTGCCCCCAACAGATGGACTAAATTCTGTCCCAGATAGTGGGAAGTAAGCTGTCCAACCAGCATCAGGTGAACCACCAATGATAAATGATAGGTTTAGTAAACCGCAACCAGCTGCAAATAACCAGAAGCTGACTGCATTTAGACGTGGGAAGGCAACGTCACGTGCACCAATTTGTAGTGGGATAACAATGTTCATTAAACCAATTACGAATGGCATAGCCATGAATAAAATCATGATTAAACCGTGTGTTGTGAAAATCTCATTATAGTGTTGTGCATCAAGAAGTCCGTTATCAGGAACTGCCGTTTGTGCACGCATTAACAATGCATCGATACCGCCACGGAATAGCATCAAAAGTGCTGTAGCGATATACATAATACCGATTTTTTTATGGTCAACAGTTGATAGCCAGTTTTTGTAGAAATAGCCCCATTTTTTGAAATACGTAAGGCCAGCTACGATAACCACTGCTCCAACTACGATACTAATAGCTGCCGCTAAAATCATCGGTTCTTGCATAGGATGGAATACTTCTTCCATACTCATTGGATGCGCTCCTTTCGGGTTTAAAAATTAATGTGAATGTGTTGCTTCAGAATTTTCTTGTGAATCAGAATGATCCCCATGGTTCATTTTGCTATGATCCATGTCTCCCATTTTCATGTGTTCACTATGTTCCATTGGAGCTGGACTAAATTCTAAGTGTGTAGATGAATAGCTTGAACGACCAACGTGTTCTGCTTTTAATAGTTCATCAAATTTTTCTTCTGTTAATGGTTTTTCTTTTGTTTTTACATCAGTAGCCCATTTGTCGAAGTCTTCTTGTGTCATAGATTGCGCTTCAAATTCCATTTCAGCAAAACCGCGACCACTAAAGTTAGAGTTACGGCCCATGTATGAACCAACCTCATCTGCGGCAAGGTGAATAGTTGTTAACATGTCACTCATCGCATATTTTTGACCAGCTAATTGCGGAATCCAGAAACTTGTGATTGGTCCGAAAGAGTAAAGTTTGAACTCGATTGGACGGTCAGTTGGAATATTTACATAGTTTACAGTTTCAATCCCTTGCTCTGGATAGCTAAAGTGCCATTTCCAGTTAGAGGAAGATGCATAAATAACAAGTGGCTCTTTATTGTCATAACCTGCTGGTTGAGCTTCTACTGTACTCGTGGATCTTACAGTAACAATTGCTAAGAATGCCACGATGATAATAGGGATAACTGTCCATGTAATTTCAAGTAAATGACTACCCTCTTCGTGAGGAGGCTCATAATCGGCAGGTGTTTTTGAAGCACGGTATTTTGTTAGCATAAATGCTAAAAGCACGTACACGACTAGTAATATAAAGGCCATTGTAATAATGGATAAAATAATTGTGTCTGATAATGTTTTGGCATTTGGCCCTTTTGGATCAAAGATTGTTAGGGGTTCACAGCCAGAAAGAACTGCAAGCGCTCCAAATGCAATAAACATTAAGCTTAACTTTTTCTTCATGTTTGACTCCTTTCTATAAAACGGCTATTCATAAATTTCATGTGTTTATATAGTAGATTCGAAATTATAAATAGTGGGTAATAAGGTCACCTCTTTTAGTTGTTGTACCAATCAAATAATCAGAAATACTTACAATGGCATGGTTCAATATGAAACATTGAATCTAGTATTTGATTGGTCTAGTGCAAGCGTTCGCAAAATCATTAATCTGTGTAATCGATTTTCTAGACAATGTGTCATAATCGATCGACACAAATGTCGTTGTTGCACATTGGATTATACGCCCCGTTTTACAGAAAAAAAATTATTTTTTTATATTTTTAATAGTAAACTAGGGATGAATATGAACATTTTTTGAACAAAAATCGTTATTTCAATATTAGTATTTTTGTGTTTAATTAAATAAACACTGTTGAAACGTTGAAAACACTGAGTTTCTCGTGTTTAACTAAGTAAATAGTTTTTTTTGTGAAAATCCCATTTCACATTTTAGACGTCATTTTGTAATAAAATCGCCGTTATGTTAAGGTACTGAATGCTTTTTTGTTGCGTTTTTTAAAAAGATGGGTCCGCGAAAAGTAGATTTGTGGATATATCAGGATAAACTTTCAATGTAAGGGATGAATGGAAAGGGGTATTTCGGAAACATACATTAATTATGTTAATATAATTATATACTTCCATAAATTGTATTCTTAATGTTTTACCTGAAAAGTAAAAATAGCAAACTAAGGATATCCTTGGTTTGCTAAATTTGGTTATGAAGACGAAAATAAATGTTCTAAGCAGAGAGAAGGTGAAATTTATCTTTAATCGGTACAATTAAGGGTGAAATTGATTGATTTTAAGCTCCGAGCTTTAGCCATTTTGCTACTTGTCCATAGATAGTATTTTGAAGTTTTAGGGCTAAGTTATTCATCTTTAAGGCAAAATACAATGTTTTCATTAAATTTAAAGTACATGTACGTCCACTAAAAAAGGCTTCGTTATAGCCCTGAGTCACTAAATGCATTTCAAATTTATCAAATACCTGTTCGACAAATTCTATTAATGCTTCCTCGGAGTAGTCACGAGCTAGTAACGCTTCAATTATATTAACTAAGCGTTCCTCTTCATCGTTGACAAAGACAGTATCTTTCCAAGTAACAAGTTTCAATGCATGCAAGATTAAAGGCGCGTGCTGTAAATCAAATTTAGGATGTTTAATCGTCATTGCTGCTAAATCTGCACCATGTGCAATGCTGTGAGCCCAGCCTTTATCATGAACATGACCTCTTGTATCTTTTTCCAATAATAAATAGCGACCAATCTTTTGAAAGAAAATTTGTAGACGTTCATCATTTAAAACTAGTAGTTCGGCATCTTTTGCGAGAATGCCGGCTACAAGTAAAGCAGAAAACGAACGTGTAAAGACGCTATCTGTCAATTCTTCACCTATATTTAAATATAAAAAATCGTCGCCTATTACAGTATCAAATAAATATTGTAGCTGTTCGGTGCTCAGTAAATTGTCGCTAAGTATATCAATAAAAGTACGATAAATTAATTTGTCTCGTAATTCAGCATCTGGTGAACCGATGTGCGTTAACATTTCTTGTAACAACCAATCGCCCTTTTGCAACATAAATTCTTGTCGTGCTGAATGTGTCATAGTGGAAAATGATTGTAATGTATTTTTGATATCCATATGTAATTCCCCCGAAGTTAAGTTAATTTTCTATAAGAGCATTTTAAAAATGTATTCCTTCTTTGTAATAACTTTTAGAACAAGCGTAGACATAGTAAAAATGCTTATATGGAGCTAGGTCTTTTTATTATAGCGCTTCAACGATAAATTTGTTGATTTGTAAAGTTTTCTAGAGATATAGGATTATATTCACAATGGGAATTCCAGAATCAAGAGAAAGTTGATATGATAGACAAGCAATAAAATGGGGTAGACTAAACGAGTGTACAATAAAAGACATACCTATTTAAGTATGTCTCATCCTAGTTATAATATAACGGCTGACTTTATACCGAGCGGCCATTCAGTAAAGGTATTTTGATTGGTTTTTAATTCTACAAGAATATTTGCGTTTTTAATGGCATCGATTAGCCATTCACTATAATGAAGATTCGGTTGAGAGTGCTGTAAGATTCGTTGCATATCTTTTTTGTCGATACTTAGAAGTTTATAGTTGCATTCAATGTGTACATTTTGGGGAATAATAAAAAGTGACTCATGTTGGTGTCCAATTGAAATGGAGCCAGGAATGTAACCTTGTATACTTAGAATATGTGTAATCGCTTCTTGCTTGTATAAATCAATCTTTGTCCGTGTGAGTATTTCAAATTCAATCGGATAATCCTTCTGATGGGGACTGTCCGCTGTTGAAAACGAAACAACTTTAATTGATAGTGCCTCAAACATAGGAGAGATGCTACTACCAAATTCGTTAACTGTATCCATTAATTGCATGTATTCCACTCCTTGTGAAGAACTTTTTCTTAAATTACAAGACGAAGCCGGTAATAAATGAAAGATATTATTAATTATAATACAATTTATTACAAAATATGAAATACTAAAGTAATGATTTTTGTGAAAATTTAAGTAGTGAATAAATTTATTGGTTTATATATTGTTATTTATGGAAGAGTTGAAAATGACATTGATTGAAACGTAAATCATCTTAATGAGGTTGATTGGAATGAAGGTGGGATCGTCCTAGAGGAGACCTTATTGAGAGCAGTGAGAAATGAAGGCTAAAGCATTAAGATCTGTGATAACGTCTTCGTTGAACAACCCCAAGTATCTCATCGAACCTCATAGTAAAGCGCTCAGTCGAATACGAAAATAAACCCTCATGTTATGATGATGATTTATATAGGAACTAATAAGAAAAATAGTGGTAAAGAGGTGAGGAAAATGACAAAGCGAAAACGACATGTTATAAAACATGACAATATTGTTGTTTTTCCAGGTGCTGTTCAGACATTAATACGTGAAGGACATATGTATGCGGAAAATTATCAATATGAAGAGGCTGTGGCAAGCTTTGAAAAAGCATTTTTATATGAAGCTGGAGATGAAATTGCATTAAGTACCTATGCGTACGCTTTATATGAATTAAAAGCATACGAGAAAGTTAAAAGTGTTTGTGAGCAATTGTTTGCTATGGGAACGTCATTGTATGTGGAAGTAATGGAACTGTATGTTACTGTATGTATGCAGTTAAAGGAATACCATCAAGTAGAGTCATTAATTACGACATTAATTGAAGAAAATGTACTTCCGGAAGATCAGCTCGAGAAATTTGAACGCTTAAGAAGCTTGAATCAAGAGGTTGCTAGTAATCTCCAAAAAAAAGAGGATGCAAAACGATTGTTAGAAGAGCAAGAATATGAACTTTCGGAATTTAGTTCATTAACGCCAGATGAACAATCTATTCGACTGCATCGTTTAATGGATACGAATGTACGACAATTAAAAACAGCATTGAAAGATATTATAGAATGTCCAACGATCCATCCATTTGTTCAGAGCTTAGCATTAATCTTATTAGTGGAACAAGAAGTGTCAATAGAGATTGCTATCTCAAAATTTAATGAAACAAAAATTATTAATCCTATCAATTTAGTCCTACCAAATCAGTTACCTCAGTATAGGGATGTAAAAAAAATAATTGAAAATAAATTAGAGCAAGACCCATCAACGTTAGAAATGGTACAATATTTAATGGCGAAGCATGCTATTGTAACGTATCCGTTCGAATGGCGCCCGTTCGAAGCCGATGATATTGCTTATAGTTATATTGACTTTGTACAATCTATGCTCGGAAAAGTACAGGAAATGAACTATGAAATCATTGACTTTTTACAAATGTTAGAAAAATTAACAGAACTCCATGAAGTATGAAATAAGTTGAAACTATACGCATCTATGTTATACTAAAATGGTTGTCAAAATCGTAGTTACGAATGAATTGTCTAACAATAAACTTGATCATTTATTTGGAGGTATTTATACATGTCAGCAAAATGGGAAAAACTAGAAGGTAATATCGGTACACTTACAATTGAAGTACCTGCTGCAGAAGTAGACGCAGCAATGGACCAAGCGTTCAAAAAAGTTGTCAAACAAATTAACGTTCCAGGATTCCGTAAAGGAAAAATGCCTCGTAAAATGTTTGAACAACGCTTTGGTATCGAATCTTTATACCAAGATGCATTAGAAATCATCGTTCCTGATTCTTATTCAAAAGCGATCGATGAAGCTGGTATTATGCCAGTTGATTACCCAGAAATTTCTGGTACAGAAAACTTCGTACACGGTAAAGATTTCGCATTTACTGCTCAAGTAACAGTGAAACCAGAGCCAAAACTTGGTGAGTACAAAGGTTTAGAAGTTACGAAACTTCCAGTAGAAGTTACTGACGAAGAAGTAGAAACACAAATTCAAGACCAATTAGCTCGTAAAGCAGAGCTTGAAATTAAAGAAGATGAAGCTATCGTAGAAGGCGATACAGCTACTATCGACTTTGAAGGTTTCGTAGGTGAAGAAGCATTTGAAGGTGGTAAAGGTGAAGACTATCCACTAGAAATCGGTTCAGGCTCATTCATCCCTGGCTTTGAAGAGCAACTTGTAGGTACGAAAACTGGTGAATCTAAAGACGTAGTTGTTACTTTCCCAGAAGAATACCATGCAGCTGAATTAGCTGGCAAAGAAGCTACTTTCAAAGTAACTGTAAAAGAAGTTAAAACGAAAGTTCTTCCAGAATTTAACGACGAATTCGCTAAAGAATTAGACCCAGAAGTTGAAGGTGTTGAAGCTTTACGCGCAAAAATCAAAGAGCAAACTGCTGAACAAAAACAAGCTGAATCTGATGCAGCACTTCGTGATGAATTAGTTGAAAAAGCTGCTGGAAATGCTGAATTTGAAGTACCAGCGGGTATGATTAACTCTGAAACTGATCGTATGTTACAAGAATTTGGTCAACGTTTACAAACGCAAGGAATGAACTTAGACCTTTACTACCAATTCTCTGGTCAATCAGAAGAAGATTTACGTGGACAAATGAAAGAAGAAGCAGAAAGCCGTGTACGTGTATCTTTAACACTTGAAGCAATTGCTGAAGCTGAAAAAATTGAAGCAACTGAAGCTGATATCGCAGCTGAATTAGAAAAAATGGCTGCTCAATTTAACATGACTAAAGAGCAAATTACAGGTGCTTTAGGCGGCACAGCAGTTCTTGAAAACGACATTAAAATTCAAAAAACAGTTGAATTTTTAGTAGAAAACGCTAAAATTACTGAATAGGATTTTATTTGTAACTGGATAGAAAAATGAAAACAAGGTACGGCATTTAACCGTGCCTTGTTTTATCACATATTTTTTGTTTAGGTTAAGCTAGATTTCCCTTTAGGTTTAGTTCAGTTAATTATATTATTAAGATGACGACTACTATCACCGTAAAAAGCATCCTCCAAAAGGAAGTACTTTTTGATAAGGGGATAGGCAAAGCCTTTACACTTCTCTAATACATAGTATTGTTAGACTTTTTACACGATGCTACAATCTTTATTCAGCAGAGATAAGGCTTAGTTTAACTTCTTTCAGCAAATTTCTTTTGTACCGAAAGCGTAGCGACAGGTACAGAAGTCTCCCACTTCTATAGGTGGTGAGATGAATACGGTTTTAAGTCCCTTTTCAGAGGGTGTCCAAACATCTGCTGAAATAGAGGAACTCAGTCTAAGAGCGCCACGTCCTGTGGCAACGACTGAGTGACCAACTTCGTGTTGGCCTAAAGCCTCCGGCGGATGTCACGGAATCGGAAAGGAGTTAATAAAGGATGTTAGCCTAAAATCATCGCATCCATGCGATAACGGCTAACTGACCTGCATCGGTAAAAACGCCACGTCCTGTGGCATTACCGAAATGACCAACATCGTGTTGGCCCTCGTGCAGGCCTAAGCACAAAGCCGATTCCGGACACAATTATGCCGAGGCATAATTGATTGATATCTCAATTCTTCCAAATGAGGAACAACGAAATACATCCTCTTCTGAATGAAGTTAAGCCTCTGGCGAATGTAATAGATTTTAAAGAAATTCAAGTTGCTCATTTGAGGATCTGTAACTTGTTCTACCGGGTATAACAGTAAAGTCACAAGCCAAATATCAAGTGACGAGGGTCAGGGAGCTTGACGAAACGAAAGGTCTCTGGTTGCTAGAGGTTTCTGAAGAATCAGTCAGTTACGTACATGGGAATAAAAGATACAATTGGTAAAATTGTCAAGATGAATAATTAGCAGCTTTGCGGTAAATGTCAGTGTTTCTGTACTATGCATGTAGTAAATTTTTTTAAAATCTCGAACCATAAACGCCGTGGTGTAAATGGATGCAGACAATTTATTTGATAATGATTCAATAATCTTGTAAGATTGTTGCTTGAATAGGGGTGAAACATATTGTTCAAATTTAATGATGAAAAAGGCAATTTAAAATGCTCATTCTGTGGAAAGCCACAAGAACAGGTACGTAAACTAGTTGCAGGTCCTGGTGTTTATATTTGTGATGAATGTATCGAGCTTTGTTCAGAAATCGTTGTAGAGGAACTGGGCGTTGAAGAAGAAATTGAGTTTCAAGATATTCCAAAACCGAAAGAAATCTTATCGATTTTAGATGAGTATGTAATAGGACAAGAACGTGCTAAAAAAGCTTTAGCAGTTGCGGTTTATAATCACTACAAACGCATTAATACGAATAGTAAAATTGATGATGTCGAATTAGCAAAATCGAACATTGTGTTAATCGGCCCAACTGGTAGCGGTAAAACTTTATTAGCCCAAACATTGGCGCGTATATTAAACGTTCCTTTTGCAATTGCAGATGCTACTTCTCTAACTGAAGCTGGCTATGTGGGTGAGGACGTTGAAAATATCTTATTAAAATTAATTCAATCAGCGGATTATGATATCGAACGTGCTGAAAAAGGGATCATCTATATTGATGAAATCGATAAAGTTGCACGTAAATCTGAAAATCCATCCATTACACGTGATGTATCTGGTGAAGGCGTACAACAAGCACTTCTTAAAATTTTAGAAGGTACAGTTGCGAGTGTCCCACCACAAGGTGGCCGCAAGCATCCTCACCAAGAGTTTTTACAAATCGATACGACAAACATCTTATTTATTGTGGGTGGAGCTTTTGATGGAATAGAATCCATTATTAAACGTCGTCAGGGTGAAAAAGTAATTGGCTTCGGTTCAGATCCTAACAAAATTGAGATGGATGAAGGCTCAATTATGGCAAAGCTGATTCCAGAGGATTTATTGAAATTTGGTTTAATTCCAGAATTCATCGGTCGATTACCAGTACTTGCAAGTCTTGAGCAATTAAACGAGGCTGCGCTTGTACAAATTTTAACGGAGCCCAAAAATGCACTAGCTAAGCAATATCAAAAAATGCTTGAACTAGATGGTGTTGAGCTTGAGTTTGATGAAGGTGCGCTTTCTGAAATTGCAAAAGAAGCAATTGAACGGAAAACAGGTGCACGCGGTCTTCGTTCAATTATTGAGTCAACGATGCTTGAAGTAATGTACGAACTACCTTCACGTGAAGACGTGAAAAAATGTATCATTACAGCAAAAACAATTACGGATAAAGATAAACCGAAATTGCTTCTTGAAGATGGCACTGAACTCGATGAAGGTAGCGACACAAAAACTTCAGCATAACGAACAGACGTGGCTGTCTATTGTTATGAGATAAAGAGTAATTTAGCTGACTTCGATTGTGCAATATTCGCACATATCGACAGTCAGCTTTTTATTCATTCATACATAAAGCCTACTGTAATTAGATGAAATTTTTGGCTCGATTGATTAACTAGTGTGAATCAGCTTTTTAGACACATACTAGTAGCGCGGGAGTGTATAAGAAAATTTTGACGGAGGTGAATACCCGCATGGTAACAATACAAAAAACAACAAATGTACCATTATTGCCTTTACGTGGACTTTTAGTATACCCGTCGATGGTGTTACATATTGATGTGGGTAGAAATCGTTCTGTAGCGGCGCTAGAACAAGCGATGTTAGAGGAACAATTGATATTATTGGTAACACAAAAAGAAGTGCATGATGAACAACCTGATGAGCAAGATTTATATACAATTGGTACGATGGCATATGTCAAACAGATGCTAAAATTACCAAATGGAACACTGCGTGTTTTAGTGGAAGGTGTTGCTCGTGCAACATGGTCTAACTATCGGGCGTTAGAAAAATATACGATTGTAGACATCGATGTTCAAGAGGAAGACATCGATAAGGATGTTGAAACACAGGCTTTAATGCGTACGTTGTTAACGTATTTCGAAAAATACGCGAAAGCCTCCAATAAGATTACATCTGAAACCATTAGTACTGTGGCAGACATTGAAGAGCCCGGTCGTTTAGCAGATATCATTGCATCGCATTTACCATTTAAGATTGCAGATAAACAAGAAGTATTGGAGATGCTCAGTGTAAAGAAGCGTTTAGATCATTTAATTATTCGTTTACATGATGAGCAGGAAGTACTTGATCTTGAGAAGAAAATTAATACAAAAGTTAAGCAATCCATGGAGCGTACGCAAAAAGAATATTATTTACGTGAACAAATGAAAGCTATTCAAACTGAGCTAGGGGACCGTGAAGGAAAAACTGGCGAAGTAGCTGAATTACGAAGACGTATTGATGAAACAGGCATGCCTGAATCAACGAAAGAAGCAGTGCTTAAAGAGTTGGATCGCTATGAGAAGTTACCAACAGCTAGTGCAGAGAGTGGCGTCATCCGAAACTATATTGATTGGATCGTATCACTACCTTGGACAAATGCGACTGAAGATCGCATGAACATCGCACATGCAGAGGACATTTTAAATCGTGATCATGACGGATTAGAAAAAGTAAAAGAACGTATATTAGAATATTTAGCAGTACGTCAGCTGAAAAAATCGTTACGTGGACCAATATTATGTTTGGCAGGCCCTCCAGGTGTCGGTAAAACGTCATTAGCTCGATCTATTGCAGAAAGCTTGGATCGCAAATTTATCCGTATTTCATTAGGTGGGGTACGTGACGAATCAGAAATTCGTGGTCACCGTCGTACGTATGTTGGAGCGATGCCAGGTCGTATTATCCAAGGAATGAAAAAGGCAGGGACGATTAATCCTGTGTTCCTTCTAGATGAAATTGATAAAATGTCTAATGATTTAAGGGGAGATCCTGCAGCAGCAATGCTTGAAGTTTTAGATCCGGCTCAAAATAATACATTTAGTGATCATTACATCGAAGAACCTTATGATTTATCAAATGTATTATTTATAGCAACTGCCAATGATTTAAGTACAATTCCTGGACCGTTACTGGATCGTATGGAAGTAATTTCAATTGCTGGTTATACAGAAATTGAAAAAGAGCAAATTACGAAAAATCATTTAATACCTAGACAGTTAAAAGAGCATGGCTTGAAAAAAACACAAGTTATTATTAAAGATGAAGCAGTAGTAGATATCATCCGTTATTATACTCGTGAAGCAGGTGTTCGTGGACTGGAACGTCAAATCGCAACCCTATGTCGTAAAATCGCTAAGATCATCGTTTCTGGTGAGAAAAAACGAGTAACAGTTAACTCGAAATCATTAGAGGATTTACTCGGCAAGCATCGTTTCCGATATGGACAAGCAGAAGAGGAAAATCAAATCGGTGTAGCTACTGGGCTTGCTTATACAACTGTGGGTGGTGATACGTTACAAATTGAGGTATCATTAACACCTGGAAAAGGAAAATTGCAGCTAACTGGGAAGCTAGGCGATGTCATGAAGGAATCAGCTCAAACAGCTTTATCGTATGTCCGTACAAAAACGGAAGAGCTAAAAGTGGATGCAGAATATTTTGAAACACATGATATTCATATTCACGTTCCCGAAGGAGCCGTGCCGAAAGATGGACCTTCCGCAGGTATTACTATGGCAACAGCAATTGTTTCCGCAATTTTACACCGTCCAATACGCCGTGAAGTCGGCATGACAGGTGAAATTACATTACGTGGACGTGTACTGCCAATTGGTGGATTAAAGGAAAAAACACTCAGTGCGCATCGAGCGGGCTTAACGACAATTATTTGTCCGAAAGATAACGAACGAGATATTGAGGATATTCCTGGAAGTGTACGCGAACAACTAACATTTAAACTAGTGTCATCGGCTGATGAAGTATTAGCCTATGCACTGGACGGAGGTTTTTAAGAAAATGAAAGTCCATAACGTCGAAATGGTCATAAGTGCTGTAAGACCAGACCAATATCCAGAAGATGGACTGCCAGAATTTGCACTAGCCGGTCGTTCAAATGTGGGGAAATCCTCATTTATTAACCGAATGATCGGTCGTAAAGCTTTAGCACGTATTTCTTCTAAGCCTGGGAAAACACAAACGCTTAATTTTTACAAAATTGAAGAGCAATTGTTTTTTGTGGATGTACCGGGCTATGGTTATGCAAAGGTTTCAAAAACTGAGCGTGAAGCATGGGGAAAAATGATTGAGCGTTACATCACAGGGCGTAATGAATTAAAGGCAGTCGTACAAATTGTTGATTTACGTCATCCCCCTACAGCTGATGATCGCATGATGTATGATTTTTTAAAGCATTACAATATTCCTTGTATTGTCATTGCAACAAAAGCAGATAAAATTCCAAAAGGTAAATGGGATAAGCATAAAAAAATCGTGAAAGAAACGCTAGACATGGAAAAAAATGATCCTCTTATTGTCTTTTCTTCAGAAAAAGGAATTGGTTTCGAAGAAGCCTGGCGTACAATTGAAAATAAAATGTAATAAAAAAGCATCTATTGAGTCTATTATTTAGGACAGTAGATGTTTTTTTATTAAAAATGGAGGGAATCGCTTGATGAATGAAACAACTGACCGATAAATTAAATAGGAGGTGGACTAGATGGATATCGCAGCTTTATCAATGGCAATGAATCAAGCAAATTTAATGCAAAATGTATCTCTAGCTGTAACGAAACAAGCAATGGAGATGCAACAGCAAAATACAGAACAATTAGTTGAAATGTTAGATGCTCCACATCCGACAGCAGGACATACAATTGACGTTCAAGTATGATAAAGGGAAGGTAGCTTGAAATTGGAAGCTACCTCTATCTTTGTGTCTAATGGTACCTTTAAAAAGTAAGTAAAAGCACTAAAATGTAACTTTTTGAATAGGAAAAACTACCAATAGTACGATATACTATTTATTAATAACATTTTTTTAGGAGGCGGGATTTTTTTGAAGAAGATTCCATACATACTAATGATTTTGTTACTAGCGGTTCTCGGATTTTCATCAAATCAAACAGCGCATGCTGCCCAAATGGTGACTGGAACCTTTGTCGATGTAACATTTTCAGAATATGCAAATTCAAACGGAGTAATAGAAAAGAAGCTTAGTAAAATTACTTTGCAAAATGAAAGCGGTCGCCAAGTTACATACAATATAAATGATAGTGCCCGCCTGTATATTAATAATACAGTGACAACAATCGAAGGCTTTAAGATGGGAATGAAAGTAGAAGCGGAAATTTCACTTCGCAGTGTGGTTGAGCTTCGAGGTACTTCTAATTCTACAAATGAAACAGAATCTCCAACAGTTACACAAAATACTCAAATACTTGCTGGAGTAGTGACAAGTATAGATCCAAATGGACTATTCATTATGCTGAAGCCAGATATTGGAGAGGAAACAACTTACTATATAAATAAAGATACAGCATATCAAAAAAAATCTTCAGCTGTTGATATTAGTGCATTATATGTGGGGGATCGTGTAAAGCTTAGCCTTAAAAACCGAAACACATCTATTGTCACAAAAATAGACATTAGTGAGACGGGTACGTTAGTTGAAAACCTGTATAAAGGTGAAATACAGACGGTTAATGCCAATACAAATAAATTAACTGTCAAGAATCAAAATGCTTTTATTAATTGGCAATTTGGATCTGATACAACAACGGCTTTATCAACTATGGATTTTTCATCGAAGGTTCCGATCTATGTTGGAAATACAAAAATTGACAAAGGTCAGTTGAAAAATTACATTGGCAGTGAAGCATATTATGCAACAGTGAAACAATTTGGCAAAGAAGTGATTGAAAAAATTGTTGTTTTGAAAAACAACGAGCGAACTTACTATGAGCCTATGCTTTCTGTCGATACTAAATATCAATTATTAAAACTTAAATCAGCTGGTACAATATACTTCCATGATGGAACGATTTTAATTAGAAATGGTCGTTTAATTGAACCTACTGGCTTATTAGCTTACGGTACAGCCTTTGTTATTTCGGACGGTGCTGCACGTGATCATTATGCCCAAGTTGTGCAAGTAACAAGTGATAGCTTTATGTCACCAAACTTAGCAGGTCATGAGTTATATTATGGACGTTTATCACAAGCGGATGGCTATTTAATCGAAATTGATGATGCGATGAAGATCGAGTCAAATGTCTTCAAGAAAACAGAGCGTACTGTACTATCTGTTAGTAATTCAACGAAGGCAATAGTAGAGGATGGTAAGAAAATATATAGTGTCATTCCTGATATTGAGCTTCATTTATATGAAGGAGAATATGGATACTTCTATGTGAAGGATGGTCATGTGCAGGCCCTTCATATTCTTAATAAAGCGAAGCCTGTTGCACCATTAATGTTAACTGGTAAACTACAGTCAGTTAAATCGAAATACCCGGCTGTTATCAATGTGCAGAGCGTTAGTCAATGGCAAAATGGTCGCTGGTATGAAGCTGGTGAAATGGTTGATATGAATATTGACCAAGCTACAATTATTAAAGCTGGTAAAGTTATTCAAGCATCTGATCTAAAACCTTCTGATCGTTTAGTAGTCTTATCAGATCGTTTTGTCAAAGCTCATTTAATATTAGTTGATTAATCAATTTAGAAGTCTGTGAGTCTTCTGCGAGTATATTTACGACGAAGTTATTCAGCTTTAGCGAACTTAGAGCTTGCTTATGATGAAAAATTTTGTCGCCCTACGAGTAGAAGACGAGCAGATGTTAACCTTATATTTTTCAGGTGTGTGGATAAAAGCAGATAATAATGGTTAATCAACTCACCTGATTATTTTGTAATGTGGAATGAAATTATCGACAGCTCCAGATGCGGATATGTATGGAATGAAAGAGAGGGACAAAAAAGAATGCGAAAACATTTATCTAAAATAATGTTAGTAGTTCTTGCTGTATTTGTTATTGGAACTACTATCCCAGAAAATGCATCAGCTGCTTCATTAGAAACAACAGGTGCTGTAAAAAATGAATATACATATGAGGAAGCTGTTTTCATTACAGGAACACCGATTATATTTAAAGGCACTAGTAAAGACATTAAAATCACACAAAAAGAAACTAAAGGAAAGTTAACTGAAATATATAGTTTAAAGCTAACAGCAAGTAACGGTGCTACATTAACACGAAATATGGCCTATGAATCTGATGTTGTAGATTATGCTACGATTGGTCAAAAAACATCGAATGGTGTAGTGAAAAAGTATACGGAGAAAATTGCTGTTGGAAAAATAACGTATACATTGGTAGATTACCAATTTTCACAAGGGACTGTAACGGACAATCGTGCAGCGTCTGATTATTATTCAGGTAATGTGATTTCAAGAAAAACATATGCCTTTCAAACTGGGACTGGAAAAAATACAGTCCAAAATACTGTAACAATTGATACTGATAGTCGTCATGCTGGCTATGAAAACTTCTGGGGAGCAACAGAAACACAAATTACAGAAGCTGTTTATAAATATAGCGACGGTAAGACAAGCCATGTGAAAAATCGTTTATCTACAAGCAAATCACGTGTACTAAACTATGAAGAAAACCTAGGAAGTTTAGGGAGCTTTGATGGTGGATATGCGGTAGTAAGTGAAAAGGATGTTATTTCTGAATATACGTATGATTTAGCCTCTGGGCAAAAAGGTACTGTTGACTTAGATAAAGCATACATGCCAACAATTGAACGTTTAATCATTCCTAAGTTCCGTGATGTATCCAATCATTACGCGAAAGGAGCTATTGAAAAATTATATTCTTTAGGTATTTACTCTGATGCAAGTAACTTCTTCTCACCAAATACACCTATGAAGCGTATTGATTTTACAACGGCAATTGGTAAAGCGGTTGATTTACGTGTTATGGAAGAACCGAAAACGAAAAAATCGACATCAGCTACTAGTATTTTTAAAGATGTTAAACGTACGGTAAAAGATTATGCCTATATTGAGTCTGCGTTTAATAAAGGAATTATTAAAGGTGTAACGCCAGAGTATTTCAAACCTGATAATCAAATTACTCGAGCTCAAGCAGCTACGATTTTTGTACGTGCATTAGGGCTAGAAAATAAGGCGCCAGATCCAGGCTATGTGACGAAGTTTAAGGATGACGCGCAAATTCCTGACTATTCAAAAGACGGAATATACATTGCAAATGAATTAGGCTTAATGACTGGTGACCCTATAACAGGTCGATTTAATCCAAATCAACCATTAACGCGAGCACAAGCATCAGTAGTGTTAGAACGTTTCTTGAACTATTTGGAAAGTGACTTAAAACAAAATTATCGAGATGACATATTGTTCTTTAACTAAAGAAAGGACTGAAAAATAAATGACGTATACCAAAAAAGCATTTCTATCCCTGCTTTGTTTAGTACTAGTCTTGATGACAGCAACTCCAGCTGTGACTCATGCCGCTACGACAATTAATGATGTACCAACAAATAACGGTAAATACAAAGCTATTTCATGGGCAGTCGATAATGATCTACTCTCATTGAATAGCGCTAATAACTTTTTACCTGATGAGCAAATAACTGATCGAGAGCTTGTTGTAATGTTTGCAAAGCTTGATAAAAACTTTGCATTAACATATAACGATAGTGTCGCTTATAACTTCTATAGTGATTTTTATTTACCGTTTAATGGTACATACACAACGGCCAATCGTTCGAAAGCTGTTACACGTGGACAATTTGCGCGTATATATGCTGCCTTTAAAGGCTTAGATTTAGATGAGCCTCAAGCGGTTCAATATTTATACACAAATGATATTTCAACAGGAAGCACTGGTAAAAAGACATTTGCGGATTTCAATCCTTCGACAAAGCTAACGCGTGGAGATATTGCTGAATTTTTATATCGCAGTGTACAAAACGGCAATTTTGCTGTACTAGGATTAAAACGTGCTGCATCCGGCCGTGATAACGATAAAATCACTTTGCCTTCAGGCTTCATGGGCTCAAATAACGCAGAATTTGAAGTGCCAAAGGACAATTCCAATGATTTTACTGGACCAGAGTATGTTAATAATGCTCTACAAAGTATTGATGTTGAAAAACCAGATTTAATTGCAAATGACCAAGATTCAACGCTCATTACTGTATCTTTAAAAGCTTGTAATGGTGATCCAATACCTGATGATAAATCATATACATTCCGTGTAACATCATCATATGGTGCAAAAATTGTAGACACATCGGGTGAAGCTGTTCGAAATGTACAATCAGATGGCTCTACTGTTTCTGCAATTGTTATAGCACCAAAATTAACTAAATCTGTACGTGATACAATTACATTTGAGCTTATTAACAACACAGACCCTGGTATGAAATGTCTTGTAGGCGAAAAACTAAATGCACATGTCCGTTACTTACCTCAGCCGGAAATGCGCATTGATTATCAAGTGTATGATCCAGCAAACAAAGATGATGAAAATGGAAATGTAACACCTCCATATCCAAAGTATGAAAAATTACCTGAGTTCTTTACACAAAACATTGTTAACGTTCATTGGATTGATCCAGAAGAAAAGCTATTTAGTATTGGACAGCAAACAAATGTGACAAGTACCACAGGAAATGTTGAAAATAAATATTTACAATATGGTGGCAGTGATAAAAATTACCCTGCATTAGGTTATGAAAATGCCATTTTACAGTTTGAGAACTATAATATTTCAGTTTGGCTATTCGAAACAATTATTCAAAAACGCTTGAAGGATTCTATTAATGATAAGATCGAAATTATGTATATGATTTCAGATGATGGGCGTCCAATATATCGTATTCAAGGAATTGATGATGCGATTGCTTCACAGGTTGAGAACATTAACCCAGTTGGTGCTATTATTCAACTTATGAGCTATATGCCAGACGAAAAACACCTGACACTTGAGCATTATGATAGTGTCATGAAAATTTATGCTATTCTCACAAACTTGAGTAACTATGATCGAACAGTATTATTAAAATACCAAGGTGGTAAATTGCTCGGTCAAGTAGAAGCCTATAAAAAACGAGTGGAAGCATTAAAGGAAAGTGCGGATGCTGCATCAAGACCGTCTGGTAAAGATCGTTATACTAAGGTAATGGTTACATTAGTAAGACCAGGTGGAGAAATTATTACTGACTACCAAGGAACAGTAAAAATTAAATTTGATGGTGTTGAGAAAACAGCTTCATTTGTTACAAATACTTCGGATTATTTAAATAACACAGGAAGCCCAGGGACAGCTGTAGCATACTTTGACTCAGTTATTTATGGGAAATCTAAAGCTGAAGCAACATTAGTAAATAAAATAGATCCTCGTTATGCAACAATATTGAAGGATTTACAAGATAAAACAATTACAAAGGAAATTTTCACAAATCCTTACTTTAGTAAAAATTCTTGTTCTTTAGCAACGGAAGTCGCTTACGTAGTTGATTACTCTTCTTCCATGAAAGCTTCTGACCAAACTAATTACCGCGGTAAGAAAATGATGGAAGTCATCAATCAAATTAAGGCTAAAAATAATGTTGTTATAGAAACAAATACAAAAGCTACTGTTCTTGGAGAGGGTAGTACAGACAACGTCTTGAAAAAGGATTTATATAAAGCATCAAAAGAGAGAGGTGCCACAGATATTTTTGCAGGTATAGATCTCGCTCTGTCTAAATTCTCCAATGATTCGAAAACCTCAAAATCTATAATTGTCGTATCAGATGGTAAAACAAGTAAGTCGAAAATGACAAAAGTGCTGAACGATGCAAAAAATAAAGGGGTTAAGATTTACACTGTAAGTATGGGGAAAAAATCACAAGTCAATGATGCAATTTTAATGCAACTGGCTGATGAAACTGGTGGTACTTATTACCACGCAAACGATAACTTACAATTACATCAAGTTTTCCAAAAAATTATTGATTCAATTTTATGTAAAACTTCGTCGTCAAGTTGTGGGAATCCTGAAAATCTATTTGAAGAAGCGACAGTCACTCTACGCAAAGGCAATATTACAATGAATGCAAGAATTGATGGTAATTGTTCAAATGTTGCAAAGGTTAATGTACGATTCCCTTCTTTAAGTGGAGATGTGCAATTTGAATTGAATAAGCGTAGTGATAGTGTTTACATGCTAACAAAAACAGTTCAAACAATGCAGGACTTCAAAGTTAATAATGAAATTGAATTTGTAGCATATGATAAAGACGGTAAAATTATAGCTACAAAAACTGTGACGATTACAAATTAATAGATAGAAGTTATTTTTAAGCTGAACTAATTCTAACAATTAGTTCAGTTTTTTTTACTCTAGATGAAATATTCATATAGTAATTACCAACGAGGGAGTGATTTCTGTGAATTATTTAGTTTGGTTTTGTTACTTTAATAGCAAGGAATATGTGAACACTATATCGAATAAGAGCAATATGATAATCATTTCTTGCCTGTTTACGCATAATATTGAAAGTCATACTCTTACTTTTTGGGGGGATTGTTATGGTTAAGGACTCGTGGTTTACGATTCAGGAAATCGATAATAAAACATTCGCAATTAGTGAATATGGACATTGGGAAAAGGTGCATTCATTTCTATTAGTCGGTAATGAAAAAGCAGTTCTTATTGATACTGGTCTGGGAATTGATAATATCAAACGCATAACGGATCAATTGACTGATTTGCCGATTGTTGTTTTAACAACTCATGTGCATGTTGATCATATTGGAAGCCATGGAGAATTTGAAAATGTTTATGTTCATGAAGCTGACTCAGATTGGTTAACTAATGGTATTAAAGGATTGATCATAGAACAAATAAGAAGAGATATTAGTAGGGATATAACAATTCCAACTCCAAAAACATTTAATCCAGAAACATATAAACCATATCAAGGAACACCAACTGGCTTATTACAGGATGGTGATGTGATTGATATAGGAAATAGAGAATTAATTATTCATCATACTCCTGGGCATTCTCCAGGTCATATATGTGTTTCTGACAAAACAAACGGATATTTGTTTACTGGTGATTTACTTTATGATGAAACACCTATCTATGCTTTTTATCCTTCAACTAACCCTCTTGATTTAGTTGATTCCTGGGAAAAGATATCAAAGATCCCATATGTCACAAAAATTTATGGTTCACATAATACATTAGGTCTTGAACCAAGTATCCTACAAGAACTCGTAAACGCAGTTAAGGAACTTAAAGAAAAGGATCTAGTAAAGTTTGGAACAGGGATTCATAAATTTAAAGGATTTAGTGTACAGTTTTAACCTTACGGAGATATAAGCTCACCGTCTTCCTTAGAAGGCGGTGATTATTCTTAATGAATTTGGGAATATTACACCTAAAGATATTTTGAGGTGGAGACAAATGAACAGAGCTGTTTATCTTTTCTTAGTTTCATTTTGTACATTTTTTTTAATAACATTACATGCATCTGCAACGGATAAACCTAGTCCTTATGAAGAAATATATCCCGAAATAGGATATAAATCAGTAGAAGAAGCAGTGAATGATTTTGAACAACATTTTAATCAAAAATTAAAGTTACCGCTTAGAGTACCCCCAATAAGCTTTACACATCATTTTGGACGATTTACCGATTCAAAGTATGAAGGCAATGACGCATTTGAAGTGACATTTATCAATGATCAAGCATCTGAAAATCACTATAAGATTGACATTCGACTACTTAAGAATAAAATTCCTCTAAGAGAGAAATATGTAGTAAATACTTTTGAATTGAAAAATGGGAATGTAGCCACATATATGAAAATTTCAGGTTTTAATGTACTTGTTTTCTATAGAGACAATTTGCAGTATATGCTAAGTATTGATAAACGAGTTGCAAATAAAGTGACACCAGAAACTTTAGTAGACATAGCCAATTCTATTGATTATTAAACGGAACTAAAATTTTGATGTGACTCGGGAACAATAATATAGAAAAGTAAAAATAGCCTTGTTAACGATAATTAAACGAAGGCTATTTTTTTATGCCTTAAAATAAATTTCATTTAAACTATTCAAATTTAGTTCGACTTTATTAGGATGATCTTTTTTAAAACGTATGTCATGTGGATAGGTTGATTGGAGTGGAGGCTGGGCGACTCCTCGGGGACTAGCGATAGAGGAACGAAGGCTAATACCATCACATCCTGTGATAACGCCTTCGTGACCAACATCGTGTTGGCCCGAGACCCTGGAGCGAGCATCGCGAGTGAAGCGGCTCATCGGACGCCCCCAGTCGGAACGGAAATCAACCTCACGCTATGGTGATGAGCCATTAAAATTAATCAATACTGTCTTTTTAAGACAATGCTCTGGACAAACATTAAATTTGAAACAGGAAGTATAATTTGCTACACTTAGTTTATAATAATTCTAATGTAGTTAACGAATGTCAGTTCTTCATGACATGTTCACAAATTATTGATGAACTCTTGTCGAACTGTGCTATAATGAGATTTGTCAATTAGAACGTGAGAGGTGTTTATTCATGCATACCATCGTAGTAGGCTTGAATTATAAAACGGCGCCAGTTGAAATTCGTGAAAAGTTATCATTCATAGAGAGTGAGCTACCACAGGCAATGGAAGCGCTGCAAAAGCAAAAAAGTATATTAGAAAATGTTATTGTTTCGACATGTAACCGCACAGAAATTTATGCAGTAGTTGATCAATTGCATACTGGACGCCATTTTGTTAAACAATTTTTAGCAAATTGGTTCGACCTGCCTGTGGAAACATTTTCATCTTATTTAACAATTCGTGAAGAAGATCAGGCTATCGAACATTTATTCAAAGTGACAGCTGGAATTGATTCGATGGTACTTGGCGAAACACAAATTTTAGGACAAGTACGAAAAAGCTTCTTAAGTGGACAAGAGATTGGAACAACAGGAACGGTTTACAATCAGCTATTTAAACAAGCAGTGACATTTGCGAAGCGTGCACATAATGAAACGGCTATCGGTGAGAACGCGGTATCTGTCTCTTATGCAGCAGTTGAATTAGCAAAGAAAATATTCGGATCTTTACAACGTAAACATGTAGCAATTTTAGGTGCAGGAAAAATGGGGGAACTTGCTATTGAGAACCTTTACGGTAGCGGTGTAGGAAAAGTAACCGTAATTAACCGTACGTTCGAAAAAGCAGAAAGTCTGGCAGCTAAATTTGACGGTGAAGCCAAATCTATGAAGGAACTACAATGTTCATTACTAGAAGCGGATATTTTAATTACGTCTACAGGTGCAACAGATTATGTTATTGATTATGAATTGATGCAATTTGTTGAACGTTTGCGTAAAGGTAAACCATTATTTATGGTAGATATTGCGGTTCCACGTGATATTGATCCACGTGTTGGAGATTTACCAAATGTTTTCTTATATGATATAGATGATTTACAAGGCATCGTCGAAGCCAACTTAGCTGAACGTGAACGCGCTGCAGCTGATATTTCTTCAATGATTGGTAAAGAGGTTGTGCAATTTAAAGATTGGGTTACGACTCTTGGCGTTGTCCCTGTCATCTCGGCTTTACGTAAAAAAGCGAGTCATATTCAAGAAGAGACAATGATTAGTATTGAAAATAAAATGCCGGATTTAACGGATCGTGAACGTAAAATTTTAAGTAAGCATACAAAGTCTATTATTAATCAATTGTTAAAAGAACCCATTTTACAAGCTAAGGAAATGGCAAATTCACCAAAAGCAAATGAACAGTTACGTTTATTCCAACAAATTTTCGGTATTGAGGATGCTGTGGAAGCTGAAGTTACTGCGATGACAAAACAAGAGCTTGAACGTAAAGAAAGCTTACAGTCGTCACAATCTTCAACTGAACCAAAGTATTCTTTCTAAAGATGTCTATGTTCGCGGTGCAACTTTAGAAAAGTTGTCCTTCGAGCTTTTTCCCGCGAACGAGATTTTCTACTGATATTAAATGAGGCGTTTTCGTATCTGTGTGGTAAACTAAGGATACGAAAACGTTTTTTTTTCTAGGCTAAAGTACACTACTTTAGCACTTTCAATATAAAGAAGGGATGTCTATTGGCTGATTTGACAATGACAAGGCTCTATGAAGTAATGATCGTCTTGTATGCGATCAGTCTAGTATTTTACTTTACTGATTACTTTTATAAGCAAATACGAGCAAGGCGAATTGCTTTTTGGCTTGTTTCATTCGTATGGGTAATTCAAAGTGCCATTATACTATTAACTTTTGTGGAAACGAAGCGTTTTCCGATTTTATCCTTGTCAGAAGGAATTCTCTTTTATTCCTGGCTGCTCGTGACATTATCTATTGTTTTGCACTGTATTGCACGGGTAGATCTACCGGTATTTATTATTAATATACTAGGATTTTTATTCGCTAGTATCTTTACATTTATGCCGAAACGGTCAACAGGAACAGTTAGCGATACTTTAATTTCGGAATTGCTTTTTATTCATATATCATTTGCAATTTTATCGTACGCAGTGTTTTCGTTAACATTTGTTTTTGCGATATTGTATTTAGTTTTATATCGTTTGCTTAAAAAGAAGAAATGGTCACATTTATGGACAAGGTTGCCATCACTACAGCAGACGAGCAACTGGATGAATGTTTCATTTTACATTGGTATTCCAGTGCTATTTGTAAGTTTAGTTTTAGGGCTTGAATGGGCACTACTAACGCTAGAGAGTTTTTCGATTTTTGATGCGAAGATTATTGGGTCCTTTATTATTTTAGTTTTGTATTGCTTTATATTGTATGTGAATCGTAAACGTAAGCTGACAGGGACAACTTATGCGTGGGTACATATATACGCTTATCTATTAGTTGTTGTTAACTTCTTTTTAGGAAGCAGTTTATCACGATTCCATTTATGGTATTAGAAGAGAGGTTGAAGACTGTTGAGAAAAATTATTGTAGGTTCTAGAAGAAGTAAGCTAGCTTTAACACAAACAAATTGGTTTATCAATGAGTTAAAAGCAGCCGGTGCACCATTTGAATTTGAAGTGAAAGAAATTGTCACGAAAGGTGACCAAATTTTAGATGTGCAGCTTTCTAAGGTAGGTGGTAAAGGGCTTTTCGTAAAAGAAATTGAACAAGCACTTTACGACAAAGAAATTGACTTTGCTGTTCATTCTATGAAGGATATGCCTGCAGTACTGCCTGAAGGATTAGTAATTGGCTGTATTCCACCACGTGAAGATGCGCGTGATGCATTTATTTCAAAAGGACATGTGAAATTTGCCGATCTTCCAGCAGGAGCTGTAGTTGGGACAAGTTCTCTTCGTCGCAGTGCTCAACTTTTAACAGTCCGCCCAGATATAGAAATTAAATGGATTCGTGGAAATGTAGATACACGCTTAGCTAAACTTGAAACTGATGCATACGATGCCATTATTTTAGCGGCAGCTGGACTAAAACGCCTTGGCTGGAGCGATGATGTAGTGACTGAGTTTTTATCTGTAGAGGAGTGTCTACCAGCAGTAGCTCAGGGATCTCTAGGTATTGAATGCCGTGGAGACGATATGGAGCTATTAACGGAATTAGGCAAGTTAACAGATAGCCTAACATGGAAAGAAGCACATGCAGAACGTGCTTTCCTAGCGGCTATGGATGGTGGCTGTCAAGTACCTATCGCAGGATACGCAAAGTCTAATGGGGAAGAAATTACATTAACTGGCCTTGTTGCTGCACCAGATGCTTCAGTTGTTTATAAGGAAACGGTTGTGGGCACTGATGCGGAAGCAGTTGGGAAAGAGCTTGCTGAGATTTTAACGAAGCAAGGTGCTTTTGATTTAATTCAACGAGTAAAGGCAGAGCAAGATGCAAAATAATTTACCTTTAGAAGGTAAAACGATTATTTTGACAGGTACATCTAAGACGACAACAATAATAGATGACATTACAGCTTTAGGTGGCCAAGCAGTAATTGCCCCATTGATTGAAACTTGCGAGATTATCGCTAAAAACGATGATGTGCATTTAGCGTTTGCCCGTCAATTTGAATGGCTCATTTTTACGAGTCAAAATGCTGTAGAAGCTTTTGCCAGCAAGATGCAACGATTTAATGTAAGTGCAGGGCATTTTCAAGGGAAAATTGCTTCTATTGGTACTAAAACTACTTCAGCTTTAGAAAAACTAGGATTCCATGTGAGCTTTATGCCTTCTATTTTTAGTGCAGATGTATTTGTTCAAGAATTTCCTAGTGTAGCAGGTAGCAATCCTACGTGTCTATTTATTCGTGGAGAAAAAGCGAAAAAGACATTAAAGGAAGGGCTGCACTTTAAATTGAAGGAATGGACAGTTTATGAAACGATTGAGCGACACGACCAAAAACAATTAATATTCGAATGTATCCGTGCGAATAGCGATGTCACTGTGATTTTTGCTAGCCCTTCCGCTGTTGATGTCTACGCAAAGGATGTAGCTTCGGTAATCGGTTGGGAGGCCGTTCGTGTAGCAGTAATCGGTCATATTACAGAAGCTGCTATTTTAAATCACGGTGCTTTTGTGGATGTTATGCCGAACGTATATACAATGCAAGCAGTCATCGAGGAAATAACGAAAGTAGGAGAAAGAAAATGACAAAATTACAATTTCAAAGACATCGTCGTTTGCGTGCAAATGCTGCAATACGATCAATGGTAAAAGAAACATACTTACACAAAGAAGACTTAATTTATCCAATCTTCGTTATTGAAGGCGAAAACATTAAAAATGAAGTATCTTCTATGCCGGGAGTATTTCAATTTTCATTAGATAAACTTGAAGCTGAGATTGATGAAGTTGTTGCTTTAGGTATTCCTGCTGTTATTTTATTTGGCTTACCTGCAGAAAAAGATGCAGTTGGAACTGGTGCATTCCATGATCATGGTATTGTGCAAGAAGCAACACGACTTATTAAAGCTCGCTACCCAGAGCTTTTAATCATTGCAGATACATGCTTATGTGAATTTACAGATCATGGTCATTGTGGCTTAATTGAAGGCGATCAAATTTTAAATGATTCTTCATTAGATGTTTTAGCACGTACAGCAGTATCACAAGCAAAAGCAGGTGCAGATATCATCGCTCCATCCAATATGATGGATGGTTTTGTGGCTGCTATTCGTGCAGGCTTAGATGAAGCCGGCTTCGAAAATATTCCGATTATGTCGTATGCTGTAAAATATGCATCTAGCTATTACGGTCCATTCCGAGATGCAGCTGATGGTGCGCCTCAATTTGGCGATCGTAAATCATACCAAATGGATCCATCGAATCGTATGGAGGCATTCCGTGAAGCAGCGTCGGATATAGCGGAAGGTGCAGATTTCTTAATCGTTAAGCCAGCACTAAGTTATTTAGATATTATTCGTGATGTAAAAAATAACTATACATTACCGATTGTTGCATACAATGTTTCTGGTGAATATGCAATGATTAAAGCGGCGGCTATTAATGGCTGGATTGAAGAGAAAAAAGTAGTGCTTGAAACATTACTTAGCATGAAACGTGCAGGTTCAGATTTAATTATTACGTATCATGCTAAAGATGTTGCACGTTGGTTGGAGGAGAAATAAATGACGCGTTCTTACGAAAAATCAAAACAAGCATATGCTGAAGCAATTAACTTAATGCCAGGTGGTGTTAGTAGCCCAGTACGTGCATTCAAATCCGTAAATATGGATCCAATCTTCATGGAATCTGGTCACGGTGCTATTATTAAAGACATTGATGGCAATGAATATATTGATTATGTATTATCATGGGGACCTCTTATTTTAGGTCATTCACATCCAGAAGTTGTACAAGCAATTGCAGAAACAGCAGCGAAAGGCTCTTCGTTTGGAGCACCAAGCTACACAGAAAATCGATTAGCCAAATTAGTGTTAGATCGACTACCTGGTATGGAAATGATTCGCTTCGTGTCTTCTGGGACAGAGGCTACGATGTCTGCTTTACGCGTAGCTCGTGGTGTTACAGGACGCGATAAAATTTTGAAATTCGAGGGCTCTTATCATGGTCATGGAGATTCCTTGCTAATTAAGGCTGGCTCTGGGGTAGCTACATTAGGCTTACCTGACAGTCCTGGTGTCCCAGCGGATATTGCACGTAATACGTTAACAGTAGCGTACAATGACTTAGAAGGGGCAAAACTAATTTTCGAAAAGTTTGGTTCAGAGCTTGCGGCAGTAATTGTTGAGCCAGTTGCAGGAAATATGGGCGTTGTACCTCCACAACCAGGCTTTCTACAAGGCTTACGTGAATTAACAAAGGAACATGGATCATTGTTGATTTTTGATGAAGTTATGACAGGCTTCCGTGTTGACTATGGCTGTGCACAAGGTTATTTTGATGTAACACCAGATATGACAACATTAGGAAAAGTAATTGGTGGTGGACTTCCTGTAGGTGCATTTGCAGGGAAAAAGGAAATTATGGAGCAGGTAGCACCAGCTGGTCCAATCTATCAAGCTGGAACATTGTCAGGGAATCCATTAGCAATGACAGCAGGCTATGAAACATTATCTCGCCTTGATAATAGCTCTTATGAATACTTCAAAAAGCTAGGAGATCAATTAGAGGCTGGTTTCCGTGAAGCAGCAACGAAATATAATATTCCACATACTGTAAATCGAGCTGGTTCAATGATAGGTTTCTTCTTTACGAATGAAGATGTTATTGATTTTGCTTCGGCAAAAACATCTGATTTACAATTATTCGCTGAATACTTCCGTCTAATGGCAGAGGAAGGTATTTTCTTACCGCCATCTCAATTTGAAGGTTTATTCATTTCCACTGCACATACGGAGGAGCATATCGCAAAAACAGTTGATGCCTTCCATAAAGTATTTGCACAATTAGCAAGATAGGTTGTTACAAAAAAGTATGCTAGAAGTATATTTCTGGCATGCTTTTTTTGTTGTTAAAGTAATGTAAGATGTCTTTGTCTGCAATGATTTTTATTTTTGCCCGATAAAAAGTACATTGGATTATCAATGAATGAAAATAATCGTTTCTACTTGAAAAAATTTTATTAAAATTATAACTTTCAGCATAGCCAAATTGTGGGCGAAATCGTATATAATATAGCTATTCGTAAAAGAAAGTAGTGAATTGATATGGCAACTGGCACACATATAGTCGAAGTACCCGTAGGAATTGAAAATGTATGGGATTTCGTCAGTGATATGGAAAAATGGGCAAAGCTTGTCCCAGGTTATAATGCACATGAAATGATTGATGAAAAACATTCAAATTGGACGTTTAAAGGCAATGTTGGTGTACTGAAAAAAACAGTACAAGTAGAGATTACTATTTTAGAGTGGGCAGCGCCTACAAAAGTAACATTCGAATTAAAAGGACTTTCTGATAACTTTTCAGGAAACGGTTATTTCCTAGCAGAAAGTATTGATGCAGAAAATACAAAGATGACAGGCTTCTTAGAAGTAACAGCGGGAGGATTAGCTGGTCCTGTTTTAAATCCAATCTTTAAGCCGATCGTACCAAAAGCAACACAAATGTTAACAGATCGTGTGGCAAATAAAATTAAATTGGTGAATGTATAATTCTGCTGTTGAAACAACAGTAAAGAGGCATGCTAGAAGTTTTCTAGTATGCCTTTTTTTAGGCTCATCATCATAACGTGTGGTTGATTTCCGTCGCCAAGGCGAAATTGATTAATCGACCTTTAGCATACTATCCTTTGGAGCTTCATATGATGCAAGGGGAGGGATTATTATCGAACACAAAACTTGGAATATGAGTGAAACTTTTTGTTTTCCTGGTTATGGCTGCCCAACGGAAATAGCAGCTGTACAAATTAAGCCGCGATGGCAGACAATGCAGTTAGAAGATTCTCTACGATTAATGGGTATTTATCATATCACAGCACATGTTCGCTTTGATTTTCAAGACATGCAAGCTTTCCTGGGTGATGAAGAATTAGTACAAATCGATGCGCTAGATATTCAAGGGGACACTGGTTATTTTGAGTATGCAGTTCCTTTAAATGTGGATTTACCAAAGGATGCAGCTATTGAAGATTTAATGGTAAAGGATATTCGACCTATATTGACTAATCAGATGTGTCAGCTCGAATGGACGGTTACAAGTGTGTTTAATGAGCTTGAGCCAGCATTAGAAAAAGCTCATGTTTTAGAAAAACAGCCTGTCACTGTCAATGCCTCAGCTCAAATAGAGAAGGTTGCGCATATAGAAGAAACGACACAGGTAAAACAATCTACAGCAGCAGTAGCTTCGATTCAAGAAGAAAAACCTGCACCTATAGTGGTTTTGGCACAAGAAGAAAAACCTATAGCAGTAGTAGCCTCAACACAAGAAGAAAAATCAACAGCATCCATAAAAGAGGAAAAAGCAAAGGTTGTAACATTTGCAGCACCAAAGGAAAAGTCTGAAGCTGTAGTGGCTTCAGACAAAAAAGAAAAACCTGCACCAGTTGAGCAAAAAACAGTGTTGAGGGAATCCTCAAGTCATATTGTAGTCCGTGAATCCAGCTCCTGGCATGAAGTTCCTTCGATGATCTGGGATTTAACGGAGGACTATACACCGCTAAAGGTTCGTGTTTCAAATGACATCATTCAAAAGTAAATAGCATAGAAGTAGCAGGAGCAATAAGATGATAAAATCACCAGATGTCGGAAGGATGATGACATGTATAAACTGAAAAACACAAATTGGTACAATTATCGTTCTGCAATAAAAACGAAATTGTCGTAGCCATGGTGGTAAAAGCCAAGGATTATACTTGCGTCGTCGCATTTGAATTTCACTTCCTTTTCTAGTAGTGCTTCCTAAAAAATGACTAAATCACTTGAATAATTGCACGATTTTGCGGTACAATGTGAAAAAGTCGAATATAGATGCTATGACAGGGAAGAGTAAATTATGAGTGCATTTTAAGAGAGGAAACGGTAGCTGAAAAGTTTCTATTTGTACCTAATTGAATGTAGCCCTCGAGCAGCTTTAGTGAACTAACAGTAGTTAAAGCCGGTTAAACACCGTTACCGAATTGAGAGCCAGTAGTAAAAGGCTTAAGCAAGTAGTACATTTTTTTCTGATGAAATGTGTGACTACTTAACTTACCTCTACTGGAATTAAAGGTGGTACCGCGAACTTAAACTCCTTCGTCCTTTTAGACGTTAGGAGTTTTTTTTATTTTCATTAATCTTCTGGTAAATGTGCCTCTACCTGAGACATAAAAACAGAATGATTGGTACGATCTCACACACACCGGTAAAATTAATAAGTCAACAGGAGGAGTCAAAATGACAGAAAACATTTCAATGCCTACAAAATATGATCCGCAGTCCATTGAAGCAGGTCGTTATGAATGGTGGTTACAAGGGAAATTTTTTGAGGCACAGCCTACAAGTGAAAAGGAGCCTTATTCTATCGTTATTCCACCACCGAATGTAACAGGTAGATTACATCTTGGCCATGCTTGGGATACCACATTACAAGATATTCTAATTCGTATGAAACGCATGCAAGGTTACGATGCACTTTGGTTACCAGGAATGGACCATGCAGGTATTGCAACACAGGCAAAAGTAGAGGCCAAACTACGAGAAGATAATATTACACGTTATGATTTAGGGCGTGAAAAATTCCTCGAAAAAACATGGGAATGGAAAGAAGAGTATGCTGGGCATATTCGCGATCAATGGGCGAAGCTTGGTCTTGCATTAGATTATTCTCGTGAGCGTTTCACACTCGACCAAGGTCTTTCTGATGCAGTTAAAACTGTTTTCGTTCAATTATATGAAAAAGGCTTAATCTATCGTGGCGAACGTATTATTAACTGGGATCCTGCTGCAAAAACAGCATTATCAGATATTGAAGTTATTTATAAAGATGTTCAAGGTGCATTCTATCATATGAAGTACCCATTAGCTGATGGCTCAGGATATGTGGAAGTTGCGACTACACGTCCTGAAACAATGCTAGGAGACTCTGGGGTAGCTGTTCACCCGAAAGATGAGCGCTATCAACACTTAATCGGTAAAACAGTTATTTTACCAATCGTAGGCCGTGAAATTCCTATCGTAGCAGATGACTACGTAGATATGGAATTTGGTACTGGGGTAGTAAAAATGACACCAGCACACGATCCTAACGACTTTGAGGTTGGTAACCGCCACAACCTAGAACGCATTCTTGTCTTGAATGAAGATGGTACTATGAACGAGCTTGCTGGCAAGTATAACGGTATGGATCGCTTTGAATGCCGTAAGCAAATCGTAGCTGATTTACAAGAAGCGGGCGTGCTTATCCGTATTGAAGAGCATTCACACTCAGTAGGTCACTCTGAGCGTTCTGGTGCTGTTGTAGAGCCATATCTTTCAGCACAATGGTTCGTAAAAATGCAACCACTCGCTGATGCTTCACTTGCTCTTCAAAAAGATGAAGAAGGGCAAGTAAACTTCGTACCATCTCGTTTCGAAAACACATATTCTCGCTGGATGGAAAACATTCGCGACTGGTGTATTTCTCGTCAGTTATGGTGGGGTCATCAAATCCCAGCTTGGTATCACAATGAAACAGGTGAAATTTACGTAGGAAAAGAAGCGCCAGCAGATGCAGAAAATTGGACACAAGATGAAGACGTATTAGATACATGGTTCTCGTCAGCACTATGGCCATTTTCTACAATGGGTTGGCCAGATGAAACAAACGAAGAATATAAACGTTACTATCCAACAAGCACACTTGTAACTGGTTATGATATTATTTTCTTCTGGGTTTCTCGAATGATCTTCCAAGGTCTTGAATTTACAGGTCAGCGCCCATTCAAAGATGTATTAATTCACGGTTTAGTACGTGATGGTGAAGGACGTAAGATGAGTAAATCACTTGGCAATGGTGTAGACCCTATGGACGTTATTGATCAATATGGTGCCGACTCATTACGTTACTTCTTAGCTACTGGATCTTCACCTGGTCAAGATTTACGCTATACAACTGAAAAAGTAGAAGCAATTTGGAACTTCTCTAACAAAATTTGGAATGCCTCTCGTTTTGCTTTAATGAACATGGAAGGTATGACATATGATGAAATCGACTTAACTGGTGAAAAATCAGTTGCTGATAAATGGATTCTAACTCGCTTAAATGAAACAATTGAACGTGTAACATCACTTGCAGAACGTTACGAATTTGGTGAAGTTGGTCGTGAGCTTTATAACTTCATTTGGGATGATTTCTGTTCTTGGTATATTGAAATGGCGAAATTACCGTTATACGGTGATGACGAAGCAGCTAAGAAAACGACTCGTTCTATTTTAGCTTATGTTTTAGATCAAACTATGCGTCTATTACATCCATTCATGCCATTCATTACGGAAGAAATCTGGCAACATTTACCTCATGAAGGTGAATCAATCACAGTGGCAGCATGGCCAACTGTACGTACGGATCTTCATTTTGCAGAGGAAGCGGACAATATGAAGCTCCTAATGGATATTATACGTTCAGTGCGTAATATTCGTGCGGAAGTTAATACACCAATGAGCAAAAAAGTGCCGCTATATATTTCAGCAAAGGATGCTGCAACGGTTACTGTACTTGAAGCAAATAAAGCATATCTAGAAAAATTCTGTAATCCAGAAACACTAACAATTGGAGAAAGTTTAGAAGCTCCTGGTCAGTCAATGACAGCAGTAGTAACTGGAGCTGAGCTATTCCTACCACTTGTTGGACTTATTAATCTAGAAGAAGAAATGGCTCGTCTTGAAAAAGAATTAGAAAAATGGGCAAAAGAAGTCAAGCTTGTAACTGGTAAGTTATCGAATGAGAAATTCGTGTCCAAAGCGCCAGAAGCATTAGTAAATGCGGAGCGTGAAAAATTAGCCGATTACGAAAGTAAACATGCGGTTGTATTAAAACGTTTAGAAGAACTAAAAAATATGTAAGATTGAGACAGCGGATGACGATATCGTCATCCGCTGTTTTTTATCTTCATCTTGCAAATGTTTTTTGTAGCGACAGCATACCAAGACGAAATTGAGTTTATATGCAACTGTGTTTTTTAGCTTTCATTGCAAGAGTTTTTTTCGAAATGTATGTGTATCGAGCGCTACTTGTACTAAAATAGAGATATTGTAGTAAGAGGGAGTGTTTCTTTTGTTTAAAACGATGAAAGAATGTACAGATTTTATTTTTACGTTAAAGGCAGTTGATCATAAACGTGCACCGCTCGTATTGATGCAAGAAGTATTAGCGCTTCTTAATAACCCACAGGACAGGCTACGCGCTATCCATTTAGCAGGCTCAAATGGAAAGGGATCAACAGTGAATGCGCTTAGAGAAATGCTACAGCATGCTGACTATAATGTAGGCGCCTTTACTTCACCTCATTTAGAGCGTGTTAATGAACGTATGACTATTAATGGAAATCAAATTTCTGATGCACAATTTTTACACTATATGAACAAAATTGCTAAGATTATTGAGACACATTATGAAGGTGATTTTCCAAGCTTCTTTGAAGTTGTGACACTTATTATGTTCCAATATTTTGCGGATGAAGAAGTGGATATTGCGCTGATTGAAACGGGGCTTGGTGGACGTTTAGACGCTACGAATGTCATTACGCCCCTAATTTCAATTATTACAACGATTTCATTAGAACATACTGCGTTTTTAGGAGATACATTAACAAAGGTAGCGTTTGAGAAGGCGGGCATTATTAAAGAAAATATACCTGTTGTAGTGGGTGTTAAAAGTGAGGAGGCACTTACTGTAATCGAGGGGGTAGCAAATGAGCGCCATGCCCCATGCCTTGTTTTAGGGAAGGATTTTACGGTTGAAAACATTGAACAAGGTACTAGTATACAGCACTTTAATTACCAAAAAGCAAATGTGGAAATGGCTGTCCCATTAAAAATGGCCGGAACGCATCAAATAAATAATGCAAGCCTTGCGATTACGGCGATCCAAACGTTACGAGACAATGGAGCAGTTGACATTTCAGATGAATCAATCCGTCAAGCTTTGGCAAAAGCTCAGTGGGCAGGCCGTTTTGAGCAATTACCGGGCAATATTATATTAGACGGAGCACATAATTCTGAAGGAACTGCCGCACTTATTCAAACCCTTAAAACGGTTTATCCAAACCAAAACTATCGATTTATATATGCAGCATTATCGGATAAAGATCATGCGAAAAGTATTGCTTTAATGGATAGTATTGCTACATCAATTGCGTTTACACAAATTGAGCTACCGAATGCTATGCCTGCTGATCAATTAGCTGCATTATCTACAAATACGAAAAAAATGTATAATGCGAATTGGCGTGAAATAGTTCGAACGATGCTACATCAAAGAAATAATGAGGATGTTATCGTCATTACAGGCTCATTGTATTTTATAGGTGAAATACGACAATGGCTACTGGGGGAACAACGATGATCCCAAAATTGAATAGCTACAAGGAAAAGTGGAATGTTCAGAGTGATGATGTTATTAAACCTGGTTTAACTGCGATTGAAGAGGCATTGGCACGAGTGGGTAATCCAGAAAACAAATTGCAAGTCGTGCATTTAGCAGGGACTAACGGTAAAGGCTCGACACTTACATTTCTAGAATCAATCGCCAAAGAACATGGCTTACGTATTGGTAAATTTATGTCTCCTTGTATTGTGGACGTGCATGACCAAATTCAAGTAGAGGGTCAAGCTATTACAGAAGAGGAAATGAATGATGTATTCCAACAAATGCAGGCAGCTGGACTAAGTGGGAAACTAACAGATTTTGAACTGTTAACTGTTGCAACGTTTTTACATTTTGATGCTAGTAATGTAGATATTGCCCTTATTGAAGCAGGTATGGGGGGCTTACTTGATAGTACGAATGTGGTTACACCAATTGTGTCAATTATACCGAGTATCGCATTAGAGCATACGAATTTTTTAGGAGATACGATTGAAAGTATTACCCATCATAAAGCAGGAATTATTAAGCCATATCGTCCAGTTATTATCGGGGATCTACCGTTAGAAGCGAAGAATATAGTTTATCAAGAAGCTCAAAAAAAACATTCATCTGTGCTTGAGTTAAATCATCAATTTTTTGTGAAACAAGAGAATGATGGAGAGAGCTATAAGCAAAATGACAATGGCTTCCGTATTACAAAGCTTACACGCACAATGAAGGGAGCACATCAGGGGAATAATATGGCACTAGCTATTACAGCCTTTTTTGAAGTGGCAAGCGCATTAGAATTACAAGTTAGTAAAGAAGCTATTCAAAAAGCTGTGAAAAACGCAACTATTTTAGGACGTTTTGAAGAAATTATGCCTAATATTTTTTTAGACGGTGCGCATAACCCAGCGAGTGCTGAGAAATTAATAGAAACGATTAAGCAGGAATTCCCAGATGAGAAGATTACTTTTGTAATTGGTATTCTTGCTGATAAGGCTGTAAAAGAGATTTTGCAACTATTTGAGCAGGTAAGTGATTATTTTTACTTTGTTGATTTCGATAATCCCCGTGCGATGGCTACTCACAACATGCTTGAGCTGTCCAACGCCTCTCATAAAGCAGTTTTAGAAGATTATGTGCAATTTTTAAAACTACAGTCAGAAAGCAAATCGAAGACTATTGTATCGGGTTCGTTGTATTTATTAACAGAAGTACGTAGCGGATTAAAATATAGTTAAGCGGACAATATTTTTACAGTAGAAATCAGGTACTCATTAAAAAATGAGTCCTGATTTTTTTATACGATGATAAGATTTTCTCCCAATCAGTTTAGGTAAATATAATTAATTTTTGGGTATTCTCTCTTTGATTTCCTCAAGCACTTTTTCCCAATATATTTTCATTCCTTCTCTTACATACTGATCGGAAAGTTTTTCTTGATGAAAACTAATAGTTGTTTTATTGCTTGTACTCGAGATAATACGAACTTGAATTGTTGATGCCTTCTCCCATCCTATCTTTTGCCAAGTAAGGCGAAGCTGCTGTAAAGGTTTAACAACGCGTATTTCTCCAGACCCTAGTTTCGTCATATATTTCTGTCCTGGTTCCAAGATAATGTCCATACTTTCTCCTAACCATAAATTTAATCCATCTTGTGAAGTAACAAGGTTCCAGGCTTCTTCTTGGGAAATAGGGAGAGTCCTTCTAACACCTACTTGAAATCCAACAGTTTTTGTTTGTCCAATATTTTTTGGGTTGTCCATCATATCACCTCAATAACGATTATTTGTCAGTAAATAATATTATTTCTATTTCCTTTCTATTAACTCATTCAGCAAAATTGTTCTTTGATAGAGATACAAAAGAGTAAAGTAAAGAATCCACCCCTTTTTTGTTTATAGTAAACCTTTCGTTACAAAAATAGTTAATTTTGCAGCAAAACTTCGCAAATAACTATTCAATCAAAATGTAGTAAGTTCGCATTTACACATCCTTTTATACATATACTTATATATCAAAATGTAACAATATCGTCTTTTTTAAATTTACTTTGATACGTTGGAGAAAGAGGTGATGGTCGAATGAAAATTGTCAGTCATGTGATGAAAAAACAAATATTTCGAGCGATGGTTATTGGAGGTATAGTTGGACTTTTTGGTGTAGCCCTTTTTTTAGGTATTCTTCAAGCAAGTACTAAATTTTCTTTAAAAAATGATAGCACTGAGGTAGCCACTAAAAGTAATAATGGTAATTCATCCGGAGAAACAATTCCGACGGCTGGAGGAGCAACGAACGGACCCATGTTTTTTGCAAGTCAAGCAGGGGTCTATTCGAATTATGAAAGTGCAAGCTCGTTTGTATCTGAACATCCTTCATTAAAAGAAAGTACTATTGTCGAGGTTGATGGAAAATTTTATGTTTGGACAAGTATGGTAACAGATGAAAGTCAGCTTGTCTTTTTAAAAGATCCTGCAACCTTTAAAAAAGCATTTACTTTAAGCGGTGACAGTTGTAAGGAGGCAACGATTGCAGAACTTCCATCTGTGCTAGCTGACAAAAATGCAACAAAATTAAATTTTAAGGATAAATCGAAGGATTCTACGCTGCCTGCTGATTGGCAATCTATTGGAGCGGCAGCCTCGTCTATTTCAACCGATATCAGCATCGTTCGCTTACAAGTTTTTGCCCATTACAAATCGAAAAATGCTTGTCTTCAAGTGAAATTTTAAGCAAAAAGATAGCGAAATCAGCATTATCTTGATTTTTAGAAAATTTTCAAATCCCAATTTCTCCGTTATGATAACTAATAAGGAGGAATGGTCAGATAATGTTTAAAACAAATCACAAGCTAGTGCTTGCTTCAGCTTCACCACGACGAAAAGAATTGCTTGCTATGCTATCACTTCCATTCGACATAATAACTAGTGAAGTAGAAGAGACAAGCGTTCAAGCAACTACAATGCAAGATTATGTAAAAGGTGTAGCTCTATTAAAAACACGTGATGTGGCGAAAAAAGCTCCAAATGCAACAATTATTGGAGCGGATACTATTGTTGTTTATGATGATGAGCTACTCCATAAACCCAAAAATCGTGAGGAGGCAATTTCTCACTTATTGCGCTTATCAGGTAAGTGTCATGCGGTCATGACAGCTGTTGCCATTATTGAGCCTAACGGTAATGAAACTATATTCGTTGAAGAGACAAATGTTGTCTTTCACCATTTATCGCAGGAGCTTATCGAAGCATATGTAGATTCGGGGGATCCATTTGATAAAGCAGGTGGTTATGGCATTCAAACTGCTGGAACCCTTCTAGTAAAACGAATTGAAGGAGATTATAACAATGTTGTCGGCTTACCACTTGCAGCGTTGTTTACGCAATTGGTAGCACTCAATATTATCCAATTTGCGAAGGAGTGAGACTTTTTTGCCAAATGATGTTTTACCAAGGATGATGATACGCGACGTTAATATAGAGGATCGACCACGTGAAAGACTACGGAGACAAGGAGCTATGAGTTTATCGAATCAGGAGCTGCTGGCTATTTTACTAAGGACAGGCACTAAAGAAGAGTCTGTTCTTGTACTTGCAAATCGCATACTAAGCGTTTTTGAACGTTTACATCATTTGAAACATGCAACAATAGAAGAAATGGTTGCTATTAGAGGCATTGGTGAGGTTAAAGCCATTCAATTATTAGCGGCTATTGAACTCGGTAGACGTCTCGCTCAGAAACATAGCGATGAAAAATATACGATTCGTTCACCGCAAGATGCCGCCGCCTATTTAATGCCTGATATGACCTCACTGAATCAGGAACATTTCATAGTTCTTTTTCTAAATGTAAAAAATCAAATTATTCATAGAAAGACGATTTTTATAGGCAGTCTAAATGCTTCGATAGTGCATCCAAGGGAGATTTATCGCGAGGCTGTAAAAAGATCTGCAGCTTCTATAATTTGTGCACATAATCATCCTAGTGGCGTTCCAACACCTAGTGATGAGGATATTGAAGTGACGAAAAGAATTTTAGAGGCTGGTTATATTATAGGCATTGATTTAATAGATCATCTCATCATCGGTGATCATCAGTTCATTAGTCTGAAAGAAAAAGGATACTTTTAACTCTGCAATATATTTTGCAGAGTTTTTTTGTGGAAATCTTTAGAGTTTGTTGAAGTATCAGGTTCATCACCAAAAGTTGTGAATGATTTTGTTAAAACGTCTACTATGTAGATAAGTTGATTGGAGTGGAGACTGGGCGACTCCTTGGGGATTAGCAATAGAGGAACGAAGGCTAAAACCATCACGTCCTGTGAAAACGCCTTCGTGACCAACATCCTGTTGCCCCGACGCCCCCAGGAAGCTCTGCTCTGCACGAAAACGAAGCGTCAGCGGCAAATGGTTTATCTGTGCGAAAGCGTAGCGGCAGCAACAAAGCGCCCAGTCGGAACGGAAATCAACCACACGTTTTGGTGACGATCCAAGTATCTATACGATTTAGAATTGTAAAGCAGTTGCTGAATCATTTCGTGAAGCCTCACAGTGTTCCTTGTTTCTAAAATTTAGTGAAAATCAAATCACTTTATTATTTTAAAAATAAATATTTTGTATTTTTTTGCGAAAAGCTAAAAATAAAAACGAACCTTTTCTTATAGAAAACGTTAGTGTATTCGTAGAAATGTCTATAATATTCACAAAAATTGGTAGCCTATTACACGTTGTCTTACAAGAATAAAAATTATATGCTAATCTATACGTACTGTTTTTATTTAGGAGGGAATTAAAATAGTATCTTTTCCGCGAGAAGAGGTATGTGGCACTACAAATTCTTGCGTTTTTCCGTTATAATGAACGGTATGATTTTATTTTTATTCAGAAAAAGACTCTCACTCCAACAGGTGTGAGATAATTGAGGGTGTAGTTTTTTTCAGTAGGTGTCTAACACTGAGTGAATGAAGATAGAGCTTCGGGTGTAAACACGCCTGGGCGTAGTTGATGTCAACGAAAGTATGGCTTAAATAGAAAGGGAGTACACAATTTGTTTGGATTAGGAAGTAAAGATGTCGGGATTGACCTTGGCACAGCGAATACATTAGTGTTTATTAAAGGGAAGGGAATCGTTTTACGCGAACCTTCAGTCGTAGCAAAAAATACAAAAACTGGAGACATCGTTGCAGTTGGTAATGATGCGAAAAATATGATTGGTCGTACACCTGGCTCAATCGTAGCAATTCGTCCAATGAAAGATGGCGTTATTGCTGATTTTGATATTACTACAGCAATGATAGAATACTATTTAAAAGAAGCTTGTAAAAATTCTGGTGGTAATTGGAAAAAGCCGAATGTTATGATTTGTGTGCCTTATGGTATTACATCGGTTGAACAACGTGCGGTTATTGATGCTGCTCGCCAAGCAGGTGCTAAAGATGCATTTACAATTGAAGAGCCATTTGCAGCAGCAATCGGTTCGAACTTACCAGTATGGGATCCAACAGGGTCAATGGTCGTTGATATCGGTGGTGGTACAACAGAGGTAGCAGTTATTTCATTAGGTGGTATTGTAACAAGTGAATCCGTGCGTGTTGGCGGGGATGCAATGGACCAATCCATCATTTCGTATATTCGTAAAACATATAACTTAACAATTGGTGAACGTACTGCAGAAGCAGTGAAAATGGAAATTGGTACAGCGTTGGCTGAGGGTCCAGAAGATAAGATGGAAATTAGAGGACGCGACCTTTTAACAGGTTTACCGAAAACAATCGAAATTTCTTCACAAGAAATTTCTGAATCTTTACGTGAAGCGGTAGCATCTATTATTGATGGTGTTCGCAAAACGCTTGAACAAACACCTCCTGAATTATCTGCAGACGTAATGGAGCGCGGAATTGTACTAACAGGTGGTGGAGCGCTATTAACGAATTTAGACAAAGTTATTAGCCAAGAAACTAATATGCCAGTATTTATCGCAGAAGATCCACTGGACTGTGTTGCTATTGGTACAGGTAAGGCTCTAGATCATATTGATTTAATCCGTCAACAACAAGTTAAAGGGTAAGGAGGTTTAGGCAATGCCACAGTTTTTTTTCAATAAGAAATTAATTTTGCTACTCGTGGGCATGGTTTTTCTTGTGGCATTGATTAGCTTCTCATTACGTGAACGGACGAAAGCAACTTTACCAGAGCAAATTATTAAAGACACTGTCGGCGTCGCACAATCTATTGTTGCGAAGCCGGCGAATTATATTACTGGTGTTTTTAATAGTATTGATTCCCTCTTAAACACGTACGAAGAAAATAAACGTTTAAAAGCACGCTTAGATGAATTTGCAGCTGTACAAGCTGAGGCATCGGACTTGAAATCTGATATTAAAAAGTTTCAAGAGCTCATGGACAAATCGGAAAGCTTAAAAGCTTTTGATCCGATTCATGCCACAGTTATTGCTAGAAATCCTGACCAGTGGGAAGAAAAGATTATTTTAGATAAAGGATCTTCACACGGTGTAGAAAAAAATATGGCAGTTATGACAGCGAAAGGGTTAGTCGGTAAAGTTACTTTAGTGACACCTTTCACCTCTGAGGTAGAGCTTTTATATACAAATAATCCAAATTATCGTGTTTCTGCGATGGTTCAAGGAGATAAACAAGCATACGGTTTAATCGAGGGCTATGATAAAGAGCGTAATGAACTCATCATGAAGCGAATCGATTCAAGTTTAACAGTTAAAAAAGGTCAGCAAGTAGTTTCATCAGGACTTGGCGGTATTTTCCCTAAAAATGTGCCAATCGGAGAAATAACTGAAGTAAGTACAGATGATTTTGGCTTAACAAAAATGGCCTATGTAAAACCATCTGCGGATTTTTCAATTTTAGACTATGTTGTTATTGCTAAACGTTCCGCTACTGTGATAGATGGTTCTGATGGTAATACATCGAACGAGGATTTAACACATCCACAAAAGGGTAAAGAGGAGGCGGAATAATGGTTCGGTTTCTCATCCCTACTGTGGCAGTTTTACTATTTTTACTAGAACCAGAGTTTGCTATGTTTTCACCAATTGAAGTGAAAGGGCAAATCTATTATTTAGTTCCGAGATTTTTAATCTTATATTTAATATTTATATCCATTTATTACAGCCGTCAACGAGCGGTAATGTATGGACTTTTTTTTGGTGTCTTGTATGATGTGTTTTACATTGATATTATTGGATTATATTCAGTACTGTTTCCGCTTATTTGTTTTTTAGCAGGATCTATTGTGAAAGTTATTCATCAGCACTTAGTTGTGACAACGACGATTTCAGTTGTTTTAGTAGCAATTTTAGAATTTATACTCTATCAATTCTTCTATCTTATCGACTTTACAACGATTCCATTATCGGAATTCTTACTTTCACGACTACTGCCAACGATCATTGCTAATGCACTATTTTTAATGATTCTTGGTTGGGCCTTCAAGTATCTAATTAATGCGCGTGTCTTACAGAGAGCACGTGAAGTTTCTTAACAAAGAGCAACGTGGGGTGAGGCATTCATGAAAAAACAGTTAGTTAATATGAAGGGAACAAAGGATGGATTTGTTCTTCGTTTAGACGATCAATGTGCGTATGCCGATTTAGTAGAAGAGCTGAAAAAGAAAGTTTCAGAGAGCGGTATCGATAGCCAAGTAGATGTACAATTATATTTGGGCTATCGATACTGTTCTGATGAACAAATCAAAGAGCTTATTAAAATTGTTCAGGAAACCGAGCAACTAATCGTTTCAAAGGTGCAAAGTGAAGTACTGACTGTCCATGAGAGCAACCAGAAAAGGATTGAAAGTCAACAAGATACATATATAGGTGTGGTCAGATCGGGGCAGGTTCTGCGTTCGGCAGGAGATATTATTATCGTAGGGAATGTCAATCCGAACGGACGTGTAGAAGCGGGTGGCAATGTGTATGTCCTAGGTAAACTCAAAGGGATTGCTCATGCTGGTGTTCATGGTAATAAGGAAGCAATCATTGCAGCATCTCGTTTTGAAGCCACTCATATCATGATTGCTGATCAGGTTCAGGTAATGTCAGACGAACATGTAAAAGTAATTAATCAGGAAGAGATGACTTGTGCATTTATTGGCTATGATGGGCGCATTACGTACGATCAAATTCACGCGTTAAAAAATATTCGACCATTGTTAAATGTGTCTAAAGGAGGTGGCTAGTGTGGGAGAAGCGATCGTCATAACTTCAGGTAAAGGCGGTGTCGGAAAAACAACGACAACGGCTAACCTTGGGACTGCATTGGCTCTACAAGGTAAAAAAGTATGTTTAGTAGATACTGATATTGGACTACGGAATTTGGACGTAATTTTAGGTCTTGAGAATCGGATTATTTATGATTTAGTAGACGTTGTTGAAGGACGCTGTAAGATTCATCAAGCGTTAATAAAAGATAAACGTGTAGATGAAAAACTATTTTTATTACCTGCTGCTCAAACGACAGATAAAAATGCTGTGAAACCTGAGCAAATGAAGAACTTAGTAGAAGAATTAAAAAGAGACTATGATTATGTTTTAATAGACTGTCCAGCGGGCATTGAACAAGGCTATCGCAATGCTGTTGCTGGTGCAGATCATGCAATTGTAGTAACAACGCCAGAAATCTCTGCTGTGCGTGATGCAGATCGAATTATCGGTTTACTTGAACAGGAAGAAATTTCTGCACCTAAACTAATCATTAACCGGATTCGCCAGCATATGATGAAAAGCGGTGATACTTTGGATGTGAATGAAATTACAACACATTTGTCTATCGATTTATTAGGGATCATCGTAGATAATGAAGGGGTTATTTCATCATCCAATAAAGGTGAACCAGTAGTAATGGATCCTACTAATAAAGCATCTTTAGGCTATCGTAATATTGCCCGTCGAATACTGGGTGAGTCTGTGCCACTTATGGCAATTGAAGATGAACATAAAGGTGTATTTTCAAAACTAAAAGCGTTATTTTCAAGATAATCATCAGCCTTTTCGTGCATTTGTACGAGAAGGTTTTTTTCTTGTGCATGAATGGACATGCAATCTCATATAGTGTGAAAAAAGGATGAGGGCTTGTTTAAAAAATGGAAATGGTTAGTCACGATATTGCTTGTGGCTGCAATTATGCTCGTAATTCGTTTAGAGGATCAAGGTGTATTGGAAACACCAGTGCGAAAACTAGTTACAACATCAGCAGATCTAACCTATTTAAGTGAGCTCGGACAAAGTTGGCTAAATAAAGAGGATACAACAATTTTGGTATCGAGTGATGTTGGACAAACTGAACTATTATCATTTGCCAATGCGCAAGTTTTTAAGGAAGGTTTTTTATTGCAATATGACATGGGCCTTCCGGTTTATGCTGGAAAGAATGGTCTTGTCGTTTTCACTGGTCATACAAAATATACTGGTAAAACAATGACGATCAGCTATGATGATGGTACAACAGTATCTTATGGTATGTTGGACAGTTTAGCACAACTTCCATATACAACAGTGCAGGCAAACGATTTAATCGGCATGAAAGAGGCGGGACAACTCTATATCTCGATTGAAAAAGATAAGAAAAATTATAGTTTAGAGCAGATTGTACAGTGGCTTGAAACAGCGGCGTCCAATGAAAATTAAACTGCATCTTCTATGTATCCCTCTCGTATTTTTAATGATTTTTACAGGCCAAATTGCTTATTACGCCATTATTTTATCGTCGTTATTATGGCATGAAACTGGTCATTTGTTAACGGCAATGCTTTGTGGTGTTAAGGTAAAATCATGCATTATTACACCTTACGGGGGGGAAATAGAATTTGAAAATCCAGCGGTTGTGCCCGCAACGTCACTCCTTTGGATTGCCTTAGGGGGACCAATCGCTACAATGTTAGGGATTGGCCTCGCTTTTTTTATGCCGGAACTGCTTGCTACTAAGCTTATTAATGTGCAACTTGTGCTATTAGTAATTAATGTTGTACCGATTATTCCGTTGGACGGAGGCAGAATAATTTTAGCGTGCTTATTTTTATTCTATCCTAATGTTCATGCGTTTGAATATTACTACTGGCTTTCTCTTATAATTGCTTTTATACTATTTATGATAACTTTATGTTACCTCCCACAATCTATTTTTTTAGCAATTCTATGTTTATTTATTTGGCTTCAAGTGTTAAAGGAATGGAATTATCGAAAATATCGTTTAGCATTTGAGAAATATGTAATGAATAGATTGACTTAAAAAAAAACGTGTGGTAATATTTTAATGTTATTGTTTGTAGCACCTGTGCTACTGCAACCGCACTGGAAAGGTTTAAGTATCATACGATCACCTTTATATACAGGCGAGTCTGAGTCTAAGAGGAGGTGCAGTAAAATGTACGCAATTATTGAAACTGGTGGTAAACAAATCAAAGTAGAAGCTGGTCAAGAAATCTATATTGAAAAATTAGGTGTAGAGGCTGACGAGGTTGTAACTTTCGATAAAGTTTTATTCGTTGGTGGCGAAAACGTTAAAGTTGGAGCTCCATTCGTAGAAGGCGCTACTGTAACAGCTAAAGTTGTGAAAGAAGGCCGTGCGAAAAAAATCGTTGTTTTCAAATTGAAAGCTAAAAAGAACTACCGTCGTAAACAAGGTCACCGTCAACCTTACACAAAATTAGTTGTTGAAACTATCAACGCTTAATTGAGAGGTGTAGCGAATGATACAAGTTACGATTCATCACGATGAAAATAGACATGTGTCAGCATTCGAATTTTCAGGACATGCTGAATACGATGAATCTGGTAAGGATTTAGTATGTGCAGGGGCATCTACAATTGCCATAGGCACGGTGAATGCTATTTATGCACTATTACAATTACAGCCAGAAGTCGAACAAGCTGCTGAAGGTGGAGGCTATCTTAAGGTAGATTTACCATCAGATTTAGAGCCTGAGATTGATGCAAAACTACAGTTAATTGTCCAAGTAATGACTGCCCAAGTGTATTCTATGGTGCAAAATTACGGACAATATATCCAAATCAACTACAACCAAGTAGGAGGTGGAACACGATGAAATTATTATTAGCATTAGACCTTCAACTTTTCGCATCTAAAAAAGGTGTAGGTTCTACAAAAAACGGACGTGACTCTGAGTCAAAACGTCTTGGTGCTAAACGTGCTGATGGCCAATTCGTAACTGGTGGATCAATTCTTTACCGTCAACGCGGTACAAAAATTTACCCAGGTACAAACGTAGGTCGTGGTGGTGACGATACACTATTTGCTAAAGTTGACGGCGTTGTTAAATTCGAACGTTTAGGTCGCGATCGCAAACAAGTATCTGTATACCCAGCAACACAAGAAGCTTAATCTTTTATAAGATAACATAAAGCGGAGGACTGCATTTATTGCAGTCCTTTTTTTGGCTAAATTACAACTTCTTTCAGCGCATATCCAGACATCCGCTGAAAGAAGTTAAAGCCTCCGGCGGATGTCACGGAATCGGAAAGGAGTTCTTTGGGGATGTTAGCCTAAAACCATCGCATCCATGCGATAACGGCTAACTGACCTGCATCGGTAAAAACGCCACGTCCTGTGGCATTACCGAAATGACCAACGTCGTGTTGGCCCTCGGTAAAAACGCCACGTCCTGTGGCATTACCGAAATGACCGACATCGTGTCGGCCCTCGTGCAGGCCCAAGCACAAAGCCGATTCCGGACGCAATTATGCCGAGGCATAATTGATTGAAGAATTAAGGGAAAAATACAGCAAAACTTGTTATACTAGTAAGGATAACTTTATTGGAGTGAATGGGATGAACAATCAATCACTAACCATTAGTGAAGTATTACGTTTTGCAAATCATGATTATGTGAATCAGCTTCAGCTTATTCGCATGAATTTAGATTTAGGTAGAATTGATGAATCAAAAAAACTTATTAAAGAGTATTCAGAGCAATTACAAGTATTTTCTATCCTTAATCGTCTACAATTACCCCAAACAATAGAATGGCTGCAAACAGCAGGCTGGCGCTACCCTTCATTACCAATGAAGCTAAGCGGTGAGATAAAAAGGCCAGTCACAAATACTATTGATTTGGAAGTTGTAGATTACTTAAACAAAACAGTTATGCATGTTTATGATACATTAGATCCATTTACAGAGCAGAGCTTTGTGCTCGATGTACGTGTTGACGATCATACATTTGCCGTGACATTCACGTTAAATGGGCTATGGAGTGCTGATGCATTCACCGAAAAAGGTTTGAAACAATTCGACATTCAAACAGTGGAAGAGACAAATACGTCTTGGATATATGTATTGAGTGCAAGTAGGGAGTGAATTAAATGTTTGTCGATCACGTCAAGATTTATGTAAAAGGTGGCGACGGTGGGGATGGAATGGTAGCCTTCCGTCGTGAAAAATTTGTACCGAATGGTGGTCCCGCTGGTGGCGATGGCGGTCACGGTGGGAATGTTGTATTTCAAGTTGAAGAGGGTCTGCGTACGTTAATGGATTTCCGCTACAAACGCCACTTCAAGGCTGACCGTGGTGAGCATGGTATGAGTAAAGGAATGCATGGTAAACGTGCAGACGATTTAATCGTTAAAGTACCACCAGGCACAGTCGTAATGAACGAAGAAACAGGCGTTGTTATTGCGGATTTAGTCGAGCATGGTCAACAAGCGATTATCGCAAAAGCTGGTCGCGGTGGCCGCGGGAATTCCCGCTTTGCAACACCAGCCAATCCTGCTCCAGAACTTTCTGAAAAAGGTGAGCCAGGACAAGAATTAAATGTTATATTAGAGTTGAAAGTACTAGCAGATGTAGGATTAGTTGGCTTCCCAAGTGTAGGTAAATCAACATTATTATCTGTTGTTTCTGCGGCAAAGCCAAAAATAGGTGCTTATCATTTCACTACAATCGTACCGAACTTAGGAATGGTTGAAACAGATGATCATCGTAGCTTTGCAATGGCCGATTTACCAGGTTTAATCGAAGGTGCGCACGAAGGTGTTGGCCTAGGTCACCAATTCCTCCGTCATATTGAACGTACACGTGTTATCGTACATGTAATTGATATGTCGGGTATGGAAGGGCGCGATCCTTATGAAGATTACTTAACAATCAATGATGAGCTAAAACAATATAACCTTCGTTTAACAGAACGTCCACAAATTATTGTGGCAAATAAAATGGACATGCCAAATGCAGAGGAAAACTTAGAAATTTTCCGTGGAAAAGTGGGCGAAGATGCGAAAATCTTCCCAGTATCAGCGGTTTCTCGCCAAGGTTTAAAGCCAGTATTATTTGAAATTGCCGACTTACTGGAAGTGACTCCTGAATTCCCATTATTCGACGATCTAGATGAAGAATCAGATGCAACGGTACTTTACAAACACCAATCTGAAGCAGATTCAATCGAAATCTCTCGTGATCCTGATGGTACATTCATTCTTGGTGGATATGCGATTGAGCGTATCTTCAAAATGACAGACTTCAGCCGCGAGGACGGTGTACGTCGTTTTGCACGTCAATTACGTGGTATGGGCGTCGATGAAGCATTACGTGAACGTGGTGCACAAAATGGAGATATTGTACGCTTATTGGAATTCGAATTTGAATTTGTCGACTAAGAATAGGTTTTAGGGGGAAGCGTATGAAGAATGTTGCGAATCAGCGATATTATTTAGTTCGTGAAGATGTTTTAACGGATGCTATGCAAAAAACTTTGGAGGCGAAACACTTACTTTCAAGTGGTTCGGTATCTTCCATTTGGGATGCGGTAAAGCAGGTGGATTTATCGCGTAGTGCGTTTTACAAATATCGTGATGCTGTATTTCCTTTTCATTCAATTGTGCAGGAACGCATTTTAACAGTCTTTTTACAGCTTCAGGACCGTAAAGGAACACTTGCAAAGCTTTTAGAAACAGTGACAATTACGCATTGCAATGTACTGACTATCCATCAAACAATACCGATTCAAGGACGTGCTAATGTTACATTGTCATTAGATGTAACTAGTATGACATGCGACCTTGATGATTTAATACAGCAACTCAAACGTTTAGATTTTGTAGAGTCAGCGGAAGTAATTAGTTCTGGTGCATTGTAATGACTGAAAGCAAGCTTGAATTTTTGACAGAATGTAAATAAGCTCAAAAGGAGCAGTCCCATGTGATGAAATGATCGCTTCATGGGACAGCTCCTTATTCTATAACAAAAAAGAAAGACTATCACAAAAATTCTATAATACAATTTAAGAGGAAAGGCAATTGCCAGAGCAGATAGGAAAGCTTCACATTCTGCCTCAACCTAACATTTGATTTAGTAATATAAAGCGATTTTTAGGAATTAAAAATTCCGAATTTTTACATTAGTAAAATTTAAGAGGCTCATTATCAAAAGTCGAGGATAACATTTGTTAGGACGTATGTCATGTATATAAGTTGATTTCCGTTCCGACTGGACGCCCCCAGGAAAGCGCGCAGTCGGAACGGAAATCAACCCCACGCTATGGTGATTGAGCCATTTTAATATAAAATCAAAAGCTACAAGTTGTAGTGAAGGAGGTAAATGTAATGACAGAGCAACAATGGGAAAAACGAATTGGATATTTAGGACCGGAGGCATCATTTACATACTTAGCAACAAAGGCAACCTTTCCGAATGAGTGGCTTGTCCCTTGTACTACCATTCCAGAATGTATTGAGGCAGTAGCAAAGGGGAAGGTAGATTTAGCAGTTGTGCCACTGGAAAATGCTTTAGAAGGCTCTGTATCGTTAACGCTCGATTATTTATTCCATGAGGCGACCTTATATGTTACAGGTGAGCTTCAGTTAAAGATACAGCAACATTTAATGGTCAATAAAGCGCAGAAGGACAATTGGGAGGCGATTACAGGTGTTTATTCACATCCGCATGCACTAGCCCAATGTCATAAATACTTATTTTATCGTTTCAGCCATGTTCCTTTACATCAAACGACATCAACAGCAGCGGCGGCAAAATTTGTTTCCGAAAATCCAAATGAGTGCATTGCGGCAGTTGGAAATGCAGCGGCAGCAGATAAATATGGCTTAGAAATCGTTCAACCTAATATTCATGATTTCCATTTTAATCATACACGTTTCTTCGTATTATCTAAGCAAAATATACGATTACCGCAAGAATTATCAGATGGACAGGCGAAGACAACTTTCATGATTACATTGCCAACGGACCGTTCAGGGGCATTACATCAAGTATTATCAGTATTTGCATGGCGACAGTTGAACTTAAGTAAGATAGAATCAAGACCATTAAAAACGGGCTTAGGTGACTATTTCTTTATGATTGATGTATTGGCAGATGAAAAGGAGCCTATGATGCGTGGGGCTATGGAAGAACTAGCTGCGCTTGGTTGCAAGGTGAAGTCACTTGGTACATACTTTACTTATCTAACATCGGACGAGTAATCAATTTCGCCTTGGCTAGGAGGAATCATTATGGGTGGCATTATTTTGTTTGACGGAGTGTGCAATTTTTGTGATAGTAGTGTGCAATTTATTATCAAATATGATCAGGCAGCATATTTTCAATTTGCTGCTATTCAAAGTGATGCAGGGCAGGCATTACTTGCACAGTACGAGGTACCAGAAAATATAGATAGCGTCATGTTAATTGAGCATGGAAAGGTATATTTTGAATCCACAGCAGCACTTAAAATCTGTAGGAGATTAGATAGTGTTTGGCCTGTTTATTATATTTTCATTATGATTCCTCCATCTATACGAAATAAAATGTATCGATTATTTGCTAAAAATAGATATCGACTTTTCGGGCGAAAAGAAATGTGCTTATTGCCAACACCTTCACAACTAAAAAGATTTCTCTAACTCTAAAGCTATCCAATTTAAGTGGATAGCTTTTTTTTAGAGGGAACTGCAACAGTAATTCACAAGAATAACCAAATAAATAAAGAACAACGGAAATAAACTATAAAAATTTAATCATAATTTTATAGCAAATCATTTAAAAATGCCCTAAAAGTTTGCGTATGATTGTGACTTGAAAATATTTAAAAGGATTTTTAACTTCTTTCAGCAGAAGTTAAATTATTGATCTACAACTAAATAGTTCTTTTTTTGTAAAGTACGTTCAATTAAATCTAAAATTTCCACGGAAGGAGCAGAAATAACATGAAGATGTGTACCTCCTGTTAGTTCGGATAAATAACTTGCCTGAGTTTCATTGACGCGCTGAATAAATGTTTTTACCTCATGACGGTTAGAAACCATAATGGATGCGGTAATTTCTCCATAAATTGGGTGTTCAACAATAACATTTTTTACTGTACCACCGCAATCAACTATTGTTATAAGTTCATCTTCTGCATCCTCTGCAGCGTGGAAGCAAGGAATTGTACGTTCAACAGTTTGATGTAATTGTTCCTGATGCATATAAAGATATCCTTGGCTAGTTGCAATAATAGGTTCATTTCTAGCCTTTAATAATGTCATATCATTGACAATGACTTGTCTAGAAACATTAGCGAATTTAGCTAGGTCCGTCCCTGTTATAGGTGCTGTGCTATTTTTTAGTTGTGCTAGAAGTTGCAGTCGGCGTTCTTCGCCTAACATTTTTTTCATAAGAGATCACCTCTGCCTGTAATAAAGGAAGCAGTTTTCCTTAAAAACTAGTGTACCATGAAGCATTTCCAACATGCATGAAATTTTTGTATCCAAATGAAACATTGAACATATGATACGAAGAGAGGAAGGGAGGAAAAAATTGCGTATTCATATTGTCCAAAAGGGAGACACGTTGTGGAAGATTGCGAAAGAGTACGGAGTTTCTTTTGAAGATTTAAAGCGGCTGAATGCCCATCTTGCTAATCCAGATTATATTGTACCGGGCATGGAAATTATCCTACCTGAAAAAATAAACAAAGAACCACATAGAGAACAACATCGAGAATCAGATTGGGGAATGCATAGAGAAGGACATAGGGAATCACATAAAGAGGGGCATAAGGAACACATGCACAAAGAACATATGCACAAGGAGTCACCTACAAGGCACGTTAAAGAAAAAGAGGTTCAAAGACCAATGCCACCACCAATTATTGTACCACCACCACCAATGCCAGAACCACAGATGATTCCAATTCCTTATCCGATGCCAATGCCGATGCCTCAGCCAGCGCCTGTTGAGCTTAGCTGGAATCAAAACGTTGTCATGCCAAGTGTAGAACAAACTGTATCGCCAATTCAAATTCAACCACAACCACAGCCTGTAGCCCAACCGGCGCCAGCACCAATGCCAATGCCGCAACCGATTTTTATCATGCCACAAATGCCAGCACCACAAATGCCAGTACCACATTGTGCAAGCTGCCATCAACCAGTGCATCATCATATGTGGTGGCCAATGCCGATGCAGATGCCGATGCAGATGGAGCCACAAGTTGAGGCATATACTATGCCGGAGCAACCAACATCATGTGAAATGCCATGCGAAAAAGTTGCTGGGGCGGAGGAGTTCTTAGAATCTAGTACATCTCCATTCTTCCCTATGAAGCCTGAATTTCAGCCGATGCCGGAAATGATGCCGGAAATGGAACAGCCATGTGGTTGTCATGCACAACCAGTCATGATGCCGACTTGGCAAATGGACCCATGTTTCTGTCCACCGCCATGTCCACCACCATGCCCAATGCCATGTCCATCACATTGCCATATGCCACATTCTTCGGTAGGACCATGGATGTCACCGCACTTTTCCCCAGGCGGGATGACGCCTTATCGATGGTAAAAAAGCGTATATCATTGAAGAAGTAAAGTCGAATATTTGGAAGTATAAATATCAATCCAATAATTATTTTGTGAAACGAGCAAAGCAGATAGAAATAGCTGAAAAGGTGAGGGTTATTCATCGACAGCTTGGACATCTGGAACCCTCGCTGATCTTACCTTTAATGAAAAGTGATGATGAGTATTTAATCGTGCAAGATTGGCAAGAAGGAAGTCATAGTGCTAATTTTGCACATAAAAAGGATCGGAAAGAATCTCTCAACTTATTAAATACGTTACATGATACACATAAAAAAATTGCTTGGCAGCGGGTGCCAGGCTTGCACACCTATTCACAGCTTTTAAAATGGCAAATGCGTCATATGCGTTTTAAAAGCAGACGGAATGAATTTCGTTCATTTTTAACAAAAGAAGAAATCGATCAAATTGTACATTATAGTGAGAAATCGTTACAGCTAATCGCTCAGGAAGATGTACCTGAAAAAGAAATAACGCTTTTACATGGAGATGTCGTACATCATAATTTTTTATGGTGCTCAGATGGGAAATTACGTTTAATTGATTTTGATCTGGCTCACCTTGGAGAAGCGGATGATGAATATATTTTATGGTTACATCGTGTATTGCCAGCTGTAGATTATGACCTTGGTAAAATATTTGCAGAGCTACCAGAGATGAAACGATTAGATAAAAGAAAGCTACATCGTTTAAAATATCCGAATGAGCTATTACGTGAATGGCTTTTTGCAGTAGATTTACCATTAGATCAACAGCTTGTATTTTTAGATTATTTAGTGCCATTTACAAAACGAGCTCTCACATATTGGCCGAAACTGTGGTACGATATTGATAAAATGATAAAAAAATGACCGTCTTTCGGCGGTCATTTTTGTATGTGAACGGCTACTGTGTTATTTCTTATAGTCGAGCATTCGTTCGCAATATGCTATAATCGAAGACGATGATTGTGAGGGATTATAGAATGTATGATTATTTAAAAGGACAAATAAAGCGTATAACTCCTGAGTATATCGTTCTTGAACAACAAGGGATGGGCTGGCAGCTGAATACACCTAATCCATTTGCGTTCAGGACATCTGCACTTGAACAGCAAATATTTGTACACTTGCATGTACGTGAGGATGCACAAGTGTTATATGGCTTTCCAAATTTAGACCAACGAGAACTGTTTCGTAAACTTATTTTAGTGTCAGGGATTGGACCGAAGGGTGCGCTTGCTATTTTAGCTACTGGGAATCCGCAACAGGTTATCAGTGCTATTGAACGAGAGGATGAATCGTTTTTAGTAAAGTTTCCTGGCGTGGGTAAGAAAACGGCACGTCAAATGATTCTAGATTTAAAAGGTAAACTTGGCGGATTGTTAGAGACTATTGAGCTACCAAGTACAGAAGATGAGCTACCGTTATTTGGTGTGAATCCATATAAACATGAGCTTGAAGAAGCTATTCTTGCCTTAATGGCACTTGGTTATTCTGAAAAAGAACTAGAAAAAATACGTCCACAGCTCGAAGATAACGACAAGCTTGAAACAACAGATGCATTTATGAAACAAGCTTTACAATTGCTATTAAAGTTAAAATAGTGAAAGGGGGGGAAGTACATGTCTGAACGTATGATGGCTAGTGAGGCAGGTAACTATGATGAACAGTTTGAATTATCTTTACGACCACAAAGGTTAGCACAATACATTGGTCAACATAAGGTAAAGGAAAATTTACAAATTTTCATTGAAGCGGCAAAGCTTCGTCAGGAAAGTTTAGATCATGTGCTGTTATATGGACCGCCTGGACTTGGTAAAACTACCTTAGCTGCTGTCATTGCTAATGAAATGAATGTCAATGTGCGCATGACTAGTGGCCCTGCGATCGAACGTCCTGGAGATTTAGCAGCTATTTTAAGCTCACTGGAGCCAGGGGATGTGCTATTTATCGATGAAATACATCGCCTACCTCGTGCAATAGAAGAGGTTCTTTATCCTGCTATGGAGGATTTTTGTTTAGATATTGTCGTTGGTAAAGGCCCTGAAGCGCGTTCTGTACGACTTGATTTACCGCCATTTACACTCGTTGGTGCAACAACAAGGGCAGGCGCATTATCTGCACCATTAAGGGATCGCTTTGGCGTATTATTAAGATTGGAGTATTATGATCATACTTCACTTGCAGAAATTGTCGTACGTAGTGCGCATTTATTTAATGTTGATATTGAGCAAGTAGCAGCTCTTGAAATGGCGACACGCTCGCGTGGTACACCCCGTATCGCTAACCGTTTGCTTAAACGAGTGCGAGATTATGCACAGGTGCTTGGAGATGGTATGATAACGGAGGGACTTGCTAAGCAAGGGCTTGAGCTATTACAAGTCGATCCTAGAGGGCTTGACCATATTGACCATAAACTTGTGACCAATATGATTGAGCGCTTCCGTGGTGGCCCTGTAGGCTTAGATACGTTGGCAGCATCTATTGGCGAGGAACGCGTAACGATAGAGGATGTGTACGAGCCATATTTGATGCAAATTGGCTTTATACAACGGACGCCACGCGGACGTGTGGCAACACATTTAGCCTACGAACATTTTGGATATGAATATCCCCAACAAACCTAGAAGAAGGAAGTATTTTCATGCGTGTAGAAGATTTTGATTTTGAATTGCCAGAAGAGCTTATTGCACAAACACCACTTTTGGACCGTACAGCTAGTCGTTTAATGGTAGTGACGCCAGGCTCGCAAAATGTTGAGCATCATCATTTTGCTCATATTTTAGATGAGCTACAAGCTGGAGACTGCCTTGTGTTAAATGATACAAGGGTCTTACCAGCGCGTTTAATGGGCGTTAAAGAGGAAACTGGTGCTCATATAGAGGTACTGCTATTAAAGCAAATGGCAGGTACGGATGAATGGGAAACACTTGTTAAACCAGCTAAACGTGTAAAAGTCGGCACAGTTGTAACATTTGGAGATGGCTTACTGACAGCTACTTGTACAGGAGAGCTTGATCATGGTGGACGTACATTTGAGTTTAAATATAATGGGATTTTTTATGAAATTTTAGAGCGACTTGGTGAGATGCCACTACCTCCATATATCCGTGAAAAATTAGAGGACAAGGATCGTTACCAAACCGTTTATGCAAAAGAGCGTGGCTCAGCTGCAGCACCAACTGCAGGCCTGCATTTTACAGAAGAATTACTAGAGCAAGTAAAAGCAAAAGGGGTCGAAGTTGTATTTATCACGTTACATGTGGGACTTGGAACTTTCCGTCCTGTAAGTGTAGATTCAATTGAAAATCACGCAATGCATTCCGAATTTTATAGTGTAACGGAAGAAGCCGCATCTATCATAAACCGAGTAAAGAGTAACGGTGGAAAAGTGATTGCAGTTGGTACAACCTCTACACGTACATTAGAAACTATCGGCTCTAAATATGAAGGTGAAGTGCGAGCAGAACAAGGTTGGACGTCTATTTTCATTTATCCGGGATATGAATTTATGGTTGTGGATGGTTTAATCACAAACTTCCATTTACCAAAATCGACCCTTGTAATGCTTGTTAGTACACTTGCGACAAGAGATACAATTTTAAGTGCTTATCAACAAGCTGTAGAAGAAAAATATCGCTTCTTTAGCTTTGGTGATGCTATGTTTATTCGTCCAAAAGGAGAATAAAGAAAAAATCGGAGTACTGTTTTTACTTTAGATAAGAGAGGAATTTTTTATAATATGACACAACCAGCAATTCGTTATGAGTTACTTCATACTTGTAAGCAAACAGGAGCACGCCTTGGCATCGTGCATACGCCGCATGGCTCTTTTGAAACGCCAGCATTTATGCCTGTTGGTACACAAGCAACTGTTAAAACAATGTCACCTGAGGAATTAAAAGAAATGAATGCAGGTATTATTCTGTCAAATACGTATCATTTATGGCTCCGACCAGGTAATGATATTGTGAAGGAAGCAGGGGGCTTGCATAAATTTATGAACTGGGATCGCCCGATTTTAACAGACTCAGGTGGTTTCCAAGTGTTTTCACTCAGTCAATTCCGTAAAATCGAAGAAGAAGGGGTTCATTTCCGCAATCATTTGAATGGGGACAAATTGTTTTTAAGTCCAGAAAAGGCGATGGAAATTCAAAATGATTTAGGCTCGGATATTATGATGGCTTTTGATGAATGTCCACCTTACCCTGCGACATATGACTATATGCTGCAATCAGTAGACCGTACAACACGTTGGGCTAAACGTTGTAAAGAGGCACATAATCGTCCAGAAGATCAAGGTTTATTTGGTATTATTCAAGGGGGAGAATACGAGGATTTACGCCGTCGTTCTGCAGAAGCATTAGTAGAGCTAGATTTCCCAGGTTATGCAATAGGAGGGCTATCTGTTGGTGAGCCTAAGGACGTTATGAACCGAGTATTAGAGTTTACAACACCATTAATGCCAACTAATAAACCACGTTATTTAATGGGTGTCGGGTCACCTGACTCATTAATCGATGGTGCTATTCGTGGTATTGATATGTTTGACTGTGTATTACCAACACGTATTGCCCGTAACGGCACATTAATGACATCTGAAGGTCGTTTAGTTGTTAAAAATGCAAAATATGCACGTGATTTCGGTCCAATTGATCCGAACTGTGATTGTTATACATGTAAAAACTATTCACGCGCCTATATCCGCCATCTAATTCGTACGGAAGAAACATTTGGCATCCGTTTAACGACTTACCATAACTTACACTTCTTATTGAAACTAATGGAGCAAGTGCGTGAGGCAATCCGTGAAGATCGTCTTGGTGATTTCCGAGAAGAATTTTTCGAGAAATACGGCTTTAATGGACCAAATGCGAAGAACTTCTAATTTTTAGTAAAAAGATCATGTGAATTTATGTGATTTATGAATATTTCTAGCAAATTATTGTCTATCATAGAAGAAATATTAGTAATATAGAAAAATTTTGGGCTTGTCCATCGCTTTTTTAGGGTGGAATAGTCTATACTAAAAAAGTGAGAATTGAAAGGGGGCAAGAAGAATTATGAATACATCATCATTACTACAATTTGCACCAATATTATTAATGTTCGTTGCAATGTGGTTTATTTTAATCCGCCCTGCTAAAAAGAGACAGCAGGAAACACAAAGTATGCAGAGTAATTTGCAACGTGGAGATAAAGTTATTACAATCGGTGGCTTACATGGTGAGGTTGACTCAATTGAGGACACAACTGTGACATTAAAAATCGCAGACAATATGCGCGTGAAATTTGATCGTCAGGCAATCGGACGTATTGTTAATAACTAGTATTTGGTCTTAAAGGCGTTGTCCAACATTAGTGGACAACGCCTTACACCATATAAATAGCTTTGTCAAAATGCAGGAATTCATTTTTGACAAGGCTTTTTTTTGTATAAAAAGTAACGTACACGGTCACCTTATTATATGGGGGTGACTGCATGGAAGAATATTTAACGATTATTTTTAGAACATGCTTTTTATATGTGTTTATCCTAATAATTTTTCGTTTAATGGGTAAACGTGAGGTCGGCGAATTATCTGTAATAGATTTAGTTGTATCCATTTTAATGGCTGAGGTTGCTGCGTTTGCACTGGATGATTTCGAAAGTCCTTTATTTAATGTAATTTTACCAATCATCATATTGTTTTTCATTCAAATAATAACTGCATATCTTTCACTCAAAAATAAAAAATTTCGTGACCTAGTTGATGGCGATCCAGTATTACTTATAAGAGATGGGGTCATTTTAGAAAGTGAAATGCGCAAGCAACGCTATAATTTAGATGATTTGTGTCAACAATTACGCGAAAACGGTAATGCTTCCGTTACAGATATTGCTTATGCCTATCTAGAGCCCTCTGGCAATTTGTCCGTATACGAAAAAGATGAAAAGGCATTTGTTTACCCACTGATTATCGACGGTGATATTCAGGATAGGCATTTAAAGGTCTTGCATAAAGATACTGATTGGTTAATGGCAGAGCTTGCTAAAAATAATATTACGGATAGTAACACGGTATTTTTTTGTGTTTGGGAGGAAGATCACCTTCATATCCAGCTGAAAGAATCTTAAACTTTCTTGGCCAGTTTACGAAGGTAGCGCAAATCAGTTATGCGCAACTGATTGGAAAATAGTAAGAAAGTAAATAGTAAAAACAAGGTTACACAACTACTTAAAATAAAAGGCAGTGGCATCATTTGCATCAAGAAATACTGAGTAACACAAACAGCAATAAAGCAGCTATATGGAACAACGAACATTCTAAATCCAGCACGCAAATTTTTGCGCTGTCTTACTGTTGCAATATGCAAAAATGAAGTTAATAAAACGCCAAAGCCAATTGCTACAACGGCACCTTTTTCCTGTATACCAGGCTGAGAAGCCAGCACGAACATGACAAAGAGTTTACCAAGACCACCGAAAATGGAGTTCATCATTGCTGCGCGAGCCTCGCCGATTGCTTGTAATATTGAGTGCAAAGGACTTTGTATATAATAAAAATAAAAAATAGGCGCTAATATTTTCACATAACCACGATTTTCTTGTAAGTGAAAGAGCTTCACAGCTAAGTCGTCTCCATGAACGAAAAAGTACGTAGCAGCAACACAGCCCACTAATGATGAAAGTCGCAATGATACAGAAATGCGTTCCTGTAGGAGCGGAATATGCTGGCGTGCAACGGCATCACTAACAGCCGGTATAAGAACGATCGAAAGTGCTGCAGACACAAATGCCGGGAATAATAATAGGGGGACTAGTACACCCGAAATTACCCCATATAAAATTGTTGCTGCGGAGGCTGTCAATCCTGCCATTGTTAAAGCCTTTAAAAAAATGATAGGCTCTAAAAACCAAGTAAAAGATCCAAACAGCTTGCTTCCTGCAGAAGGAAGGGCAATCCGTAACATCGGAGAGGCAGGATAAGCCTCGATTTTGTTTTTTTGTGTCAATAATTTTTTCTTTGAAACAATATAATGCATCCACAAATACAAGAAAGCAACGACTTCAGCTAGAAGCGTAATACCCATAGCAGAGGCTGCAGTAACGGCAGCATTATCATAGGCAGCCACAAAAGGTAGCGTAAATGTGATGAAGCTAATGCGGATAATTTGTTCAATCATTTGAGACCAAGCTGTTGGTGTAATTTTCGCAATACCCTGTAAATAAGCGCGCAATAATCCAGAACCAACTGACACTGGTACAGCAAAGAGTGCAATCCAAAGCGTAAATGTTGTTTGTTCATTATGTAAAAGCGTAGTCGAAATATATGGTATTGTAAGTGCAACAATCGGCATAAAGATGATCATGCCAATAAATGACCAAAGAATAGCCGTACGCATAACACCATAGATGCCTTCGCGTTTGTTTTTTGCTAGTAACTCTGCTACAATTTTTGCCACAGCGATAGGTAGTCCAAGTTGAATGAGTGAGATGAAGAAAATAAACGCCGGATAGACGGTCATATAAATGCCGACTGCCTCTTCACCAGCGATACGCATAAATTGCATTCTATAAAAGAAGCCAAAGAGTTTAGATAAAAAAATCACAAACATTAAAAATAGTGTACCCCGTACAAAAGAACTCATGCCATCCGTCCCTTCTCAAGCCACAAAAATTCATTTACACTATTTGTATGCAAACATGTCTTACGATACAACTTTGATTGGAGAGGATTCAAAATGAGTATGCAGTATGAGCAACTATTTGAAAAAATTCGTCCTGCAATCGATAGTAAGATAGAAGAGTTTAAACATTATCAATACGATGCGATTACAGCAGAAGAACTATGGCGCTATTGTGTAGAGAAAAAATGGCGAAAAAAAAATATTGATCAAATACGTTTACACGAAGTTATCGCAACTATTTTTGCAGTATCACCATCCGATATCGTATCATTTAATCAAGTAGAATTTTTACAAAATAATGATTGGTTTACAGAATTGAATACGGAAGAGTTAAAAATGCTACTTGGTCCGGTTAAAACTTAAGAAGAATGTGTGAAATTTGTCAAATAATAAAAGAATACTAAAAGTGTTGAATTGACACCAAGCGCAACGTGTTTCATAATGAGTGTGTTGCGCTTTTTTTATTTGTATAAGTATATTTATTCAAAAACCTCCTAATCATTCTTTTCTAAATTTGGAGGAATACACCTATTTCAAATACAGGGATAAATTTGCGCGTTATGAACGATTGAAATAAGTAGAGCAACCTTTTTGAAGCACAGGCAACATTATTCTACAAGAAAAGGAGGAATAAACGTTTCAAAAGGACTTGCTATTATACTTGTTTGTAGTGTAAGGACTTGCCTTACACCATTTCGAGGAGGATTTATAAATGAAACTAAAAAGTCGTATAGTTGCATTCGTACTATTAATGGTTATTTTTACAGCAACCATCGGTACGACTGTAGGCGGCGTCTTAAAGGACATTAAGCTAGGCCTTGACTTACAGGGCGGGTTTGAGGTTCTTTATGAGGTGAAAGAATTACACAAGGGAGACAAAATTACACCGGATGTTTTGACGGCAACAGCAACAGCTCTTGGTGAACGTGTAAATGCTATCGGGGTAAGTGAACCGAGCATTCAGGTTGAGGACAAAAACCGCATTCGTGTGCAATTAGCGGGTGTCGAAGACCAAGAATCAGCACGTAAATTATTGTCTACTTCTGCAAATTTAACATTCCGTGATGTCGAGGACAATTTATTGCTGGATGGTAATGACTTGAAGCCAGGTGGCGCTAAAGGTTCCTTTGACCAGCAAAATCGTCCAATTGTTTCACTAACATTAAAAGATGCGAAAAAATTTGCTGATATAACTAGTAAAATTGCCGCTAAACCAGCAGGTCAAAATTTACTCGTTGTATGGTTAGACTTTGAAGATGGTGTTGATTCATATAAAGCTGAATCACAAAAAGCGAAGCCTCGCTATGCATCTGCAGCAACAGTTAATCAAACATTAAATACAACAGATGTAATGATTAGCGGGAATTTCACAGTTGAAGAAACAAAAAATCTAGCGGGTATTTTAGATGCTGGGGCACTTCCTGTAAAGCTTAATGAAATTTATTCTACTTCAGTTGGTGCACAATTTGGTGACCAAGCACTGAAAAGTACAATTTTCGCAGGTGTTGTGGGCGTAGTATTAATATTCTTATTTATGCTATTCTACTATCGTTTACCTGGTTTGATTTCCATCATTACACTGGCTATTTTCACTTTCCTAGTACTAGTAGTATTCGACTGGATTAATGCAGTATTAACACTTCCAGGTATCGCAGCTATCGTGCTCGGTATAGGGATGGCCGTTGATGCGAATATTTTAGCAGCCGAGCGTATTCGTGAAGAGCTACGAGTAGGTTATACGGTTAAACAAGCATTCCAGATTGGCTCGAAGCAGTCTTTATCAGCAATTGTCGATGCACAGCTAACTACATTATTAGCAGCTGCTGTATTATTCTACTGGGGGACAAGCTCTGTTAAAGGATTTGCAACGACATTAATTATTAGTATTTTACTAAGCTTCTTAACAGCTGTTTGGGGTTCTCGTGTACTGTTAGGTTTACTTGTCAACAGTGGCTATATCAACAATCCAGCGTGGTTTGGTATTGCTAAATCTAAACAGCATAGCTTAGATGAAAATATCGGTACATTAGATTTATCAACGAAATTTGATCGTTTTGACTTTGTACACAACCGTAAGAAATTCTATACATTCTCATTAGCTATTCTAGTAGCTGGTTTAGTGGTTCTTGGTATTTTCCGTCTAAACCTCGGTATTGATTTCTCTAGTGGTACTCGTGTGCAAATTGAAGCGGATCAAACTTTAACTAAAGAAGAAGTAGCTAAATATGTAGATAGTATCGACTTCCCATCTGAAGATATCGTTATGACAGGTGAAAAGAGTAACTCTGCGGTTATCCGTTATAAACATGACCTATCGCAAGCAGAAATTTTAAAATTTAAAAAAGAAGCAGGCAAAAAATATGGTCATGAACCTGGTGTAAGTACAGTGTCACCAACTGTCGGTAAAGAGCTTGTAAAAAATGCTATTAAAGCATTATCTCTTGCGGCTATCGGTATCATTATCTATGTAGCGGTTCGTTTCGAGTGGCGCATGGGTGTTGGGGCAGTTGTCTCGTTACTACATGACATATTCTTAATTGTTGCTGTATTTAGTTTTATGCGCTTAGAAGTCGATATTACGTTTATAGCAGCTGTACTGACGATTGTCGGTTATTCTATTAATGATACAATCGTTACGTTTGACCGAATGCGAGAAAACTTAAATCGATATGATACGATTAAAGACCGTGAAGTGTTAGCGGATATCGTTAACAAATCACTACGTCAAACGATGGGTCGATCTGTTAACACAGTGTTAACGGTTATTATCGTTACAGTGGCACTTCTTATTTTAGGAGCACCGTCGATTCAAAACTTCTCAATCGCGTTATTAATTGGTTTAATCACAGGTATGTATTCTTCAATTTGTATTGCTGCACAAATCTGGTATTCACTTAAAATTCGTGAAATGAAAAAATCAGATGGTCAAATACACAAAAAAGAGAAAAAACAATGGGGTACTGACGAGCCTACTGTTTAACATAAGCTTTAAAACAGGGAAAGGAAACATTTCTTTCCCTGTTTTTTTATGAAAAAAAGAATCTGCTTGCTTTCTTTGGAAAGCAGCAGATTCTTTTTGTTGGTTTAATCAATTATGCCTCGGCATAATTGCGTCCGGAATCGGCTTTGTGCTTAGGCCTGCACGAGGGCCGACACGATGTCGGTCATTTCGGTAATGCCACAGGACGTGGCGTTTTTACCGAGGGCCAACACGACGTTGGTCATTTCGGTAATGCCACAGGACGTGGCGTTTTTACCGATGCAGGTCAGTTAGCCGTTATCGCATGGATGCGATGGTTTTAGGCTAACATCCCCAAAGAACTCCTTTCCGATTCCGCGACATCCGCCGGAGGCTTTGGGCCAACATGATGTTGGTCACTCAGTCGTTGCCACAGGACGTGGCGTTCTTAGACTGAGTTCCTCTATTCCAGCGGATGTATGGGCACCCGCTGAAAAGTAACTTAAGTCCGTATTTATCTCACTAACTATAGCGGTGGGAGACATTGCTGAAAGAAGTTAAAGTTTAAATTGCAGTAGTAATGATTGGAGTTGCTGTGCGTTGTCGCTTAATTCCTCAGCTACCTCATTCACCTGCTGCATTGTTGCAGCTTGCTCTTCTACTGCTTCAGCAATGATTTGTGAGTTGCTTGCTGAAACGCTCGCACCATTTGCAATTTCTGTTACAGAGGCAGCGACTTCTTCAGCACTTGCTGAAATTTGTTCAGAAGTGGCTGAGATATCTTCAATTTGGTCAGTAAATGCTTGCACAGACTCTGTAATGGAATCAAATGCATCACCGGCCTCATGAATTTTTGCTACACCGTCCTGGACAGATGCTAATCCTTCATGCACAGCAGCTGCTACATTTCTTGTATCCGTTTGAATTTCATTTGTGATGGCAACAATTTGGCCAGCAGATTGATTAGATTCTTCAGCAAGCTTTCGTACTTCATCTGCTACAACCGCGAAGCCTTTACCATGCTCACCAGCTCGTGCTGCTTCGATGGCAGCATTGAGTGCCAGTAAATTTGTTTGTTCAGTAATAGCCGTAATTACTTTTGTAATTTGCCCGATTTCTTCAGATTGCTTACTTAGCTTTTGTGTTAAATCGGCAATTCGTGTAGTTGATTCAGAAATTGTATCCATCTGCTTTTTGGCAGTTGAAATAGTTTTCCCCCCGGTTTTGGCAAGCTGAGTCATATTTATAGCATTGTGATGCAAATTTTGAGTAGCCTCAGCAATTCGTTGTACACCAGCAGCTGTCTCGTCCATAGCTAGAGCACTTTGTTGAGAAGCGCTAGCAGATGAAGATAAATGGTTTGACGTGTCTTGTACTCGATGTGAAATGTCGTTTGATGTTGTTGTCACTTCTACAGTGCTTGCGGAAAGTTCTTCAGAAGCAGCAGATAATTGTGTAGCATTATCCTGAACATTTTTAAGCAATACAGATAAATTCTGTTTTAATGCATTCACTGCTGTGGCAAGTGTACCAATCTCATCTTTTGAGTTATGTTCAAGCTGAGCAATTGTTAAGTCACCGTGTGCTAATGTATCGGCTGCGTCAATTACTTTACGAAGCGGTTGAATGATGTAGTGTTTTACAAAATATATAAAATATAAACCAACAAGTACACTTAAAACAAGTAAGACAATAGAAATAATAATAGCTCGTGCGACTGTTTGGACAACACTGTTTTTAACCTTTTGCAGCTGTTCATCATGATAATTTAATAAATCATTTGTCAGTGTATAAATTTCTTTGTTGCTTTTTGTAACTTCTCCATTTATGTATGATAAAGCTAAATCTGTTTTTCCACTATTAAATGCTTGCACTGCTTGATTAGAACTTGTAAGTAAATCTTGTTGTAATTGGTTTACTTGCTTCATAATATTTTTTGTGTAATCGGAACGAACGATGCCTGAAAGCTCTTGAATCGTTTCTGGTAATTGTTTTTCATAACGCTCTAAATTTGATTTTGTCGTCTCATCCTTACTATTTAGAATATAGGAACGTAAAAAGAGCCCTTGTGAAGCAAGCTCTTGCTGTATTTTCTCTGTTAATTGCATTTGCACGATTCTGTGATCAAGTACCTCTACTATATCTCCTTCAACCGACTTAAATTGAAAAAATGCAATAATACTTGATATTAAAAGTAAACAAGTGAGTGAAATAAAGCCTATATTTAGTTTTTTTCGAACGGACATATTCGTTCCTGCTTTCTTTAATGTATTAGAGAATAAATGTTCTGAATTTACTATAACTTGATATTTTTACAAGGTCAATCCTTGATAAATACTCAAAAGTAGGTAGTTTGTTTTCCTTTCCCTGGTATATATAGAGGGTCATTTTTCCTTTTGATATAATTTCAAAACTTCCTTCAACATTTTTCTTTTTCTCTGAATTGATTGACAATTCTTGTGGTTTGGCATAAAATAAGGCTAACTTTTTTGTTCGGTACAAGGTAGTTGGTTTCGGGAGCGAAGCCAGCCTTAGAACAGATGAGCTGAGTTTAGATGAGAATAGCTGAGAAATTGTTGAATAAGAGTAGTAGCATAAGTGTGCAATTTAGAGAGTCAGTGGATGGTGCGAACTGATTTGTAACTTATGTGAATGGACTTATGAGAGTCGCTAATTATCTTCATTACGCCAAGGCGAAATTGATAATAGAGAACGGATTCCCCACGTTATAGGGGGTGCTTCGACTTAGTCAAGTTTTATTGAAGAACTAAGGCTGTGCACATAAGAGAGAGCAAATATGCTCTAATATGAGGTGGCAACGCGGTCATGATCGTCCTCTGCAATTAGGAAAAATCCTTTTTGCAGGGGACTTTTTTTATTGCTTCTATTTTGCATGGGGATGAATGCTTCAATCAAACTATCAAAAATAGGTAGCCGATACTTGACCGTAAAAAAGTTGATTGGAGTGAGAGGCTGGACGCCCCCAGGAAAGCGCCCGGCCAGAACAAAAATCAACCCTACGCTTTGACGATGATCTTTTTTATTCAACAAAAACCGATTCAGCAACTAAACCTTTATAAGAGTCTTACCTGGAGAAATTTAAAAAGGAGCTTGGTAATTATGCAATCGACGAATTCAAGAACAAAAATGAAAACCATTAATGCTGATTCTTTAACACCGATTTTAATTTTTAGACGCCTACAAGGAAATTTTAAATTTTTACTTGAGAGTTCAGCACAGCATGAGGGAGCAGGACGTTTTTCTTTTATCGGTGCAAATCCGAGAAAAACGTATAAAGGCTTTGGAGATGAAATTCAGGAATACTCATATAAGACTGGAAACAGATATACACATAAGGGCAATATGTTTGTTTTACTGAAAAGATTAATGCCACGTATCTCCAATACGACAAAATTCCCGTTTTCAGGAGGAGCTGTTGGCTATGTTAGTCATGATGCAACAACGATATTATCGACAGGTCAGGATAAAGTGCAGCTACCAGATGTGCATTTCCACGTGTATGAGACTGTCATTGTGTTTGATCATGTAACAGATGAAGTTACTTTGATTCATACAAATATTGATGCAGAAAAAAAAGAACCAAATTTAGAAGAGTTAGCAGAGCAGCTTTTAAATGGTAGAGAGGATGAGGATACAACTTGTAGCTATGAATCTTTTGAATCGACTACAAATGAACAATTTGCAACATCCCTTACATCTAGCAAAGGTACTTTAGGTGAAGATATGACAAGAGTCGTCCTATCAAAGCGTTTTTTAGCAAATATACAAGGAGATGCTTTTGCTTTATATCGTCAATTACGTAAAAAACATCCTGCTCCGTATATGTATTATGTAGAGTTTGAGGATCATGTTGTTTTAGGAACATCTCCTGAAAGTCTAATTCGCGTAAAAGGTGAGCGTGTGATTGCGACACCAACAGAGGGGACATATCCTAGAGGTTCTACAAAAGGTGAAGACTTAGAACATGAACGAAAGCTCTATGAAAACACAAATATTAGGAAGTCACATGCTGTACTTGTTTCTGCCGTGCGACAAGAGTTACAGTCTGTGTGCTTCCGAGATTCCATTCAAGTCATTGAGGCGATGAGAATTGAGCGTTCAAAGCATGCATTACACATGACATCGAGAGTCGAAGGGCAAATATTACCGATGCTTCATGCACTTGATGTATTAGCTACGACGTTACCACCCTTTCCATCAACAAGTATTCCAAAGGAACAGGAAAAAGACTATTTAGAAAAATCTAGTCAAACTTCAGGGATATTTGGAGGAGCTCTTGGATTTATTGGTTTTAATGGTCATCTGGATTTTGCTTTAACAGGAAAATCCATTGTTATAGAAAATGAAACGATGCATATGCAATCAACTGTAACGGTGACCAAATACACAAACGTTAAAGAAGTATTAAAACAAGTAGAAAAGGACGAACAGGAATTTTTACAGCTACTTGAAAAAGAAGGAGGTCAACACTAATGGAAGGTATTCATCAAAAAGTACAACAACGAGAGCATTTAATGTTTGAGGAAATGCTACAGGCAGCAAAATGGATGTTCCAAGATGACACACCGAAGGAACAAATCGCAAGCTTTTTAACGGCTTTATCTGTCAAAGGTGAAACAGCACATGAAGTAGCGGCATTAGCTACAATTATGCGTTCCTTTGCACTAGATGTACCAGCAAAAGCAGGTGTCTACATGGATAATTGCGGTACTGGAGGGGATGGTCTTAATACATTTAATATAAGTACAACTTGCGCCTTTGTATTAGCAGGGGCAGGTGTCGAAATGGCGAAGCACGGCAATCGTAAAATTTCTTCGGCATCAGGAAGCTCAGATGTTTTAGAAGCACTCGGTATTCATACGAATATTTCCATTGAACAAACTGTTGATCTGTTAGCGAAAGAAGGAATAGCCTTTTTATATGCTCCAAATGTCCATCCGAAATTAAAGCGGATTGGCGAGGTGCGTCGGGTACTAGGCAAGCCAACTATTTTTAATCTTGTCGGTCCACTTACGAATCCAGTGCCTTTATCGACGCAATTTACAGGCATTAACCGTCCTAATTTTGTCATGGAGTATGCTTCCGTTTTACAAATGCTCGGGCGTGAACGAGCAATGGTCGTTTCTGGGCCACTAGGTTTGGATGAGGCTTCATTAGCTGGTCAAAATACTTTTGTCTTAGTAGATAAGGGTGACTTAATTCCATTTTCATTAACGGCAGAGGAAGCGGGTCTTCGCTATGCTCCATTAGAGGCCATTCGTGGAGGTAATGCAGATGACAACGCTGCTATTATGCGTAAATTATTAGCTGGTGAACAAAGTGCTTATTTTGACACAGTTTTATTGAATGCTGGTATTGGGTTGTTCAGCTATGGAATTGCTGAAACCGTTAAAGAAGGTGTAGAAATGGCGAAGGATAGTATTTTTAGCGGGCGTGCACAACGGAAATTAGAGGCAGTCGTTGCTTATAGTGAGCATATTAAAGAAGTGGAGGTCCGACAATGAATATCTTAAATAAAATTCTCGAACAAAAAAAGCTAGAAGTTGGTGCTTTACTTGAACAGCCCGACCCGTTAGCTAATTTTACAGAAAACCTGCGTCCGTCATTATTTGAACGATTGAGAAAAGCTGAAACATTACAGGTCATTTCTGAAATGAAGCGTGCTTCCCCCTCAAAAGGGCTAATCGCAGAAGGGGCAGATCCAGTGGCACAAGCAAAAATTTATGCAGAAGCAGGGGCAGCGGCCATTTCTGTTTTAACAGATAAACAGTTTTTTAAAGGCTCCTTTGATGATTTAGCCGCAGTTGCAAATGCTGTTCAAACGCCACTTCTATGTAAGGATTTTATGATCGATCGTGTGCAAATTCGATTTGCAAAGGCATCAGGTGCATCTATCATTTTGCTAATTGTAGCTGCGTTAACAGATGAGGCATTACGTGACCTGTATAGCTATGCAACAGGCTTAAATCTAGAGGTGTTAGTTGAGGTGCATGATCTTGAGGAGCTTAAACGTGCTATTGCAGTTGGTGTCAAATTAATTGGCGTCAATAACCGTGATTTACGTACCTTTGAGGTGAGCTTAGAACGGACACGTGAAATTGCTGAAGCTTTTCCGTTCGAAGAAGAGAAAGTATTAATAAGTGAAAGTGGGATTTGGACGCAAGAAGACGCTAAAGCGGTGGCAGCCATGGGAGCTAGTGGCGTTCTTGTAGGTGAGTCATTAATGCGCAGTGGTGATGCAGGTACTGCGCTAAAAAGTTTACAGGTCAATAAGGTGGGGGCATCTGTATGACGAAGGTGAAAATTTGTGGACTAAAGGAACAACAGCATGTGCAGGCAGCAGTAGAGGCTGGAGCGGATGCAATTGGTTTTGTCTTTGCGCCAAGTAAACGACGAGTGTCGGTTGAACAGGCACAGCAACTAGCCAAACATGTGCCAGAGGGCGTTTTAAAAATCGGTGTTTTTGTCAATTCAAGCGCAGAGGAATTACGAACAGCGGTAGAAAGCGTGCCATTAGATTATGTGCAATACCACGGAGACGAAACTCCGGAATTTATTCGTCAGCAAGGCTATCCAGCCATTAAAGCTTTGGCCGTAAGCGGTGCTGAAGATGTTCAGGTTGCTGCTAACTATGATGTAGACTATTACTTATTTGATGCACCAGGGATAGATTTTAAAGGAGGAAGTGGTCACACGTTTGATTGGACCCTTCTAGAGATGGTAGGAATTCCGCGAGAAAAGTTAATTTTAGCAGGTGGTTTGCAAGCTGAAAATATTGAAGTAGCAGTGTCACTTGTGTCGCCATTTATGGTAGATGTATCGAGTGGTGTGGAGACAGACGGTGTAAAAGACATAGCAAAAATAACCGCATTTATACAGGCAGTAAAGAAGGGGAGAGCATAATGGCGAATTCAATTGCAAATAGTGTACCTACGAAGGAAGGGCGTTACGGAAAATTTGGTGGACAATTTGTTCCGGAAACATTAATGACAGCTTTGTTGGAACTAGAAACGGCCTATGATGAGGCAATGAATGATCAAACTTTTACTGAGGAACTGGAATATTATTTACAACAATATGTTGGTCGTGAGACGCCGTTGTATTATGCAGAAAATTTAACAAAGGAGCTAGGTGGCGCGAAGGTTTATTTAAAGCGTGAAGATTTAAATCACACTGGAGCCCATAAGATTAATAATGCGATTGGTCAAGCGCTTCTTGCAAAACGAATGGGTAAAAAGAAAATAGTGGCGGAAACAGGTGCAGGGCAGCATGGAGTGGCCACGGCAACTGCATGTGCATTATTGAATCTTGAATGTGTTGTATTTATGGGGGCAGAGGACATAAAACGCCAACAGTTGAATGTGTTTCGCATGGAGTTACTCGGTACAAAAGTGGAATCTGTAGAAACAGGTTCAAAAACATTGAAAGATGCCGTCAATGCAGCACTTCGCTACTGGGTGACAAATGTTGAGGATACTCATTATATTTTAGGCTCAGCTTTAGGACCACATCCATTCCCGAAAATCGTAAGGGATTTCCAGCGTGTAATTGGTGTTGAAACTAGAGAGCAGATTTTAGCTAAGGAAGGACGTTTACCAGATGCAGTCGTTGCTTGTATAGGTGGAGGTAGTAATGCAATTGGTATGTTCCATCCTTTTGTCGACGATGAAGCTGTAGCGCTATACGGAGTAGAGGCTGCAGGTAGTGGCATTGAGACAGGAAAGCATGCAGCAGCAATTGCCGGTGGACAGCTAGGCGTTTTACACGGTGCATACATGTATTTATTACAAGATGAAAATGGTTTCGTGCAAGAAGCACATTCTATTTCAGCGGGTCTAGATTATCCAGGGAAGGGCCCAGAGCATTGTTATTTACATGATATTGGGCGTGTTCAATTTGATTCGATTACAGATAGTGAAGCACTTGAGGGTTTGCAGTTACTGTGTAGAACAGAAGGTATACTACCTGCACTAGAAAGCTCTCATGCCATCGCCTATACAGCAAAACTTGCGAAGACAATGTCTATAGATGACATCATTGTTGTATGCTTATCCGGCCGAGGAGATAAAGATGTTCATACTGTTCGTAAAGCATTAGGAGGAGATATGTCATGACAACACTACAGCAGGCAATTGAACAAACGAAAATCGCTGGTAATAAAGCATTTATACCATATATTATGGCCGGCGATGGGGGTCTGGGAACTTTGAAGCCAACGATCCTAAAGCTACAGCAAATGGGTGTAACGGCAATTGAAGTGGGTATACCATTCACGGATCCTGTAGCGGATGGACCTACGATAGAGCAAGCAGGTGAACGGGCTTTAACAGAAGGTGTGACATTACGTAAAGTGTTAGCAGCATTAGCTTCATTTAAAGAAGAAATTCAAGTTCCGTTAGTTGTTATGACTTATTTTAATCCTGTGTTAGCTTTTGGGTTAGAGGCTTTTGCGAAGGCTTGTGAGGCAGGGGGCGTTAAAGGATTAATCGTTCCTGATGTACCACTTGAGGAAAGTGCCATCTTATATGATACATTAAATCCTCATGGTATCGACATCGTCCAGCTTGTCTCGTTAACAAGTCCACCAGAGCGAATTGCACGTATCGCGGCCGCCAGTCAAGGTTTTGTCTATGCTGTGACAGTCAATGGAATCACAGGGGCTCGCACAAGCTTTGCTAATGATCTAAATGCTCATTTTGCTCGCTTACGTGAAGCAAGCCAAATACCAGTACTAGCTGGCTTTGGAATTTCAACGCCCGAGCAAGTGGTAAGCATGGGGGCACTTAGTGATGGTGTAATCGTTGGTAGTGCGATCGTGACAGCATTGCATGAAGGTAATTTAGAGAAGGTTGAAGCATTAGTTTCTGCTTCAAAAGGTGTGCTTGAGAAGTCTACTCTTTAATGGAGTAGGCTTTTTATTTTGTGCCTGCCTGCTGCTGACTGGATAAAACTATCATTCTGACAGATAGTGCGGATAGGCTAGATTTTCTGTATAATAGCCTACGTAAGGAAGTGAAAAGATGATTCTATCGAAAAAGAGATGGCAGGTAGAGCGCCCAGACGCTAAGCTTGTCCAAACATTACAAAATGACCTACAACTTTCTGCGATTGCAGCGAAAATTTTAGCAGCACGAGGCTGCGAAACAACTGCTGACGCAGAGAGCTTATTAAATATGACAGAAGCAAATATCCATGATCCATTTTTAATGCATGGTATGGCAGAAGCTGTAGCACGTATTGAGCAAGCGCTTGAAAACGGAGAGAAAATCCTAGTATATGGCGATTATGATTGTGGTGCGACACGTTTCTAAGTGAAAAGCTTAGACACTAGGGAGTCGCTTAATTTCCCTAGGAGAACTGATTTCTTGATAGGTGGAATGAGAGGGTAACGCCTTGAAACGCCTACTCTGATACTCCGACATGCTTTCACTAAGGTTAGGTAGAAAAGTATGAAGCTCGGTGAAGTCGGCAGAGAGATACCGTAAGTAAGTTAGATTAGTAACTTACACGAAAGCTGTCCAGCGGTGGATAGTGTGTCCTATATGCCGGGAGTCCATAAAATGTCTATGGTTAGAATGTGCTGCACAAGCACTGACGAATCTCTGAATGTACAGGTCTATACGTAGATGTTACAGAAATGTAATAGGTGGCAGTGCCATCGTATGTGTGGGTGAGTAAAAATCCGCAGTTATGAAAACCCATAATTCGTTACAGGCGAATTCAAGCATACAGGACTATAGGAGAAACCTAAGGATATATGCAAGGATAGAGAAATCGGAACGTGGAAAGCGAAGGATGTGGAGGTATTAACCGACCTATGAAGCAGTTCAGTAAATAAAGGGGCATTGACCTACTAAAACTGATTTATCTTCGTAAGAGTGGAGTCATAGTACCTTTGAAACCATGATAATAAATGGTGGAGGGATAGGCTCTAGTCGGGAGTTTCAAAAACTTATAAATGCATAACAGACACAGATTCGAGTATGACTAATAGAATCACCACTTGAGAAAGGGGCTGATGTCTGTGGCAAATTCACGAATCGCACAACATGTTAAAAAGTCCAAATTAAGAAATGCTGAATATTATAGTATGCAGTCAACTTTTGACATGCTATATAACCAAAGTAAAAACGGTAGTAATTTTAAAAACTTAATGGGGATTATCAGTTCGTCTGAAAACATTAAGTTAGCGTATCGTAATATCAAGAAAAATACAGGCAGTAAAACGGCTGGCGTAGATGGTCGAACAATCGAACATTGAGGTAAATGCCATGTAACAGGGCAAGAACTAAACCCGATGACGCTTCACTGTCATCACAAAGTACCACGATTGCAAGGTGGTACTGACGAATACAAAAACCTCTGCCTCGTAGATAAAGACATTCATTTCTTAATACATGCTAAAGATGAAGAAACAATCTCAAAGTATAAACATCTAATTACGAACATGAAAAGTTTAAACAAGTTAAATACGCTAAGAGAGAAATTAGAAGTAGAACAATTAAAATCTAATTTGGACGATTAGACATATAAGAAAAGTGAATTCTGTTAAGTTATGTAGATTACCAAAATTTTGAATCTATTCGATGGAACGCCGTGTGAGGTGAAAGTCTCACGCACGGTGTGAAGTGGGGGAAAAGCTAGAGATAACTTCAAAGGCTTACCTATCACTATATGGTGTCTCAAGCACGACAGTAATGCTTAATGTGTTACTTGATCTAGGTGCCGATGTATCGTTTAAAATACCGAATCGTTTTATTCATGGCTATGGACCGAATGAAGCGCTATTTCGTGAAGCACATGACGAGGGCGTACAGCTAATTATTACAGTAGATAATGGTATTTCAGGCATGGAACCGATTCGTATCGCCAAGGAACTAGGCATGGATGTTATCGTTACAGATCACCATGAACCAGGCGATGAATTACCACCTGCCGATATTATTTTACATCCTCGTATACCAGAAGGACATTATCCATTTGGCGAGCTTGCAGGTGTGGGGGTAGCATTTAAGTTAGCGCATGCTCTATATGGAGAACTGCCAACGCATCTATTTGAATATGTTGCTGTTGGAACAGTAGCGGATTTAGTACCATTAGTTGATGAAAATCGCTATCTTGTAAAACGAGGAATAGAAGAAATGCGCCGATCACTCAGCCCTTGGATACAGGCAATGTGTGAAGTAGCCAGTGCAGAGCAAGCAAAAATTAGCGAAGAAACAATCGGTTTTTACTTTGGTCCGCGCTTAAATGCAGTTGGTCGACTAGGAGAAGCGGCGCCAGGTGTAGAGCTATTAATGGCTGAAGATAATACTAAGGCAATAGCAATAGCGAAACAGCTTAATACGTGTAATAGCGAGCGCAAAGATATTGTAAAGAGTATTACAGATGAGGCGATTGCTCTCATCGAATCAGATAAAAAGGTCGGGGAGTCACTCGTTTTAGTTATTGCTGGAGAAGGCTGGAATGCTGGAGTAGTAGGGATCGTCGCATCTCGTCTTGTAGAGCTCTATTATCGTCCTACAATTGTACTGTCACTTGACTATGAAAAAGGCATAGCTAAAGGCTCAGCTCGTAGTATTGAAGGCTTCCATTTATTTAATGAACTAGCGAAGAATCGAGATATATTACCTCATTTTGGTGGGCACCCTATGGCAGCTGGGATGACATTATCTATTGAACATGTGGATGAATTAAGATCACGCTTAGATGCTCAAGCAAGAGCGTGTTTATCAGAAGAGCAATTGACACCTGTACTCAATATTGATATTCCTTTAAAAATGGATGAAATTTCAGCAGATGCTATTGAAGAGATTTCAACGCTTGGTCCATATGGTACGGATTTTCCAAAGCCTGTTTATGTGCTAGAAGATGTAGAAATATCCTCCATGCGGAAAATTGGAGCAGCAGAAAATCATATAAAAATGGAATTGACGGATGGCTACGAAAAATTGGATAGTGTCGGTTTCAATAAAGGACATTTACACGACGAGTTAACCTATGGAATAAAAGTATCATTTACTGGGGATTTACAAATTAACGAGTGGCAGGGCCGTAAAAAAGCTCAATTTATGATAGAGGATGTCCAAACGACTGAATGGCAATTATTTGATATTCGTGGTATTCGCCAAACATCCCGCTGGTTAAATACGGTTCCAAAAGAGGAGGCAACATTTATCGCCTTCCGTTCAGAGACGATTACCTATTACCAGTCGCTAATTGGTGTACCAATCCTAGCGGTGGATCCTACGCTTTCAAATGTAGAACAAAGCAATTATATCGTCCTACTGGATTTGCCACAAAATGTTCAAATGTTAGAAAATGTCTTACGAAAAACAGCTCCTTCCCGTATATATGCACATTTTTACATGCCTGATTCTCAGTACTTCAATGGATTGCCTACACGTGAGCAATTCTCCTGGTACTATAAGTTTTTGAAAAATCGTCCTGCCTTTCCACTGAATATGCATTTGGCTGAATTAGCTAAACATACAGGTTGGCCGTTAGATGCATTAAAATTTATGACACAGGTGTTTTTTGAACTTGATTTTGTTAAAATGGAGAGTGGACTGACGACTGTCAACGTGAATGCACCAAAACAGGCACTTACAGAGGCACCGTCTTACAAACAGCGTTCAGAACAGATCGAAATGGAGCAGAAGCTAGTATATGCCCCTTATATAGAATTAAAACAATGGTTTGATGAACGATTACATTAATATACGAATAAGTTTCGTAGGAGGAACAATAACATGGATTTAAAGCAATACGTAACAACGGTTGAAAACTGGCCGAAAGAGGGCATTAGCTTCAAAGATATTACAACAATAATGGATAACGGTCCTGCATACAAATATGCAACAGATCAAATCGTAAGTTACGCAAAAGAATTAGGTGCTGAAATTATAGTAGGTCCTGAGGCTCGAGGCTTCATTATCGGATGTCCAGTTGCATATGCCCTTGAAATTGGTTTTGCGCCTGTTCGTAAGCCAGGAAAATTACCACGTGAAGTGATAAGTGCTGACTACGGGCTAGAGTACGGTAAAGATACGCTAACAATGCACAAAGATGCAATTAAACCAGGTCAAAAAGTATTAATCTGTGATGATTTACTTGCGACAGGTGGTACAGTTGAAGCGACAGTGCGTTTAGTTGAACAATTAGGTGGTCAAGTTGTTGGCTGTGCATTCCTTATCGAGTTAACAGAGCTAAACGGACGTGCAAAACTTGGCGACATTAACATAAAAACACTTATTCAATATTAATAAATGATGGATTCTTGCTAAATGAATTGGTTGTTTGGAGTTCATTGGCATAATAGTTCTTCAACAGAATGAAAAGCGTCACATTTTTGTGGCGTTTTTTTATTTATGATTTATAAAGATATGAGGAAATATCGAATAAAGATATTTTAAATTAATTTAAGGGGGAGTTAGCTTTGTCATATTATGTAATTGATGCTTTTACAGAAACAAAATTTGGCGGTAATCCAGCAGGTGTAGTGATTCATGAAAATTTAGACGAAGAGTTTATGCAGAAATATGCTGCAGAAGTTCGATTTTCAGAAACAGCATTTATTAAAAAAATAGACAATAAAAATTTTGATATAAAGTTTTTTACACCGACTGCACAGGTTGAACTTTGTGGACATGCTACAATTGCATCCTTCAAGGCATTATTAGACAGTTGTGCTATTGAAGATAATAATACATATTTTATGAAAACACTCGCTGGCACACTTGCTGTTGAAATGAATCAATCATTTATCATGATGGAGCAAGCTGAGCCTAAGTTAGGGAAAATATTCGATGATTATGATAGTTTGTCTGACCTTTTTAAGATTGATAAAAGCCAAATAGGAGATATAAATTTCAATCTAATACCTCAAGCTGCAAGTACGGGTCTTTGGGATATAATGCTTCCAATAAAAACAAAGGATGATTTGTATGCTTTAAATCCTGATTTTAAGGCACTTGCTGAATATACAAAAATCAATAAAGTGGGGGGCGTTCATGCATTTACGCTCGACACAGAAGAAGGGATAGCAGAGAGTAGGAACTTTTGCCCACTCTACGGTATTGATGAGGAAGCCGCAACAGGTACTTCGAATGGAGCATTAACTTATTATCTTTTTCATAACCACATACTAAATAAATTTAATCAAGATTACTCGTTCCTTCAAGGGCATAGTATGGGCAGACCTTCTAACATCATTACAAAATTAATAAATAAAGATAATCCAAGAGTGATGGTAGGAGGGAAAGCAATTATTTTATCAAAAGGGGAACTATGCTAGCTGTTCTTTTTATCATATAATAAAACAGAATAGATTTATAACAGCAACGCGATTATATATCTGCTCATATTGCTACTATGTTTTTACATATTTCCACTATAAATTAGAGTAACATGCCAGAAAATACATGCTAAGTGAAGTGGTTGATTGGAGTGGAGGCTGGGCGACTCCTTGGGGATTAGCGATAGAGGAACGAAGGCTAATACCATCACATCCTGTGATAACGCCTTCGTGACCAACATCGTGTTGGCCCGAGACCCTGGAGCGAAGCGAAGCGGCTCATCGGACGCCCCCAGGAAGCTCTGCTCTGTGCGAAAGCGAAGCGACAGCAACAAAGCGCCCAGTCGGAACGGAAATCAACCCCACGTTTTGCCGAAGAACTATACTTAATTGGCATATTAGCTCTACAACAACTTTAAGAATCCATTTTGAACAATCATTTTTCAAAATGGATTCTTTGTTTTATGTCTGTTTATTTATTCTTCATCATAAGATTGAATTATTTTTTGCATAGTTTTCAATGTTTCATAAAAATCCTCGTATTTCTCTATGCCAATATCATTGATAATTCTTTCTTGAATATCTTCCCAAATTGGAACAGCCTCGTTTAATTTTTCGACCCCTTTATCAGTTAGTGTAATGACCTTTGCTCGAGCATCTTGCGGATCTCTCGCTAAATCTACATAGCCATTTTGCTTTAACAAATTAATATTACGTGTAATGGTAGTTTGATCAAGTAGCAAGATTTCACCTAGTCGACTTATGGAAACAGATTGTTGATGGACAATATTTGCTAGCATTGAATATTGTGTGATTTTTAAGCCAGTGGGCTGAAGTAATTTATCGTATAATTGTGTCACGACTCTTGTTCTTTTTCTAAGGTTTGCACATACACATATTTGTGTGTAATCTATATTTTTCATTACTCCTTACTCCTTTTCGAGTGGGTTCAATATTATAGTAGCCCTAATGATGTATTTTGTTAAGCTGGAAAATGTTCCTTGACAGTAATAAAAGAGATTACTAAGATTATATATGTATATACATATATTTTAAAGGTATTTACTCCAATGATATATGCATATACATATATATGGGCTGTAATCTTTCTTATTAAAAAGTACTTCTAAAAAATCTTTCAAGAAATGAAGGTGTAAAGATGAAGCGTATTCATTACAGTTGGTTTATTTTGGTCATAACATTTTTCTCAATTATTGTTGCAGGGATTACAATGTCATCATCAGGAGTTTTTATAGATTCCTTTGAAAAAGAATTTGATTGGGATCGATCTTTAATTGCCTTAGCTTTTGCAGTGAGTCTATTTTTATATGGTTTTTCAGGCCCGTTTATGGCGGCATTACTAGAAATAGTTGGATTAAAGAAAATGATGCTAGGTGCGATGGCTACATTATTCATAGGCATGATGCTTACGCTTTTCATGACACAGTCTTGGCAATTAATTATTATATGGGGCTGTATTATTGGCTTAGGAGCGAGTCTCTTTTTAACTGTGTTAAGTCCTTATGTGGCCAATCATTGGTTTGTGAAAAGCAGAGGGCTGGCAGTAGGAATTTTAACGGCGAGTACAGCAACGGGGCAGTTAATTCTCTTACCTTTATTGGCAATAATTATTGAGCATTATTCTTGGCGATGGGCGATTGGATTAATTCTTATTCTAAGTATTGTTATGTTCATCACTATTTCTATATTTATTAAAAATAAACCACAGGATATTGGAATTCTTCCATATGGGATGGAAGAAAATCTAGAAATGCAACAAGAGAATCATAAGAAAAATCCGATTAGTATTGCTTTTAATGGTTTATTTGAAGCTATAAAGAAGAAAGAATTTTGGTTACTAGCGGGAAGTTTTTTTATTTGTGGACTTTCAACGAGTGGGTTAGTTGGTACTCATTTCGTTTCTTACTGTATTAGCTTTGGTGTGCCTTTAGTAACCGCTGCATCCTTTCTTTCTTTTATGGGAGTGTTTAATCTCGTTGGCACCACTTTATCAGGATGGTTGTCTGATCGATTTGATAATCGATGGTTATTGTTTTGGTATTACATTTTAAGAGGAGCGTCTTTGCTTTTACTCCCGTATGCATTAATGCAAGGCTCACTCACATTACTGACAATCTTCACGATATTTTATGGATTAGATTGGATTGCTACAGTACCTCCAACGATTAGTATTTCAAGACAAATTTTTGGTGCAAATAAAAGTAACATTATTTATGGGTGGATTTTCGCATCTCATCAGGCAGGAGCTGCAGTTGCTGCTTATGGTGGAGGCCTTATCTATAAGTTTTTCAATTCATATACTTGGGCCTTTTTCCTTGCAGGAATGTTCTGTACATTGGCAAGTTTATTTGTCATCATCGTGAAAAAACAAACACCTCATCAAGCCAATACTTGATAACTAACTATTCGCTTTGCTTAGGGCGCGATTCTTGATGCTATCGTCAGTTCTCGACATTTTATCAGTGATCGGCATTTTGGAGCATCGAGCAGTTCCTCCGATTTTGTTGTTGCTGTCGCTGCGCTTTCGCACAGAAAACATTTGTTGCTGTCGCTGCGCTTTCGCACAGAAAACATTTTTCCAGCTTATATTGGAATTCGCCGCTAGAAGTGTGAGTTTCGCCGCTAACCAAAGGAGAAACGCCGCCAAAACATAAAATTGCGCTGCTAACTAAGCAAGGAACGCCACAAAAACCCGAAATTACGCCGCTACGCAACGGAAATCAACCCACTCTTTATGCCAAAAAGCCATACTTTATTTAATACGACACCTTAATTTCATTGAAGCAATAGTTATCACAACATGAAGTTGAAGCCAATATCATCATATCGGCTTCAACTTTTTTAAAAATTTTTTTTGACATCAATCAAACAAAAGTTTATAATGTAAACAAATATAACAAAAGGTGATGCTATGAATGAAAGAGAACAGGCGGTCCTTGCATTAATTCGCCAGAATCCGTTTATGTCTCAGCAAGAGATGGCAGATAAGATGAAACTATCTCGACCAGTACTTGCCAATTTAGTGTCGAGCTTAACGAAGCAGGGGAAAATTGTAGGTCGTGCTTATATTTTGCCAGAGGAAAATGAAATTATTTGTATCGGTGGAGCCAATCTTGACCGAAAATTTCATGTGAAGGGGAATGTCCAATTAGGTACATCCAATCCTGCGAGCTCTTCATTTAGTGTAGGTGGTGTTGGCCGAAACATTGCTGAAAATTTAGGTAGATTAAATCATCAGGTAACATTGCTGACTACTGCCGGCAAAGATGCTGATTGGCAAGTGATCCAAGAAGCTTCAGAGCCATTTATGAATTTACGTTATGTGGAGCAGTTACCTGACGCTTCGACTGGTTCCTATACTGCGATTATGGATGAGCAGGGCGAGCTAGCACTAGCAGTAGCAAATATGGAAGTATATGATCTTTTATTGCCGAGTTTGCTAAAAAAACATGAGGCAATGCTGATGAATGCGGGCTGCTTTATTATGGACTTAAACTGTCCTAAGGAAACAGTGGCTTACATACAGCAGATTGCGATTGCCCGTGACATTCCATTTGTCATCGTACCGGTATCTTCACCAAAAATGAATCGATTACCAGATACGTTGCAAGGTGTAACGTGGTTTATTTGTAACACAGATGAAGCAGAGACGATTGTAGGTCATAAAATCGAAAACTCTGCACACTATGAAAAGGCTTTACAGCAAATTCTTAAATTAGGTGCTGAACATATAATTATTACAGCGGGTAGCAAGGGTGTGTATGCAGCTTCCACTACAACGAAGCCAAGTCATTTCGCAGCTAAAGCTATAGAAAAAATTGAAGATGTAACAGGTGCAGGAGACGCCTTTGTCAGTGCTGTAATCCACAGCTGGCTTACTGGGCAATCCGTTGCAACATGTATTGATGCAGGCTTAACGAATGCCAAAAATACGCTTTCATCCCCATATACAGTAAGACCTGAGTTATCAGTTGATTTGTTAAAAAGTGAAATGGAGGAATAACAACATGAAAGAATTCATCGTATTATCAGAAGAAGTAAAAGCAGGACAAGCAAAAGGCTTACCAATCGTAGCATTAGAATCAACAATTATTTCTCACGGAATGCCATATCCACAAAATGTACAAACAGCACGTGAAGTGGAACAAATTGTTCGTGATAATGGTGGAGTGCCAGCAACAATTGCTTTAATCGACGGTAAAATTAAAATTGGTTTATCAGATGAAGAACTTGAAATGTTCGGTAATGCACAAGGCGTAGCAAAAGCATCTCGTCGCGACTTAGGCTATCTTTTAGCATCAAAAAAATTAGGAGCTACAACTGTAGCTGCAACAATGATTTGTGCTGAGCTAGCTGGTATTGAAATTTTTGTAACTGGTGGTATCGGCGGGGTACACCGTGGTGCTGAAACAACAATGGATATTTCAGCAGATTTAGAAGAACTAGCACAAACAAATGTTGCCGTAATTTGTGCGGGCGCTAAGTCTATTTTAGATATTGGTTTAACTTTAGAATATCTTGAAACAAAAGGTGTACCAGTCGTTGGATATGGTACAGATGAGCTACCAGCATTCTATACACGTCAAAGTGGTTTTGATGTCAACTTCAAGATTGATACACCAGAGGAAGTGGCCGAAATGCTACGTGCAAAATGGCAATTAGGATTAAAAGGCGGAGCTGTTATTGCTAACCCAATTCCAGAGTCTGACGCGCTTGAGCATTCATTCATTACAGGAATCATTGAAACAGCTTTAGTAGAAGCAGAAGAAAACGGTATTCAAGGTAAAAACGTGACACCATTCTTACTTGGAAAAGTGAAAGAATTAACAGAAGGTAAAAGCCTTGTTGCCAATATTGCATTAGTAAAAAATAATGCAGTAGTTGGTACAAAAATTGCTGTAGCGTATAATAAATAAGCCAACAACTATGATACGAGAAGAGAGACTCTTTGCGAAATATTGCATTCGCAAAGGGTCTTTTTATTCATTCAGGAGAATATTTTTCCATTTTTCACATTGTTCACGAGAATAACTAAACAAAATGACACAGTTACTTTACAATAGCCCATAAAATTTTATACAATTAAGTTTATATCTAATCTGAAAAATTTGACGAGCAAGGTGGACATGTTATGGCGAAAGAGCAAATTTTGACTCCCGAGGACGTTTTTGAGTTAGTCAAATCCTACATGAATGATGAAAATGTCGCATTCGTGAAAAAAGCATATGAATTAGCAAGGGATGCCCATATTGAGCAATTCCGAAGCTCAGGTGAACCGTATATTATTCACCCTGTGCAAGTAGCTGGAATTTTAGCTGAATTACAAATGGATCCTGAAACAGTTGCAGCTGGTTTTTTACATGATGTTGTCGAGGATACGGATTTTACGCGCGACGATTTGGTTCGTGAATTCGGCGAAGAGGTTGCGATGCTTGTAGATGGTGTAACAAAGCTGGGGAAAATTAAATATTTATCTAAAGAAGCGCAACAAGCAGAAAATCATCGAAAAATGTTTGTAGCTATGGCGCAGGATATTCGTGTCATTTTGATTAAACTGGCAGACCGCCTACATAATATGCGCACGTTAAAGCATTTACCAGCCGAAAAACAACGCCGTATTTCTAAAGAAACGCTTGAAATTTTTGCACCACTTGCGCATCGTCTTGGGATTTCGACTGTTAAATGGGAGCTTGAGGATACGGCACTTCGTTATTTAAATCCACAGCAATATTATCGCATTGTCAGTCTTATGAAGAAAAAACGTGATGAGCGTGAGGCCTATTTAGATAATGTAATGGGTGAGATGAAGTCACAGCTTACAGATGTTGAAATTGAAGCAGATATATATGGTCGCCCAAAACATATTTACAGTATTTATCGTAAAATGGTGTTACAAAAGAAACAATTCAACGAGATTTATGATTTATTAGCCATTCGTGTACTTGTCGATAGTATTAAAGATTGCTATGCCGTACTTGGGATTGTGCATACATTATGGAAGCCAATGCCTGGACGTTTTAAAGATTATATTGCGATGCCAAAACAAAACCTATATCAATCCCTGCATACAACAGTAATTGGTCCTTATGGTGACCCATTAGAAGTTCAAATTCGTACGAAGGAAATGCATAAAATTGCCGAGTACGGGATTGCAGCGCATTGGGCGTATAAAGAAGGTAAAAAAGTTGATAATGAAAAACAAAATGTCGACCAAAAATTAACGTGGTTCCGAGAAATTTTAGAATTCCAAAACGAATCTTCTAATGCTGAAGAATTTATGGAATCTTTAAAATTTGATTTATTCTCTGACATGGTCTATGTCTTCACACCTGAAGGAGATGTCATTGAATTACCAGCAGGCTCTGTACCGATCGACTTCGCATATCGTGTGCATTCAGAAGTTGGGAATCGTACAATTGGCGCGAAAATCAATGGTAAAATGGTGCCACTTGATACACCGTTAAAAACGGGAGATATTATTGAAATTTTAACGTCTAAGCAATCATTTGGTCCGAGTCGCGATTGGCTAAAAATTGCCCAATCCTCACAGGCGAAAAATAAAATAAAGCAGTTTTTCAAACGTCATCTTCGTGAGGAAAATATCATCAAAGGTAAAGAGATGATAGAAAAGGAAATCCGCGCACAAGGTTTTGACGTAAAAGAAACAATGTCAGCGGACAATTTGAAGCGAGTATGCGAAAAATTCAACTATACAAATGAAGAAGATTTATATGCAGCTGTTGGCATGAATGGCATTACAGCTCAGCAAGTTGTTAATCGTCTAGCGGAAAAACGTCGCAAAGAGCGTGAACAGGAAGAAGCGCTAGAGAAAATTGAACAAAAAATGAAAAACCCTATTCCGCAAAAACGTACGGAATCGGGTGTTATCGTAAAAGATATCGACAATATGCTTATTCGACTTTCACGTTGTTGTACGCCAGTTCCTGGAGATGAAATTGTAGGCTTCATTACGAAAGGAAGAGGTGTTTCAGTGCACCGTGCGGACTGTCCAAATATTCAAGTTGATGATGAGCAGGAGCGCTTAATAGAAGTTGAATGGGAACATGGACTTACTCCAGAGAAAAAAGAATACCCTGTCGATATTGAAGTTTCGGCCTTCGATAGACCAGGAATTTTAAATGAAATCATGCAAATTGTTAGCGAAACGAAAACGAATATTTTAGCAGTGAGTGGTCGTGCAGATCGTGATAAAATGGCAACGATTCATTTAACGATTTCGATTTCAAATATTTCGCATTTGCATAAAGTAGTGGAACGTATTAAGCAAACACCTGATATATATTCAGTACAACGTGTTATAAATTAATTGATTAATGGATGATTGGGCAGTAGCAACTTTGTTATGTACCGAAAATGGTTCTTCTGGTGCATACAATAGGAGAATTGAGGTTTTAAAGAATGAAAGTAGTTTTGCAGCGTAGTAAAGCAGCCTCTGTTACGGTTGACGGAAAAGTAACGGGAGCTATTGATAGCGGTTATGTTCTTCTAGTTGGCATTACACACGAGGATACGCAAGAGGATGTTGAATATTTAGCAAAAAAAGTAGCTAATCTCCGTCTTTGGGAAGATGCTGATGGAAAAATGAATCATTCCATTTTAGAGCAAGGAGGGGCTATTCTATCCGTCTCGCAATTTACATTGTATGGGGATGCAAAAAAGGGGAATCGCCCAAGTTTTACAAGTGCAGCAAGACCAGAAGTTGCGGAACCGTTATGGGAGGCTTTTAATAATGCTTTACGTGAACACGGTTTACATGTGGAGACAGGAATATTTGGTGCAATGATGGATGTTGCACTAACAAATGATGGCCCGATTACAATACTTCTTGAGTCCAAATAAATGGTACATTCCCTATGATTCCTTCATACATTAAATAGTATGGTTAGTTTTGTAGGGAGGAAGTGCATTAAAGATGACGCAAGCAGGAAGTATATCAAATCCATATTTATACGAAACTCTTAACATGATGATTGATCAGGCAATTGTAGTGCAAACTAGGGAAAATATCCAGCAAGGAAAATTAATCTCTGTATTACCTGATGATATCGTAGTAGAGGTTAACCGTACACCCTTTTTCATTCGTATGAAGGACATTGTATGGGTGACGTTAGCAACGAGGAAAAAATAAGCGCATAAAGGACCCCTATACTCATGTAATGTGAGTTAGAGGCCTTTTTTCGTTTTAGCAAGTGTATAGTATTTGACAGTAAGTACTGAAGGCAAACACCATAACTTAGGATTGATTCAGTTCCATTAACTAATAACTTCTATCAAGAAAGAGTCGTATAAAACAATCTCGTAGTGGACTAGTAAAAAAATAAATAAGCTGCAAGGGAAGTATAAGTCTACTTTCCTTTGCAGCTTATTTATTTATCCCAAAATCAATTATGCCGAGGCATAATTGATTTTTATTGATTTTTGTTAAAGTAATCTAAAATACCTTGGTAGATACCGAGAGTAGCTTGTTCGCGGAATTTAGCGGTTGTAATACCACGTTCCTCACTACCATTACTTAAGTAGCCTAGCTCAATGAGGGCAGCTTGTTGACGATTTTCTCGTAGAACTAAATAATTCCCTTGTTGGGTACCACGATTCTTTAAATCGATTTTATTGGAAAGCCCATTATTTATTGCCTCTGCAAGACCTTGTTGATTACTGTTCATATAATATGAGGTGAAGCCATTAACGGAGCTATCGTCTGTTGCATCATAATGAATACTGATAAAAGCATCTGCCTCATACTGGTGCGCAATTGATACGCGTTTACGGAGTGCAACATATTCATCTGATTCTCTAGTCATGACAACATTTGCTCCAGCAGCACTCAACTTTGAAGCTAGAAGAGAGGCTGTTTTCAATGTAATTTCCTTCTCATTTGTTCCACGTTGTCCGGTAGTGCCGTGATCATTTCCCCCATGTCCAGCATCTACAACGATAGTTAGCCCATTTAAAGTGCCTTTCTTGCGTGGTGTAGATTTATCTTTTTTTATAGCAGTAGTGGCTTTGCTCGACGAAGTAGTAGTAACGACCCAGTTCGCCACAAATGCAGTTTTGTCATCTACTTGTATTTCATAAAAATCATTTTTAGCACCTACAATAGGGTAGGTTTCACCAGCATCTACACGTGCAACAACATCAGCAGTTGTTGTTGCATCTGTCCGTAGGTTTGTCCCATTATATATGATTGTCACAGATTCAAGCTCTGAGGAAGAAGAAGATTTTGATGTCGTATTTTCTATATTTGAAAAAGTGCCATAAAAGCTATAAACCCAGCCTGTTTTTTTATCGTTATATTGAATTTGTACCCAGTTATGCTCTTGAGACAGCACTTTAAAGGCTTGTCCTCTTGAAACAGTTCCTATTTTTGGAGTATTTAAGTCTGGCTTTTGGCGCACATTAAGTGCATCTACTAAAACTGTAAATGTTGTATCTTTGTTGACTTTTTTTGTGGAAACTTCAACTTTAGGTTCCTCAGTCTTAGTCTCTGCTTTAGCCTTTTTTTCAGTTTGGTCATTGATTGTAACATAGTCAGTAGATACCCAACCTACTAGTCCATTCCAATCTATTTTTGCCCATTCGCCATTTTTTTCAATAAGTTTAGCTTGGCTGCCTATTGATAATTGTCCAAGAACGGCTGAAGATATGTCAGGCTCAGTACGGATATTTAGACGATCGACCTGTGAAATCAACGTTTTATCAATCGTTTGTTTATCATTTATTGAAGCTGTTAGCCAGGATGCTACCCAGCCTTCGTAATCGCCTGCTTTTACTTGAATCCAATCACCCTCACGACTAATAGAAGTTAACGGATCACCTTCATCTAATATCGTAATGATTGGATAAGACAGTCCAGGTCCCTCGCGTAAATGAAGAATCGTTCCAGCTACTTTTAAATCACTGGTGTCGGCTAGTGCTCTTTGATTATTCATGCTTGGAATCGCAATTATTAGCACTAGTACGAAGATGATACTAATATTTAAAAGTTTTGTCCTCATCAGATTCCTCCTATCTTGTGCTATTTTACCATGCTTTTATAATAGAATTCGTGGGAAAAAGGTAATGGAATTTATTATTTTAACGAATGTAATGTAAAAAAAACAAAAACAGTTGACATTGCCTTTTGTTGTGACTAACATAAAGGGTAATCAAAAAATGATTAATCGCTTATGACCAAGCAAGTAGCGTATACCTCTATTGGAGAAGAGAGGGAAAGACCTAGGCTGAAATCTTTCCTACAAAAATGTATTTCGTGAACAACACTTGAGAGGCTTTTTTCTGAAAAGTAATGCTTAGTAGGAAAAAACGGAATCGGCCGTTATCCGATCAGGAGGAGGACGCATGTATTTGATGCGTCAACTAGGGTGGAACCGCGGAAGCTTATACAGCTCTCGTCCCTTGCATTATGCAGGGGGCGAGGGCTTTTTTTATGGACAAAAGAATGAGAGAAGTCCAGAAGAGCTTGCTCATAAGCAATTTATAAAGGAGGTTTTTATATGAGTTTTAAAGTGCCACGAGGGACACAAGATATTTTGCCGGGTCAATCAGAAAAATGGCAAAAGATAGAAGCGGTTATCCGTGATATCTGTCGTGTCTATCGCTACAATGAAATTCGCACACCAATTTTTGAGCAAACAGATTTATTTGCACGTGGTGTCGGTGAAACAACAGATGTTGTTCAAAAGGAAATGTATACATTTGAAGATCGTGGTGGCCGTTCGTTAACATTACGTCCGGAGAATACAGCTGGAGTAGTTCGCGCTTATGTTGAGCATAAAATGTTTGGTGCACCTGATCAACCAGTAAAGCTTTCATATTTAGGACCAATGTTCCGTTATGAACGTCAACAAGCAGGGCGCTACCGTCAATTTGTTCAATTTGGAGTAGAAGCAATTGGTTCAGCTGATCCAGCTATTGATGCGGAAGTTATTGCACTAGCAATGGATGTCTATGAATCAGCCGGTTTAAAGGATTTAAAATTAGTCATTAATTCACTTGGCGACAAAGAAACACGTGATACACACCGTACAGCACTCCTACAACACTTCGAACCACATATTCATGAGTTTTGTTCGGATTGCCAAAATCGTTTGCAAAAAAATCCACTGCGCATTTTGGACTGTAAGGTAGACCGCGAGCACCCATTAATGAAATCTGCACCGGCATTAACTGATTTCCTAACAGAGGAGTCAGCAGCATATTTCGCTCAAGTTAAAACGTATTTAGATACACTTGGAATTACGTATGAGGTCGATCCAAATCTTGTAAGGGGCCTTGATTACTACAATCATACGACTTTTGAAATTATGTCAACGGCTTCTGGCTTTGGATCAATTACTACACTTTGTGGTGGGGGTCGCTATAATGGCCTTGTGCAAGAAATCGGAGGACCGGAAGTACCAGGTATCGGTTTCGCATTAAGTATTGAGCGTTTGTTGCTTGCGCTTGAAGCTGAGGGTGTTGAATTAGACACAGCATCAGGACTCGATGTCTATATGATTGCTATGGGCGAAGAAGCGAAGCTAAAAACGGTAGAATTAACAAGTACCTTCCGTGCAAAGGGTATTTCTACAGAGATGGATTATTTAGATCGCAAAATGAAAGCTCAAATGAAATCCGCAGACCGTCTAGGTGCAAAATATACGATTGTTTTAGGCGAAACAGAGCTTGAAGAGCAAGCAGCTACTGTTAAACATATGGAATCAGGTGAACAACAAAAAGTAGCGTTTTCAGAGTTAGTGAACTATCTATTAAAACAATAAACCCTTTATATCCATAAAGGATGATTATCTGTCCAAATGATCAAATATCTACCTCATTTTGGACAGATAATTATCTTGAAATTGAACTGATATCTAATTTTCCTTGGCATCAATTCGCTACTTAGTAGGAAATGTATGCTACATAAGTAAAATAAATTATTTTGGAGGAATTAAATAAATGGCAACGAGAACACATGCTAGTAGTGAACTTTCAGAAGCATTAAAAGGCGAAAAAGTCGTATTAAAAGGTTGGGTACAACGTCGCCGCGACCTAGGTGGTTTAATTTTCATTGATTTACGTGACCGTACTGGAATCACACAGGTAGTGTTTAGCCCTGATGTAGCAGAAGCACATGCTTTAGCTGATAAAGTACGTAGTGAATATGTAATTGAAGTAGAAGGAACAGTTATTCTTCGTGCAGAAGATCAAATCAACCCAAATGTACCGAACGGTAAAATTGAGGTAGAAGCGACAAAATTAATCGTCATTAATACAGCTAAAACAACACCATTCCAAATTGAAGATCGCACAGACGTATCTGAAGATTTACGTTTAAAATATCGTTATCTTGACCTACGTCGTCCTGTTATGTTTGATACATTCAAAATGCGTTCAGACGTTACTCGTACAATTCGAAACTTCTTACAAAACGAAGGCTTTTTAGAAGTAGAGACGCCAATTTTAACAAAATCATCTCCAGAAGGAGCTCGTGACTATCTAGTGCCATCACGTGTTCATGAAGGTGAATTTTATGCATTACCACAATCACCACAGCTATTTAAGCAATTATTAATGGTGTCTGGTTTCGAAAAATACTTCCAAATCGCACGTTGCTTCCGAGATGAAGACTTACGTGCTGACCGTCAACCAGAGTTTACACAAGTTGACATTGAAACAAGCTTTTTAACACAAGAAGAAATTATTGAAATGAACGAACGCTTAATCCAAGCAGTTATGAAAGAAGTAAAAGGCATTGATATCCCTGCTCCATTCCAACGTATGAAATATCAAGAAGCAATGGATCGTTACGGCTCAGATAAACCTGACGTACGTTTCGGCTTAGAGCTAGTTGCATTAAACGATATTTTTGATGGCTGTAATTTCAAAGTGTTTGCTGATACAGTAGCACAAGGTAAGCAAGTAAAGAGTATCAATATTAAAGGTGCAGCAGATAAATACTCTCGTAAAGACATGGACGAGCTAACAAAATTCGTTGGTATTTATGGAGCAAAAGGTCTTGCCTGGTTAAAAGTAACAGAAGAAGGTTTAAACGGACCAATTGCAAAATTCTTTGACGAAGCTTTAGCAGCTTCATTAATCGAACGTATGAAAGCTGAAGTTGGCGATATTTTAGTATTTGTAGCTGATAAAGCATCTGTTGTAGCAGCATCTCTAGGTGCACTTCGTACGAAATTAGGCCAAGAATTAGGTTTAATAGATGAATCACAATTTGCATTCCTATGGATTACAGATTGGCCATTATTAGAGTACTCTGAAGAAGACGGTCGCTACAAAGCAGCACACCATCCATTTACGCGTCCATTTGACGAAGATATTCAGTTAATGGAAACTGATCCATCAGCTGTTCGTGCACAAGCATACGATATCGTATTAAACGGTTATGAGCTTGGTGGAGGTTCATTACGTATTTATGAACGTGAATTACAAGAAAAAATGTTTAATTTACTTGGTTTCACAGAAGAAGAAGCAAGAGCTCAATTTGGCTACTTATTAGAAGCATTTGAATATGGTGTACCACCACATGGGGGTCTTGCATTTGGTCTTGACCGCTTCGTAATGCTACTTGCAGGCCGCACTAACTTACGTGATACAATTGCATTCCCGAAAACAGCAAGTGCAAGCTGTTTATTAACGAATGCACCAAGTGCTGTTTCTTTAGAACAATTGAATGAGTTAAATTTAGCGATTAAAACATTTAAAAGATAATTAATACTATGAAATACCTGGATTCTCTAGCAAAATCTGTTGAGAATCTAGGTATTTTTTTGCGTTTTCGCAAGTTTTTAGATTTTTTAAAAGAAAATAGTTTGAATTATCAGAAATATAGTGTTATTATAACTGTAATACGAATCCTGATGTGTTAGTCTAATTGCTAGCTCTACTTAACAGTTTTGACCGAACACTTTTGAATCGGGAGCCTTCATTTTGTAGTCGCAAACAAGCCCCATGCGGAGCGGGACGTTTAAAGCTGCAAAGCGGGCACCCCCCTGCGAATTGCGGGTTCAAAACGAATGTTTCTTGGCATAACGGCACAATTGGGATTCGTCATACATAGTAAATAAGTACACAGGGGAGCATAAAGTTAGCTCCTTTTTTAGTGCAAGTAAATGGTTATTCAAAAAGCCAACCGCACAAGCAAGACTTAAAATCGATCAAATTTGATTATTGCAAAGGAGAACTGATAATGATCCTTGGCTTAAAAAAGAATGAAGTAAAAATTGTGCCCTATGAAAGTGAATGGAAAAAAGAATTTATCCGAGTTCGTTCCGAGATTATAGAACATACAAATATCCAATTTGATCGTATTCAACATATTGGTAGTACATCGATTGAAGGGATTCAGGCAAAGCCAGTGATCGATATTTTAATGGGCACTGACAATATTCAAAATATTTCAGATTCCTTTTTAGAAGAAATGAGAAAAGCTGGTTTTTATAGATTGCGTGTAGAAAGACCAGCAGAAATTGTATTTGCAAAGTTTACAGATGATACATTTGAAGTCAAAACACATTTTGTTCATTTGGTGAATTATGAAGAAGATAAATGGTTTGATTTATTGTTTTTTAGAGATTATTTAAATGCAAATGAATCAATCAAAAGGCAGTATGAAAAGTTAAAACTAAACTTTCTTAACAGCAATTTAAAGGGAATTGATGAATATACATCGTATAAAGAGCAATTTGTACAATCGATTTTTGATAAAAGAATTGCTTTAGCAGGAGATAAATAAAGCGTGGATATAGTTTACGGAAATCAACCCCACGGTATGGCGATGAAGTTAAAAATTTAGAAAATACAAAAAATACTTTATATTTTTGTTAAAGCGTCATATAATTGGTATAGACAACTATACCAAAATGAATGGTAGCTTATTAATTTCAGTAAAGCTCCTCAAAAAATGATTAGGAGGTGATCTATTGAAGAATACACTTTTAATTTCCAATGTTACGATAGTCAATTATGATGAAGCACCGTTTAAAGGCGATTTACTCATTGACAATGGTAGGATTGTTAAAATAAGTAATAACTTATCTGATAAAGCCGAGCATTATATAGATGGCATAGATGGAAACTGGTTACTGCTACCTGGCTATATTGATATGCATATACATGGCTCAGCTGGGCATGATGTGATGGATGCTACGCAATTAGCATTACATCAAATGGCGCGCTCGTTAGTACAGGAAGGCGTTACAGGCTTCCTTGCTACTACAATGACGCAATCTATAGAAGCAATTGAAAGCGCTTTAGCTAATGCTGCTCAATTTGAAAGTAATGATGATGAGGCATGTTTATTAGGTATACATGTAGAAGGACCATATGTATCGAAAAAAAGGGCAGGTGCTCAGCCAATTGAGTACATTATTTTACCGTCTACTGAGCAATTTGCATCCTGGCAGAACTTAAGTAAGCAACGCATTAAACAAGTAACAATTGCACCTGAGATAGAAGGAGGCTTTACGTTTATTGAATCGTTAAAGGATTTAAATGTTATTGCTTCCATTGGCCATTCTGACGCATCAATTGAGGAAGTGGATAAGGCAGTATCATTGGGAGTAAGGCAGGCTACACATTTATATAACCAAATGCGCCCTTTCCATCATCGTAATCCAGGTGTCGTTGGTGCAGTGCTTTTAGAGGATCAGGTAAAGACAGAAATTATCGCAGATTTTGTGCATAGTCATCCTCGAGCTGTAAAGCTAGCGTATCGTATGAAAGGTGCAAAGGGCATTATCTTAATTACCGATGCGATGCGGGCCAAAGGCTTACATTACGGTGACTATGATTTAGGAGGTCAAACCGTTCATGTATCTAAGGAGGGGGCTCATTTATCTAATGGGGCTTTAGCTGGTAGTGTGTTAACGATGGAGCAGGCAGTAAAAAATATGAAAGCAATTACCAATTGCTCATTGCGGGAAATTGTCGCAATGTCCTCTACGAATGCTGCTGAGCAATTACAGCTAGCAACTAAAGGTCGTATTGAAGAAGGCTATGATGCAGATTTTGTATTACTGGATGAAAATTTAAATGTACAAAAAACTATTTGTCGGGGTAAAGTTGTATTTGAGAAATGAAAGTAAAGAGGCGATAAGGATGGTGCAACACTTGTTAGATAAAAATTCTCATATACCTATCTATATACAAATAGAAGAAATCATTAAACAACGGATTTATTTAGAAGAATACAAAATCGGAGAAAATATACCTTCTGAGCGAGAACTTTCTACGCAGTTTGATGTTAGTAGAATGACTGTTCGTCAATCAATCACAAATTTAGTCAATAGCGGTTTGCTGTATCGTGAAAAAGGGAGAGGTACATATGTCGCTAATCCAAAATTAGAACAACCGCTAAAAGGATTAACAAGTTTCACAGAGGATATGCGTGCTAGAGGGATGGAACCAAGCAGTAAAGTTTTACGCTTTGAGAAAATCGTACCAACAGTTGATATTGCTGGAGATTTGATGTTAGAGCCAGGCGAAGAGGTATTCTTCGTTGTACGAATTCGTAGTGCAGATTCCAAGCCAATGGCAATCGAAAGAACATATATTCCAGTAAGAGTATATCCAGAATTAGATGAAAAGAAAATAATGGGATCATTGTATGCGTTAATCGAAGCAAAATTCCATCAAAAAATTGGAAATGCTATTCAGCAAATGGAGGCAGCTATTGTTCCAAAAGAAGATAGCAAATTTTTGCAAATTAATCATACTGCACCTGTATTAATTATTAAACGTACGAGTTATTTATCTGATGGAGTTCCGTTTGAGCTTGTGCGAAGTACTTATCGAGCTGATCGATACAAATTCATTAGTGAAATTAAAAGGTGATCCTATGGATGCATATTTTCTAGAAATTCAAAAGTTAATGCAGGTCGTGAAGGAGCAAGAATATGCCCAAATAAAAGAAGCCGCACAAATAATTGTACAAAGGCTTCAACGCGGGGGAATTGTCCAATTATTTGGTTGTGGCCATTCTCATCTTTTAGCACAGGATGGTTTTTATCGTGCGGGAGGGCTTGTACCAGTACGTCCTATCATTATAGAACCTTTAACATTACACGCAGGAGCAATGACGTCATCTGAAAATGAGAAGGACCCGACTATCATTGAACAGTATAAAGATCATTTTGATTTTCATGAAAATGATGTTTGCATTGTTATTTCAACATCCGGGAGAAATCAAGCACCTATAGATGTAGCATTTTTAGCGAAAGAAGCAGGAGTGCTGGTCATATCTCTGCAATCTCTTGCTTATTGCGAACAGCCGACCCGCCATCAAAGTGGACAGCGCTTAGAGGATGTAGTAGATATAGTTATCGATACGCATATACCAATAGGAGATGGTTTGCTGCATCACAATGAAATACAGTATGCACCATCCTCTACAGTTATTGGTTCAATTATTTTAAATGTATTATTCAGTGAAGTCATTGAGATCATGGCCATATCTGACGAAGTATTACCAGTTTTTAAAAGCAATAATGTTGACTCGGATTCGTCTCATAATGAGGCTATGATTGCCTATTATCAACATCGAATTAACTTTAAATGACAAGCGGAGGGATATCTATGAAGAAAATATATAAAATAACAGCGCCGGAGGGACTACATGCTAGACCCGCAGCTTTACTTGTAACTGCAGTCACACCATTTGAGTGTGATGTTCTGTTAACGTATAAAGAGAAATCGGTCAATTTAAAATCAATTATGGGTGTTATGGCACAAGGAGTAGCACCCGGAAGCATTGTGGAAATTTCAGCAGATGGGCCCGATGCTGAGAAGCTTTTTCAAACAGTAACAGAAGTAATTGTTTCTAAAGGAATTGGAGAGGAATGCTAAAAATAAAAGGCATTGTTGTATCTCAGGGGTGAACTATAAAGATTTAAGTTTATCTCGAAATGTGAGAATATTCAGTGTTGAGAGGGAGGTGAATTTGTCTATGGAAATTAAAATAATTCCAACAGAAGATTATAAGCAGGTACATCAATTAAGAGATTATTGTTTCCCTAATAAGTATACTAGTGCGCGCCGCGATGATTTTCACTATTGGGTTGAGCATAGCACAACATTGGGTGCCTACGATGAACATAAAGTAGTTGGACAGCTATTAATATTGCCACTTAATATGACAATCCATGGTGAAAATTATGATATGGGCGGAATTGGCTTTGTTGCAACCTATCCTGAGTATCGGCAGCAGGGCATTATCAAAAAGCTTATGACAGAGGCACTGAAGAAAATGCGGGAGAATGGGCAAAGTATTTCTGTGTTAGCACCATTTTCTGTATCCTTTTATCGTTATTTTGGATGGGAATTGTTTTTTGAGAAGCTATATTACACGATTCCTCAATCGATGTTTCCTTCTTTCGGAAAGCAGTTGGACGTAGTAAAACGTATGAGCTTTGAATGGCCAGATTGTGATCTTTTTCAGGCGATTAAGGATTTTCATAATGCACAGGCGCTTTGCGATAATGGAAGTATGCTACGAGATGACGCGTGGTGGAAAAGAATAGAGAGAAGGATGCCTGATAGTCATTTTGCGGCATATTTTAAGAATGATAAAATTGCAGGTTATATTCGTTATATCATTCAGGATGGAGCGTTTGAGATTCATGATTTTATAGCTGAGGATTTACAAGCAGAACAAGCAATTTGGCGTTTTATAACGTCGCATGCGGCGAGTGTAAATAACATCAAGGGAGTTACTTCTAACAACCATCAATTTGGCTTCTATTTTAAAGAACCACAGTTTAAAAAGGAAGTCGTTCAAGATGTGATGGTAAGGATAGTTGACGTTATGAGGTTTATGCAACATTATCCGTGGAGCGATATTCAGGAGCCATTATATATTCAAATTGAAGATGCATTTTGTAGTTGGAATCAGCACGTATATAAAATAAATAAAAGTGGAGATGTCTCGATAATTAAGACAAAATCTATCCGAGAAATGCATATGTTAACATTACCAATTAATCTTTTTTCAGCGATGATGGTTGGCTATCTTTCTGTAAAGGATGCGGTCATGTATGCAAATGAACAATTGGCTGAAGAGATAATTGATCGATGGCAGTTAGCGTTACCATCTAATAAACCAGCCTTCTATGAATATTTTTAAAAGCAAATTAACAATGTATGAGAGACATTTATTCAAAAGTGGATATGAATGAATAACTTTTAATCATTTAATTTCGGAAAATTAAAATTTTTTAAGTTTTTTTCTGGACTATACCAGTTGGATGAATCCTTTCAATAGTCTATAACAACGATGTAGCCCAGTTTTTGAAGCTATTTCCTGAGGAAGTAAATTGTGTAAAAAGTATATTGTGGTATATACCAATAGGTGCTATTCTCAATTTAAGAAAGCGATTTCATAGTTGGAAATTACAAAAATTAAAGTTAGCTAGAAAGACGAACTTTATCATGAAAAGGAGTGTTTTGATGAAAAACATTATGCTAGTGTGCGTAGCGGGAATGAGTACTAGTTTACTAGTGTCAAAGATGCAAAAAGCTGCACAAGAACAAAACATTGAGGCAGATATTTATGCGATTGCTGAAGGTGAGGTTGATAAAGTATTAGCTACTAAAATGGCGGATGTGCTGCTATTAGGTCCACAAGTCCGTTACTTAAAAGGGACATATGAAAAAAAATACAAGGCAATGAATTTTCCGATTGAAATCATTAACATGGCGGATTACGGCATGATGAATGGCGAAAATGTTTTAAAGCAGGCATTAACGTTGATTGGTTAAGGGGGCGACGACAATGGAAGAAACAGTTTTGATGGAATCCATTATGGGACTGATTGTGCACAGTGGTAATACGAAAAGTGAGTGTATGGAGGCTATCCAGCTAGCAAAAAATGGGCAGATTCAGGAAGCAAAGGAAAAAATACAGTTAGCTAACGATTCATTGATTGAAGCGCATCATTCTCAGACAGCTCTACTTTCACAAGAAGCAAGGGGAGAAAAAGTAGAAGTTTCTATGCTGTTAATTCACGCGCAGGATCATTTAATGAATGCCATAACGTTTCGTGATTTAGCGCAGGAAATGATCGAGTTATATGAACGAATCAAAGGGGAGTAGCATCAAGTTTTGATGTAAAAATAAAAAGCAAAGGGAGTGTAGGGAATGTTTCGTTTTTTAGAAGAAAAATTTGTGCCAGTTGCTGCTAGAGTAGGAAGCCAGCGTCATTTAGTTGCCATTCGTGATGGATTTATTACGATCATGCCATTGACAATTCTTGGATCACTTGCAGTTCTTGTTAATAATTTGCCTATTAAATTTTATCAAAATGCACTCGATGCCATCTGGAAGCATGAAACTTGGACACAATGGGGTGGCAATGTTTGGGGAGCAACATTTGGAATTATCTCGCTTTTATTAGCCTTTTCAATTGCTTATCATCTTGCAAAAAGCTATGACAAGGATGGACTTTCTGCCGGCGTTATCAGTCTTGCGGGTTACATGACATTTGGTACCTTTGGTGAGGGTGGCTTAACAGGCTTAACAACAGGTACAGGTGGTATTTTTATAGCTCTTATTATTTCTCTACTCTCCACGGAAGTATTTTGTAGATTGGCGGGCAATCCTAAGCTACTAATTAAAATGCCAAATGGTGTACCGCCGGCTGTTTCAAAATCATTTGCGGCGTTACTACCTGCAATTATTACAATTGGATTATTTGCTCTAGTTCGTACAATCATTTCAGCAGGCTTCGATATTCCTGATATTGTTGGATCATTCTATTCTGCCATTCAAGAACCATTTATGGGCTTAACGAATACGTGGTTAGCGGCATTAATTTTAGCATTTATTCCTACGTTTTTATGGACACTGGGTGTTCACGGTGCTAATATCATCGAACCATTTATGCAAACGATTAATCTACCTGCGATTGCTGAGAATGTAAAGGCTATTTCAGCAGGAGATGTAGCACCGTATATCGTCAATAAACCATTCTTTGATGCCTTCATCAATATGGGTGGATCTGGTACGACAATAGCACTTATTATTGCTATTTTCATTTTCGCTAGAAAGAATAAGCAATATAATACGGTTGGAAAATTGTCAGCAGCACCAGGGCTTTTCAATATAAATGAGCCATTACTTTTTGGTTTACCTATCGTATTAAATCCAGTTTTATTTGTACCGTTTATTTTGACACCAATGATTAACGTAACGATTGCTTACTTTACAACGAAATGGGGCTGGGTACCAGCAGCTACAGTTTCGCCACCATGGACAACGCCACCAATTATAAATGGATTCCTAGCAACTGCATCTTGGCGTGGAGCTGTACTTAGTTTTGTCTTAATTGTTGTAGCTGTATGTATTTACTTACCATTTATCTCAATGGCAAACCGAATGGCGAAGCAAAATGAACAACGAGCTGCTGAAGCAGAAGCTCAAAATAAACAGCCTGCTGCACAATCAGAAATTCAAAAAGTAGAAGTGTAATTGTGAACTAACGGAGGTAATTGAATTGAAAAGATTAGGGATTTCACTATATCCTCAGCATAGTACACTAGAAGATATGAAGCGATATGTTCAGCTCGCTCATGACAATGGTTTTGATCGAATATTTACTTGTCTAATGTCGTTAAATAACGATCAGGAACGACAAAAATTACAGCAAATCAATAAATTTGCGCAGCAGCTTGGCTTTGAAATTTCAGCTGATATTGCACCAACTGTTTTTGAAGATTTAGGCTTAACGTATAAGGATATTGGGTACTTTAAAGAACATTATCTTTTAGCGGCATTGCGCTTAGATATGGGTTTTTCTGGCCAGGAAGAAGCGTTTATGTCCCTCGATGCAAGCAATTTAAAAATAGAGTTAAATATTAGTAACGGTACTAAATATGTAGAAAATATATTATCCTATCAACCGAATAAAGATAATATTATTGGCTGTCATAATTTTTATCCAAGACGTTTTACAGGTCTATCACGTCAACATTTTTTACAAACATCTCAACAATTTAAAGCAAATCATATTCGAACAGCAGCAATGATCTCATCACAGCACGCTATGTTTGGGCCTTGGGAAGAAACCGAGCATGGTTTGCCAACATTAGAAGAGCATCGTCATCTGCCAATTACTGTGCAAGCAAAGGATTTATGGCACACTGGTTTAATAGATGATTGTATTATCGGCAATATGTATGCTTCTGAGGAAGAATTACGTGCATTAGGTCAATTAAATCGCCATAAGCTAGAGCTGAAGGTTGAGCAGTCCGTTGAAACGTCTGTTTTAGAAGAAGCCATCCTTTTTAAGGAGCCACATTTTAATCGTGGCGATGTTTCGGATTATGTAATCCGTAGTACGCAATCTCGTGTTAAATATAAAAATGGTGACTTCCCTGCACACGATAGCCTTCCATTAAAATTGGGGGATGTGACAATCGATAATAATTTAGATGTACGTTATAAGGGTGAGCTCCAAATTGTTTTGAAGGAAATACCGAATGCCGGATCAACAAATGTTGTTGCAAGAGTTGTAGAAGAAGAGCAATTCTTATTAACAAATATTCAGCCATGGGCATCATTTGGCTTTACAAAATGATTACAGAAGAAGGAATTAAGCCATTAGTTGATAGTGCTTAATCCCTTTTTTTATCTTGATTCAGCTATTGTTTTTATAGCGACAGCAACAATGTTTTATGTAGCGAAAGCGAAGCGACAGCTACAATTAAGCTAAGGAGAAATTAACCAAGAAGAAAGGAGAGAAGATTATGTATGTATTAGCGATTGACGGTGGTGGAACGAAAACATCAGCAGTGATTTGTGATGAGCTGGGCAATATTTATGCCAAAGTCGTAACGGCTCGGAGTAATCCAACAGCAATGGGTGTTCAATATTTTAAGTCAACGATTCATGATATACTACAAAATTTACAGCAACAGAATCCGCAAGTATTTGCTGCCATAGATAGTTGTTTTGCTGGCATGGCTGGGGTCAAGGAGCTACAGGCAGAGGAAGTTGTAGAAACAATAGTGCGTCAATACGTTCATAAAACAGCACATATTTTTGTTGATAATGATGCTCTAATTGCACTGTATGCAGGCACACTTGGGCAGGAGGGTATTGTGCAAATTGCAGGGACAGGCGCTATCACAATGGGCTACGATCGAGAGCAACATTTTCATAGAGTAGGGGGCTGGGGTTATCTTTTTGATGATGAGGGCAGTGGCTATGATTTAGGGGTTCAAGTACTGAAGGCTATTTTTCAAAGTTATGATGGACGAGGAGACCCAACAGCTTTGACAGATGTTGTATTGCGTTATTTTTCAATGGAAAATGTACCGCAATTAGTTGAGTGTATATATGGAGAGGAGCATCCTCGGACAGTGATTGCACCGTTAAGTAAATATGTTTTTAACGTGGCAGAAAAAGGAGATCGTGTTGCTATTCAGATCATTGAGGATGCATGTAAGAAATATTATGTGGCGATTAAAGCATGTTACTCTCATATGACTTGGGAGGAAGGGAAAGTACCTGTTGTATTAGTGGGTGGCGTTTATAATAATGAAGCATATTTTTTATCGAAATTACAGCAATTCTCACAAGCTGACGAGATACCATTGCAATTTATGGTACCAAACTTACAACCAATCGGAGGGGCAGCAATTGCAGCTTTCAAGCAAATAAACGTTCAGCTCGGCTCAGATTTTGCGAAATCTTTCTCCAAAAATTATGAACAGGAATGAAAATGATAAGACTAAAGGCAGTTGGATTACGATTTATTCAATTGCCTTAAATTTTCTACTTCAAGCTGTGAACATATAGATTTTTATAGGCTCCATTCAAACTTTACATACTTAATAAAGTGTTTGATTAGGAATACTTATTTTTTTTAGTTATAATTTTTACTTGATGAATATCGTGATAAAATGTAAGATAGGTTTGATTTTATCTTAGTATATAACTAGGTTTACTAATAAAGTAATCAGTGTGGGCTTTATCCACCGCAAATCACAAATCGGGCTTTAACGGGCAGTGTATCACCCACCTAACGCTTCGCTGACGGTAAAAGATAAATTACTGCCCGTTAAAGCGGGATCAAAATTCAATAGACGGAGAGTGTAAGGATGTTACATCAATTTTCACGTAATGAGCTCGCAATAGGAACAGAGGGACTCGAAAAATTAAAAAATACAACGGTAGCCATTCTTGGTGTAGGGGGTGTAGGTTCATTTGCTGCTGAGGCATGTGCACGTAGTGGTATTGGCCGCATTATTTTGGTAGATAAGGATAATGTAGATATTACGAATGTTAATCGTCAATTAGTTGCCTATCTTTCAACGGTCGGAAAATCTAAGTCAGGTGTTATGAAAGAGCGTATTGCTGATATTAACCCAGAATGTGAAGTAATTGATATGCACATGTTTTACACAGAGGAAACATATGAGGAATTTTTTGCCCAAGGCATAGATTATGTCATTGATGCAAGTGATACAGTGATGTATAAAATTCATATAATGAAGGAATGTCTAAAGCGTAATATTCCAATGATATCTAGTATGGGTGCAGCCAATAAAATGGATCCAACTCGTTTCAAAATTGCGGATATTTCTAAAACGCATACGGACCCATTGGCTAAAATAATTCGTACAAAATTACGTAAGGATGGTATTCATAAAGGAGTAACGGTTGTGTTCTCAGATGAGAGTCCCATTGTAGTTCGTCCAGATGTTGTGGAGCATGTCGGAAAACCAGATGCAGATATCCGTAAAGCTAAAATGCCTCCATCTTCTAATGCCTTCGTTCCTTCAGTGGCGGGTTTAATTGCAGCAAGCTGGGTAGTGAATACAATCTTAAAAGATGTAAAAATTACACGTGTACAAGGTTAAAAAACATTGAAAAATCTGTTATGTCGATAAATTCAGAATTTTAACCGATAAATTAATAATATTTATCGATAAACTCAAATAATTTCTCGATAAAAATAAGAAACTGATAATGAACCATTTTATGGAAGCGGCTGTCTCGATGTTAGACAGCTGCTTTTTCTATGCTACAATAGGAGCGTTGTAAAAAAGAGGTCTACGATATTTGCTAGGGTATCTATACAATTTAAGATGTTTGGGCAGCTTTACATTATGACTCCTCCAACATTTGCTGTAGAACCTATAATAGGAGGCGTTTTATGATGGAGAAAATCTATCAAATGGAATATAGGGGCTTAAATCTATTCGATGAAATTAGCACAGTAGAATTAGCTATCGATGAAGAAGGGCAAACAATACACATTTTTGATGTTGGCCAGGTTGTTAGCCCTATTTTTAATTTTGATGTTTCGGCTTATGAGCTATCAGATGGTTTTTACAAAATGGCGGATATACTTCGACATAAACATATATTGACAAATCAACAGCCAGATAGTGAACTAACGCTTAGTGGGTGGTTAATTACAAACACTGCCTATTTTTATATGCCACAAAAAAGAATAAAAAAATATGCACAAGGAAGTATTATCGAAATTATTGATCGAACGAAAGAGCAATCTTTATTTGATGATTATGTACAAAGAATATAATTTTACCAAAATTGTTCGCCTTACGTGTTCAAAAATGCTATTAATTCACTAAATTGCCTTATTTTTTTCATGTGCCCACTTCTTTATTTGGTTTATTGCTATAATTTTAATAATTCCAATAGATAATAAATCAGTTTGTTTGGAATGTGCAGGACTGCTTAGGGGAGTAGGAATGACGTTTAGAAAACAAATGACAACATCGGAGAGTGGTAAAATGGAAATTCAAGTAATTCGTGATCATTTAGACATTGTAAAACTTCAAGAGAAAATGAATGATATTGTATTTGACTATTTGGATACATCTAATAATTATCCAAAGGCAATGAAAGGACTAAATCCTTTATATATACAAGCTACAACATTTTATAAAGAATATCTAAACAATAGAGCGGGTGAATTACCAAATGCCAATACATATTGGCATTTGTTTATAGATTGTTGTGCAAAGCTGTGCTACTTTTTAGCGGCATCAACTTATTATTCAACCAATGAGTTACAAAAAACACCTGAAAAAGTTGAGCAATTATTAACAGTTGCTGCCTATTCTTTACCTAGCATTGACCAAGAAGAGAATGAACAATTATTATCAGCAATTTTTGCACTTTATAGTGAAGTCGTAGGGGATGAAGAGAAAACAGTATCACTACGAAATGCAGTACTTGAACAAAAAGGTGCAGTCAAACACTGCCTGCAACAATTTAAAGTATTTGTAGATAATGAAATTACAAAATGATTGATCTTCACTTTTATAAAATAGAATAACAATTTTAGAATCTGCTTACTTTTTGCGGCTGATCCACCAATTCTTACAGCACTTTTTGTGATGGGAATTGGGTTTCCAGTTCTTAAAGTTTTGCAGATTTTTTTGTTAATGTTAAGAGATTATTGAGAGAAACTGTTATAGTAGTGTTAAAATTTTGTTGTACGGAAATAAAAAAAGGACTTTTTTCTTAAAAGGGATTTATAAATTTTTGTCGAAATATAGTAAAAAAATTGAAAATCTGTGTGTAAGGTTTATGCCTCATCATCATTTGTTAAAACGTAAGTCCATGGATTGGAGTATCAATCGTAAACGGAAATCACTCTACGTTATGGTGATGATTAAGGTTTATTCCATACTGTAAGTTATAGGAAGGAGGGTATGCAATGTTATAAACGGTATCGAAATCGATTTGTCAAAATTAGAAAAACCACTCTTATTAGTAAGTGAGGATGAGGAACTTTTATTTCAGCAGCTTATACAACCAACACTTGAACATGAGCTTATCCAATGTCAAATAGCTCTCTCGACAAGAAAATTCATCTCATTAGTAAAGGGTTTTTGGTTGGCTATGTATAAAGATCGAGAAAAATTATATATCAACAGTGGACATGCGCTCCTGTATCCAATTCGTTTAATCATATTCGAACTGGTGACACAAGCGGAATACTTTAAACGTTTGTCGAAAAAAACTTTCGGAGATGAATGTCTGTCCCTTATTTATGCCATTGTCCTATTACAATTTGTCTTGCAGTGGATAAAGGAACGGTTTAGTGATAACAAGGAAGTTCATGAGGCATTAAAATTATTATATAGAACTACAGATGATAATGTAGATGATCAAACCTCTCCGTCAAGAGAGCAATCAATTGGTCAAGCAATTGCTGTAAAAGCAATTCGTTTGAAGTACGTGAGAACTCCCAGGAATTTGCTAGTCTGCTCTATCAAACCTACAATTTTCTTCATCATTTACATGATATCGAAAAAGAAATAGAGCAGAAAGAAACGACAAACTTACCGTCGATGAGAAATGTGGAAGATACATTGAATCGATTTTATAATAGCCGCTATTCAACAAATAAGACAACCTTTACTGGGTGATTGCTTAGCGGTCAGTCCTGTTTTTAGTAACAAGATAAAAGAAAATAAGGCGCTTCTTGTTAAAATAGAAGTGCCCTATTTACGAAAAAACATAAGTCAAGTAACGATATTACTTTTCATCCTTATGAAAAGATTTAAGCTTTTCGTAGATTCCTGCCATTCGTTTTTCTTCACCCGCAATAACAGGTTTATAAAATTCGGTGCCCACAAGCTCATCGGGTAAATATTGCTGGTCGACCCAGCCACCGAATGTTCCAATAGGGCTGTTATGGGGATATTGATAACCTACATGACCTAAATCTTTTGCCCCTTCATAATGAGCATCGCGTAGATGATGTGGAATATCGCCTGTTTTTCCTTCATGAATGCTAGCAATGGCGGCATCGATAGCTATAATTGCAGAATTGGATTTGGATGCAAGGCACATTTCAATAACAGCACTTGCAAGCGGAATACGCGCTTCGGGTAGCCCTAAACGCTCAGCCGCTTGTACAGCCGCAAGCATATGAGGTCCTACATCAGGATTGGCAAGGCCTATATCTTCATAAGCCATAACAAGTAAACGTCGACTAACCGCTACTAAATCACCGGATTCCAATAAATGAGCTAAATAATACAATGCTGCATTCGTATCACTTCCACGAACTGATTTTTGTAATGCAGATAGCAAATTATAAAAATGAGATCCTTTTTTATCACCATAAACGCCAATTCTGCCGATAAGGTGCTCAATGACATGATCAGCAGCAATTGTTTGACCGTCTACCTCATCACTTGCATAATAAATCGATTCAAGCAAAGTTAATGCCTTCCGTGCGTCACCATTAGCTGCTTCAGCAATTTGCTCAATTTGATGATCTGTTAATACAAAATGATGTTTACCTAGCCCGCGTTTTTCATCAGAAAGTGCTTTTTTTATAAGTTCGAATATGTTTTCTTTCGTTAAACGTTTTAGTTGATATATTTCTCCGCAACGTGAGCGGATAGCGGGATTAACATCATGGTACGGATTTTCCGTCGTAGCTCCAATTAACACGATTGAACCGTTTTCAACATGTGGTAACAAAGCATCTTGCTGTAATTTATTAAAACGATGAATTTCATCTAAAAAAAGAAGGACTTTCCCAGATATTCGAGCTTCCTGTACAATATCCTCAACGTCCTTTTTACCAGCGCGAGTAGCATTCAGTGCGAAAAAGGGAAGCTTCGAGCTTCCTGCTATGGCATTCGCAATTGACGTTTTACCGATGCCTGGCTCACCGTATAGTAGCATGGATGGAACATGCTCATTTTGAATCATTTTATAAAGAGCGGTGTTTGGACCGATAAAATCTTGGTGTCCTACAATCTCTTCAAGGGTTAAAGGACGCATGCGATAAGCGAGTGGTTCGTTATGCATTAAAAATTCCCCCTTTCAACTGTTTTTCAATTAATATGTTTTTTTGTGCTTAGAATGAAGCGTTAATAGTATTTTGACTAACTATACTAAGGCGCAATTAATAGTATATCATAACCTCCCGAGAGTATTTCCGAGTTCTTCGAGAGGAGATTATGATATACTGATGGTAGTATTTTTGACTAGACTAATTGAGGGTGATAAAATGAAAATTTCTACAAAGGGCCGTTATGGGCTAACGATTATGATTGAATTAGCAAAGCATTATGGAGAAGGACCTATTCCACTACGCAAAATCGCTGCTGAAAAGGAGCTTTCTGAGGCATACTTAGAGCAGTTGGTTTCACCATTACGTAATTCTGGCTTAGTGAAAAGTGTACGTGGTGCATATGGTGGGTATATGCTAGCAAATCCACCAAGTGAAATTTCGGCAGCTAATGTTATTAGTGTGTTAGAGGGTCCAATTCAACCAGTAGAAGGTATTGAAAATGAAGAAGCACCTCAGCGAGAGTTATGGCTCCGCATTCGTGATGCTGTGAAAAATGTGTTAGATACAACGACAATTGAGGATCTAGCACAATATACTGAAGAAAATGTAGCGGAAGGCTATATGTTCTATATTTAAAATTAGGCTAAAGCACAGCTCCCTAACCTGAGGCAGGGAACCAGATCTTTGGCGCTTTTCGTACAAAGGAGTTTTCAACATGAATTCATATATTTATCTCGATCATGCAGCGTCTTCACCAATGAATGACAAAGTAATAAACGCTCTGACTACAGCAATGCAACTGGTTTATGGTAATGCATCAAGTATTCATGGGATAGGTCGAGAGGCGCGCAAATATTTAGACGATGCACGTGAAATACTTGCCCGATCAATTGGTGCTCAACCTGGGGAAATTATTATAACAAGTGGCGGAACAGAGGCGGATAATACGGCTATTTTTGGCACTGTTTATGCAAGGGCTGCTGAAGGGAAGCATATCATTACCACACAAATTGAACATCATGCTGTGTTACATACTTGTGAAAAGCTTGAGCGAGATGGCTTTGATGTGACATATTTGCCGGTTGATGAAAAAGGACGTGTTTCTGTAGAAGACGTGCGAAATGCATTACGTGAGGATACAATTTTAGTCACGATTATGTACGGCAATAATGAAGTTGGTACGATTCAACCGATTGCTGAAATTGGTGACTTGTTACGTGAACATAAGGCTATTTTCCATACAGATGCTGTTCAGGCATATGGTTTAGAGTCAATTAATGTTGCTGATTTACAGGTTGATATGCTAAGTGTTTCCGCACATAAAATTAATGGTCCTAAAGGTATTGGTTTCCTTTACCAAAAAGCAGGAACACCATTTACTAGTTATGCATTAGGGGGAGCACATGAGAAAAAACGTCGTGCAGGTACTGAAAATGTGCCAGCAGTGATTGGCTTTGCTACTGCAGTGCAAATTGCAAATGAGTTGCGAGAAGAGAAGCGCGCATTATACAATCGCTTTAAGCAAATGATGCTGGATGTTTTCACGAAGGAAAATCTAGCATTTCATGTGAATGGAGATATAGAAAATACGCTCCCACACGTTTTAAATGTAAGTTTTTCTGGTATGGAAGTAGAGTCATTCCTAGTAAATCTTGATATGGCAGGTATTTGCGTATCGAGTGGTTCTGCGTGCACTGCTGGCGCCATTGATCCATCACACGTTTTAGTTGCGATGTTTGGACAAGGGGTAGAGGAATTACGTAACTCGATCCGCTTTAGCTTCGGTCAAGGTTTAACAGAAGTTGATGTACAACATGCGGCAGAAAAAACAGCAGCGATTGTGAAAAGACTAGCGAAAAAATAATTCGCTGTACATTTAATGGAATTAGAAAAAAGAAAAGGTGACCAAAATGAAAGAAACACGTGACCCCTCACAAATTCGTGTTGTTGTCGGCATGTCGGGTGGGGTAGATTCTTCGGTTGCTGCATATTTACTAAAACAACAAGGATATGAAGTAATCGGGATATTTATGAAAAACTGGGATGATACAGACGAAAATGGCGTTTGTACAGCTACAGAAGACTATGATGATGTTATTAAAGTATGTAATCAAATCGGGATTCCGTACTATGCAGTGAATTTTGAAAAGCAATATTGGGATAAGGTTTTCACATACTTTTTAGAAGAGTATAAAGCAGGACGCACGCCAAATCCAGATGTTATGTGTAATAAGGAAATTAAATTTAAAGCGTTTTTAGAGCATGCGATGGATCTTGGAGCTGATTATTTAGCGACAGGTCACTATGCTCGAGTGGATCGTAGTGGCGATGGCGAAGTTAAAATGCTTCGTGGCATTGACAATAATAAAGATCAAACGTATTTCTTAAATCAATTATCGCAGGAACAATTGTCGCATGTAATGTTTCCAATTGGACATATTGAGAAAAAGGAAGTCCGTAAAATTGCGGAGGAAGCTGGTTTAGCTACAGCGAAGAAAAAGGATTCAACAGGAATTTGCTTTATTGGAGAGCGTAATTTCAAAGAATTTTTAAGTCAATTTTTACCAGCTCAACCTGGTAAAATGAAGACTATGGAAGGTGCCGTAATGGGCCAGCATGACGGATTAATGTACTATACACTTGGTCAACGTCATGGTCTTGGAATAGGTGGTGACGGTGAGCCTTGGTTCGTGTTAGGGAAAGATTTAGAGCGCAATGTGTTACTAGTTGGACAAGGTTTCAATAATGATTCACTATATTCTACTGCACTGACTGCTGTGAAAATGAACTATACTTCGACAAAAAAATTGCCCGGGAAATTTTCATGCACAGCAAAATTCCGTTATCGTCAAACAGATACACCGGTAGAAGTGGAAATTTTAGCGGATGGACGTACACTTATTACGTTTGCTGAACCAGTACGTGCGATTACACCTGGACAAGCTGTTGTACTATATGACGGCGAAGAATGTTTAGGTGGCGGTACAATTGACGAAGTCTTTAAAAATAATGAAAAACTAACATATGTAGGTTAATTAGCGAAAAGACTGCTTATACTACTTTTTCTGAAGTGTATAGAATTAAAGCAGTCTTTCGCTACATAGAGGTGAAGAAAAACAATGGATTTTAACGAGCAAGGCATTCAAGCGTTTCAAGAAAAGCGCTACGAGGATGCTGCACAACTTTTTACACAAGCGATTGAAGAAGAGCCTAAAAACCCAATAGGTTATGTAAATTTCGGAAATCTCTTAGCAGTCTTAGAGGATACTGAACGAGCAGAACGCTTTTTTCAAAAAGCAATCACTGTCGATGAAACAGCAGCAACTGCTTATTATGGTTTAGCAAATTTATATTATAATGCGGAACGATATGCGGAAGCGGTAAAGCTTTATGAGCAAGCACTGAAACATAAAATTGAAGGCGCAGATGTGTATTATATGATGGGCAAATGCTTTGAGCGAATGGAAAATTCGAAGCTTGCACTGCCATACTTACAACGAGCTTCAGAGCTTGCGCCAGAAGATACACAAATTCGTCTAGCATATGCGATCGTGCTATGTGCGCTAGAAATGTTTGAAGAAGGCAAAAAGGAATTAGACTATTTAATCGAACAGGATTGGAATAACGCAGATGCGCATTATAATTTAGGTGTACTATATGCGGTATCTACTGAGCAAACAGAAGATGCTATGTACCACTTAAAACAAGCATTTACATTACAGCCAGAATACGACCAAGCACGTTATCTTTACGATATGATTGCACAGCGATTTAACTAAAATAACTTATAGTAGAGAAAGGATGCCAGAATTACTTCGGCATCCTTTTATATCGTGAGTTTAGTCTTGATCATCCTCAGAAGAATAACCAAGTGGTAGTTGAGATAGATATTGTGCTAAATAAGCAATAGGCATTGCATCTAATGACGTCTCTTCTTCATCCGCTTTTAGAATATTTATTTCTTCATTAAGTCGTTCCATTTTTCGATCCAGTTCAGCTACTTGAATGGCAGCCTCCTTCAATTCAAAACGGATATGTTCAGGTACTTCCTTGTTGTATTTGTAATAGATTTTATGTTCAAGGCTGGCCCAGAAGTCCATTGCAATTGTACGGATTTGAATTTCTGTATAAACACTTTCCACACGATCGGACATAAAAATTGGGATTTTTATAATAAGATGCAAGCTTTGATAGCCATTCTCCTTTGGGGATTTAATATAATCCTTTACATCCACAACTTCAATATCATTTTGCGCCTGTAGCATGGCACTTACTTTATAAATATCCTCTACAAAGGAGCATGTAATTCGCACACCCGCAATATCACGAATGTTTTCACGAATCACTTCGACAGATTTCTCAAGGTTCTTTTTCTGGATCTTCGATAATATACTTTTTGGTGATTTTACTCGAGTTGAAATATGCTCTATCGGGTTATATTCATGAATTAACTTAAACTCTTCTTGTAAAATATTTATTTTCGTTTCAATTTCTTGCAAGGCAAATCTATAGGCTAAAAAGAAACGTGTTATTTCTGATTGTAGGCTTTTTAAAGTGATTGCTTCGAGTTCATTTTTCATTCTTCATAAAATCCTTTCTTTTCGCAAATAACATTAATCAAATTCTCTTATTGTAATCTCATTAAATAATAGCTTAACAAAAATAGCTACTAAATAGAAATATGTGCTCTAAATTAGGTATAGTATTCTTGTTTCAAATAAAAAAAGGGGATTTTAGTCCCCTTAGTTATTAAGCGATAATTTCAGCATTTAAGTTGTATCGTTTATTAAATTCATCAATGAATATTTGTAAATCGATATAAATACCAATATAAGGCTCTGTTTCTTGATCACGTAAGAAGCCGCATGTTGCCTTTAAAGATTTTGAAAACTCAAGGAGCATTTGTTCATCATCTAGCTGTATATGTAACGAAAGAGAATGATCCTTCGTATTTATCTTAAAATATTTACCATCTATAATGCGTTCTAAATTTGTTTCTTGAAAAGGGAAAACATAATCCTTATATATTAACTTCACAATACCCCGCCTTTTTTGCAATAATGCACCACATCTGAATAAGGTAAATCTCCACCGAAAATTGAAAGAGCGCTACCAATTGTCACATGAAGTTTACCATTTGAGATATTTTTAAACTTCTTTAAGTCGTCTAAAGATCGAACTCCACCAGCATATGTTGTTGGAATCGTTGTCCAAGTGGCTAAATCTTGCACTAAGATTTCCTGCATACCGCCTTTCTTTCCTTCCACATCAACAGCGTGAATAAGTAGTTCATCACAGAAATTTTCGATAAATGCAATAGACTCAGCATTTACTTCAAAATCACTAAATTTTGTCCATTTATCAGTAACAACAAACCATTTTCCATCGCGCATACGGCAGCTTAAATCGATGACAAGATGCTGTTTACCGATAATCTGTACTAATTGCTTTAGTCGATCTAAATGGAGTTTGCCATCATAGAATATAAATGATGTGACAATAACATGGGTAGCTCCCGCATCAATATACTTTTTTGCATTTTTCGTGGTGATACCGCCACCAACCTGTAACCCTTGAGGATATGCTGCTAGTGCTGCTAATGCGGCATCTTCGTTTCCATCACCTAGCATAATGACGTGACCACCTGTTAATTGATCCGTGGCAAACATTTTTGCATAATAACTAGAGTCATGATTTGAAATAAAGTTCTCAATAACAACTTGATCTTTATGACCTAGTGTGCTACCAACGATTTGTTTTACTTTGCCATCGTGTAAATCGATGCAAGGTCTAAATTCCAATAGTTTCACAATCCTTCCGTGCAACAAATTCACCTATATCATAGCATGTAAAGGTTGATAATAACCGTGAAATGTTATTTATCCATACGATTTTAAAAGAATTTAGTGAATTCTCTTTTTAAACGATTTTACACATTATGGTGTGGTAAAATATAATGATTGAAATGAACACGAAAGGACGAACCGAAAATGGCAGAGAATCTTGATTTATTTAAACAAAATAAATTTTTTATACTCGGACGTCCAATCGTCTCTATCTTCCATAATGCACAAAATATGTATTCGATAGTTCGTGTGAAAATTCAAGAGACCAACTTACAGTATGAGGATAAAGAAATAATAGTTGTTGGATATTTTCCGCATTTACAGATGGATGAACAATATCGTTTTACAGGATTATTGAGACAACATCCAAAATATGGTGTACAATTTCAAGTAGAGACATTCACAAAGGAAGTGCCAGCAACAGAGCAAGGAATTATTCATTACTTATCGAGTGACTTGTTTGTTGGAATCGGAAAAAAAACTGCTGAAACAATCGTAGAGAAACTAGGGGCAAATGCGTTACGTCTTATTTTAGAGGACCCAAATGCGCTCGATGCTGTACCTCGACTATCTGCTGAAAAAAAAGAGGTTATCCATCGTACGATTGAACAAAATCTAGGCTTAGAACGAGTGATGATTCAACTGAATGAATGGGGTTTCGGACCACAGCTTGGCATGAAAATTTACCAAACATACCGAACTGAGGCCGTTGAATTATTAACTGAAAATCCATACCGCCTTATTGAAGATGTAGAGGGTGTTGGTTTCTTTCGTGCTGACGAGCTAGGTTCAAAATTAGGGATTACTGGCAATCATTCAGACCGTATTAAGGCGGCGATTTTACATACTCTAAATACAGCAGCTTTATCGGATGGGCATGTATATTTAGATGCGGAACATGTTTTACCACTAGTAAAAGATATGCTTGAGCAAAGCCAACGAGAGGAAATTCCTTTTGAGATCATTTCTAAAGCTTGTATCGAATTGCGTGAGGAAAGTAAAATTTGTGGGGAAGAAACGAGATTATATTTACCATCTCTATATTTCTCAGAAGTAGGAATTGCATCAAAAATATTAGCTTTAATCGAACGTAACAATAATGCTGAACATTTTAGTAAGGCTGAAGTACGCAAAGCGATTGGTGAAACAGAAGAGATGCTCAATGTCACATATGCTGAAACACAAGCGAATGCTATTGAACAAGCTTTAAACTCAGCTGTTATGATTTTAACTGGTGGCCCCGGTACAGGTAAAACAACTGTTGTTCGGGGTGTAGTAGAAGTTTATGCAAAGTTACACGGACTATCATTAAACCCGAAGGAATACGCACAAAAAGAAGAACCCTTTCCGATTATTTTATGTGCTCCAACAGGACGTGCTGCCAAGCGTTTATCGGAATCAACAGAACTTCCAGCAATGACAATCCATCGATTGCTAGGCTTTACTGGTCAGGAGAAAGAGGAAGAAACTGAGCGTGAGGTTACAGGAAAACTTATTATTGTAGACGAAATGTCGATGGTCGATACTTGGCTCGCGCATCAATTATTAAAATCCTTGCATGAGGATGTGCAAGTCGTATTTGTTGGCGATCAAGACCAGCTACCACCAGTAGGACCAGGACAGGTGTTAAAGGATTTGTTGGCTTCCGGGCAAATACCTACTGTCGAATTAACAGAGGTTTATCGACAAGCAGAGGGCTCAACGATTATTGAACTTGCTCATCAAATTAAACGTGGTAATATCACAAATGACCTAACATTAAAGACGTCTGACCGTTCATTTATTAAAGCCTCCTCAGATCAGGTAGCAAGCGTTGTCACACAGGTTGTGAAAAGTGCGGTTACGAAAGGTCAAGAAATTCGTAATATCCAAGTGTTAGCACCAATGTACAAAGGTCCAGCAGGAATAGACAATTTAAATAAAATGATTCAGGAACTTATTAATCCAAACGATACTGGCACTAGAAAAGAGCTCGTCTTTGGTGATGTCACATATCGCATAAAGGATAAAGTCTTGCAGCTTGTTAATCAACCAGAGAGCAATGTTTTTAATGGTGATATGGGTGAGGTAATCAGTATTATAAAGGCAAAGGAAACCATTGATAAACAAGATATACTTGTTGTGTCATTCGACGGTATTGAAGTAACTTATCAACGGAGTGACCTCAATCAATTGACACTTGCCTACTGTTGTTCCATTCATAAATCGCAAGGCTCTGAGTTCCAAACAGTTATAATGCCGGTTGTACGAGGCTATTCTAAAATGCTGCGTCGTAATTTGTTATATACAGGTATTACGCGTGCAAAAAATTTCTTGATTTTATGTGGTGAACCTGATGTGCTAGCAGATGGTTTACAGCGTACGGATGATTTACAGCGCTTTACGTCTCTACGTGCAAGGCTCAATCCAATGAATGTTGCAGAGGAAGTTGTAGAAGCAGAAAATGTTCTATTAAACGAAGATTTACAAAATGAAAAACAATCCTTTGATTTCAAGCTAACGATAGAAACAGAACCATATATCCATCCATTGATTGGAATGGATGGGGTCTCACCGTATGATTATTTAGATAAGTGAGTTAATTTCATAAATTTTAATCCCTTTAGTATCAAGGGTTCTGAAACAATAAAAACGGGACCTCCCCAATAAGCTCTTGTAAAATATGATTGATGAAATTAATTCAACCAATCAACTTTTATTGGTTGGAAAATCGTCTAATGATTGAAGGAAAAGATAATAAAAATTTTTATGAGGTGAATATAGTGAAACGCATGCTAGTATTGCTTCTGTTCATGATGCTATTACCTTTTGCAGAAAAAGCATATGCAAATAATACCGTCATCCAAGTGAATGAAGAAGCAACTGTCTTTGATAATCGTTCAGGCTCACTAGTTCAGGTGGGAACATTATCAGCAGGGCAAACTTTTGAAGTAACAAAAGATTATGGAGCCAATTGGTGGCAAATTCGTTGGGGTGGTTATGATGGTTATGTTGAAAAACGTTATACAAAGGTTGTTTCAGCAAAAAACTATAAAAATTCAGTCCCAGCTGTTGCTAAAATAAAGGACTATATTGTCCCAAAAAGCGTTGCACCGATTTACGATAATACTGGCAATAAACTTGTTCAATTTGCCACATTGTCAGAGGGAGTTCGCTTCCCTATATATAGCAGAATGGGTAGTTGGTATGGAATTGCTGTGAACGGACGCTTAGGGTATGTACATAGTAATCTTGTTGTGGAAGAAAAAGGTCAGAATACAACAAATACGAATACCACAAAGCCTGTTGAAAAACCAACTACAACTCCTCCTATTAAACAAAATGGCTATATAGAGGCGTTAGAAAACGTAATTCTTTATGATTTCCGCCGTGAAAAAGAAATGGCTATTGCTACGTTAATGAAAGGGCAACAGCTAGAGGTTGTAGAATCAATGGATCCAACATATGTTCAAGTTCGTTGGGGAAAATCATATATTTATGCAGAAAAATCAAAGGTGAAATTTTTAAATACTCCTTCATATAAAAATGTTGGTAAGGACAATACCATGAAAAATGAGTATTTCATCCCTATTTCTGCCAACAGTGAAATTTATGACAAAGCAACAAAAGCGTTACAGCCATTTGCTAAACTAGACTCAAATCGCCGTTATCCGATATTGCGGAAAGAAGGGGATTGGTACGTAACAGTACTTGGCGGCCGTGAAGGATATATCCATAGCTCTAAAGTAGCGATTGATCGTGGCGTTCCTGTAATGATGTATCATCATTTTCTAAAAGAGCATGAGCTTGGACGTTTCAAAAATGTAAGTACTACGATGACAGATGTTCAATTTGCAAAAGAAATGCAGTATTTAAAAAGTAAAAACTACGAAACCATTTCTGTAGACGAATTATTGCGTTTCATGCGTAATGAAATTACACTACCTGCCTACTCAATTGCTTTAACTTTTGATGATGGCCTATTGTCAACACGTGAATATGCGTATCCAGTACTTAAAAACAATGGCTTTAAAGCTACACAATTTTTAATTACGTACCGTAATGAAAATTCGAATGATGGGCAAATTTTTAATTATAATGATTTACAGGCACTTTCACGTCAGGACATGACAAATATGCAAGATGTTTTTGCGTATGGATCACACACTTACAATTTACACGACTTAGTAGGGAATAAAGGCAAAATGCTTCTAATCCCATACCATGAGGTTGTTCAGGATTTACAACGTAGCACAACAATTATTCCAAAGGCTAAAGCTTTTGCTTATCCGTTTGGACAATATAATGCCAACATCATTAATGCGGTAAAGGAAGCTGGATTCACAATGGCATTTTCAACGAAGCTTGGCTATAACAATCCGTACGATGATGTATATCAAATTAAACGCTTGTCCAGTAATCAACAAACAACATTTATACAATTCCAAAAAATGGTCCTGCCATATGCGCAGTAAAATACAAAACCCGATCAATTTGAATTGATCGGGTTTTGTTGTGTGAGTTATTTGATTAGTGGATGCCAACTAGGTGATGTTTAACTACTTCATATGCTTGGCAAACATTTTTAAATTGATTTTTTTCTTTGGCAATCATATCTGTAGCAATCGAAAATAAAAGATTCTCTTCATTATGATCCTCCATTTTATTCATTAAAGCAGCTTCCATTTCCGCCACGTATGAGATGATTTGTTTATTCATATATTCTCCTTTAATAAAAAGATGTTTTTGTTTTGTTTACGAAGCTATCTTACACCTGCATATATAAAAAATCTAGCAATTCTGTACTAGTCGAAGAGGACTTTTCTGTGAATGTGTCACAAAATTGAACTCGTAAAAAAAGTGCTGATTGAAACCGTTTTTATCTAAAGTAACTGAATAATCGTGTAATAAAGGCAGTTTTTTAACTGTATTAATAAAGTAGTACAGTTTCGGGTATTTTCGGATTTTCTATAATACAGATGGGTAAAGTGGAACCTAATATTAGGAAATTCCATATACTAAATAAGTATTAAAACATTTGGAACGTTTAGGGGTGACTGCATGCCAGTAATTACAGGAAAGCAATATATTGACCGTATTGACGCTTTAAAAACGTATATTTCGATTGATGGGAAAGTTGTCACAGGGAAGGTGTCGGAGCATCCAGCATTTAAGGGAGTAATGCAGAGTCAGGCGAGGCTTTTTGATTTACAAAATGAAAAGGCGTTGCTTGAGAAGATGACATATGTTTCACCAACGAGTAATAACCGTGTAGGTATGTCTTTTCTTCAAGCAGTGACAGTCGAAGATCTCGTGAAAAGACGTAATGCAATACGAGAGTGGGCATTATCTAATCATGGCCTTATGGGGAGAAGTCCGGATTACATGAATACGACATTAATGGCTCTGGCATCCGTAGCAGAATATTTGAAAGATAAGCCAAATTGTTTCCCGCAGCATTTATTAAAATTTTATGAGTATGCTCGAGAGAACGATTTGACTATGACACATACATTTATCGAGCCACAAGTAAACCGTCAAAAATTTTATTTTGAAGATGAAGATGTTACAATTGCTGCTAAAATTGTAGATAAAACGAGCGAGGGGTTAGTAATTAAAGGTGCGAGATTACTCGCGACACAGGGAGGAATTACAGATGAACTCCTTGTTATATCAACAAATGGTTTTGATAAAGGAAAAGGCTTTGCTTTCTCGATACCAAGTAATACAAAAGGTTTAAAGTTTTTATGTAGACAATCATTTGTCGGAGGGGAATCGGCTTTTGATTATCCATTAAGTAGTCGTTACGAGGAAATGGATGCAATCGTTGTATTTGATAATGTTGAAGTACCGTGGGAACGCGTCTTTTATTATGAGAATGTGGAAGTTGCTAATAACTTTTTGAACGTAAGTGGTTTTCAGACATATGGTTTACATCAAGTTCTTACACGTCAAATTGCCAAAACGGAATTTGTCTTAGGTGTTGTACAGTCAATTATAAATACGATAAATATCGGCGAATACCAACATGTGCAGCAAAAGGTTGTTGATATCATCGTGACATTAGAAACGATGAAGGCCTTACTGTTAAAGTCTGAAATAGAAGCAAAAAGAGATGAATTTGGTTTTATAAGACCTGATCTTCCAACAGTACAAGTAGCTATTCAGATGTTCCCTAAAGTATATCCGACCTTTACAGAAATTATCCAGTTACTTGGCGCAAGCGGATTAATGTCCATTCCAAGTGAAAAAGCATTTACAGCGGATGACGGTGATCTTGAGCATTATTTACAGTCTTTTCAGGATGGTGGAGAGGAGCGCGTCAAAAAATTCCGCTTAGCTTGGGATTTAACGATGAGTAGCTTCGGTACAAGACAGACACTGTATGAACGCTTTTTCTTTGGGGATCCAGTCCGTTTAGCCAGCGCACTTTATAATTCTTATAACAGGGAAGAATTAGTTAATCGGGTAGAAAACTTTTTGAAAAATAATAATTAGTTTTGAGGAAGTAACTGTTTAAAATTAATTTAACTTCTTTCAGCGGATGTCACGGAATCGGCTTTGTGCAAACACAAAGCCAATTCCGGACGCTATTATGCCTCGGCATAATTGATACAATTACTTCTCATTGAGTATAATTGCTGTAAAAATATCACTATCTTTATAGATATGTCAGCACATCATCAAAAGTAACGATTCCAAGTAGTTCAAGGTTCTCTGTTATTACAGGGACTGCTAAAAGACCATATTTTCGAATGATTTGGATTACCTCAGATTGGTTTGTATGGGCAGATACTGAAATGATTCCAGAGTTCATTATTTCACGCATTCGACACTCTGGTGGGGAAATTATTAGCTCTCGTAATGATACGACTCCAAGCAATTGTTTATTCGTATCTGTAACATATAAGTAATAAAAAGTTTCTGCATCAGCTTCACTATGCTTTAGGCGTTCAAACACATCAATTACTAAATCATCTTTTGCAACTATTACTACGTCTGTTGTCATCAAGGCTCCCACTGACCCTTTTTTGTATTGAAGTAATTGCTTAATATCATTGGCTTCATCTTTTTCCATACGTTCTAAATAAAAATCGGCTTCTTTATATGATAGTAGCCCCAAGAAATCTGTGGCGTCATCTGGAGGTAATTCATTTAACATCTCCACTGCAAATGGACGGTCAAGCTCTATAATACATTTTTTCTGCATGGATGGTTCTAACTCGCTAAAAATTTCTCCAAATTCACAAGGAGTTAAAAAAGAATAAACTGTGATGCGCCTTTCTTCACTAAGTTCTATAAAAAATGTTGCTTGATCCATAGGGTGCAAATCTAGAAAATCCTTTCGAAAAGAATCTTTTTTTCCAAACTTTAAAGATTGCAACATGTAGTATGTGTACTCTTCTTTATATTTATATTGATGTAGTCTAATCATTATTGACGCTCCTTTCTATTACAAATTCTCAATTTCGACACTCAGGACGTGATCAATCTTTTTGACATAATAATAAATCTCCGTCGTGTATTGGTCTTCTGGTACCGAAAGAATTAAGTCAATTAATTGGTGATCGTTATCAATATCTTTGAGCTTGAAATGCCGAATTTTATACTCATATTTTTTGGAAGATCCATTTTGCCCTCTATGCTTAATCATTTTAATTAATTCTGTCATACGATAATTCGATTCCACGATAATCTTTAATGAAATTTCCTGTCGGTTAAGTGTTGATAGACCTAATGTTTTTATGAAAAAGGGCACAATGTTGACTGCCATTATCAAGAGGATGACAGCACATGTTGCTTCTAGATAAAACCCCGCCCCGATAGAAATTCCAAGGGCAGAAGCTGACCAGATTAGTGCAGCGGAAGTAAGACCAGAAATAACCTCGTTACTTCTTCGTAAAATAACGCCAGCACCAATGAAACCAACTCCGCTTACAATCTGCGCAGCAAGTCGCATCGGATCCATATTCGGATGATTGGCACCGCCAAATTTTCCAAATGCTTCTATGGATACAATTGTTAATAAACAGCTGGCAATACAGATGACCATACTAGGTCTTATGCCCAGTTGTTTTTGTTTAATCTGTCTATCAATCCCAATCAATAATCCGAATAGTAAAGCTAGGCTTAACTTGATTATCATTTCTACTGTCATTATCATCGTCAATCACCTCTTCATTTCTTTTTATAGAATGCCACTAAAATAAAAATAATATAAAAAAGCTCCCGTAAAAAAGGGAGCTTCTTGCTTAGAATGTATCTTGTTCAACGTACACATCAAATAAACCGTATCTTGATAAACTCCAATTGCAGAAAATTCATAAGTGGAGTTTTGAAGAAAGGGACATATGCGGACTGAACGCAAAAACGCTGCCTTTTGCCATATTCGAATTATTTAAAAATATGAAATGCCATATCGAATAACTATCCATCACATGTTCCCCCTTTTATAGTCAAATAAAATAAAACCCCCTCTAACGATTTAGAGGGGGTGAAAAGCGCACAAAAAAACAAAAAAGTACGTTCGATTCCCCTTAATCGAGTTTTAGCACTATACACCGTAAAGAAATGTAATCATTTCTTAGCCACCTTAAGAAAAGCCTTAATTCGGCAATTCCTGTTCTACCCATGGGCATCTTTCGATATTTCTGGGCAGTGGCCTATGTTTGCATAGGAGCCTCACCTAACGAGGACATATTGTTTTCAGGTGAATTGTACTCTGAATAATTTTGGTTGTCAACAACTGTTCAAAAGAAAAAATCTTAAAATGGCCACATAAGTGGGGGATTTCCGTTCCAGTGGGGCAAAACGATATTGACTACGAGGGCGTATGTCAGGACGTTATATCTTTAACCTTCGTTCCCCTACTGGCTAGCTCCCTTTCCAATCAACTTTTTATTACATAATATCCCGAACTTTTGTTGATGAGCCTTATTTCTATGCTTACAATTATTACTTAATCAAATTTGGGGTTAGAAGTTTTATGAATTAAAAATTATTTATTTTGTACTTTATGGATGATCAATAGCTTCTGTAACTGTCGTTAAGTCTTTTTCATGGTACGTAAGTTTTTTATATTTAAACTGCTGCACAATGAATCTAAAGAGGATCAATACAAAATCTATGAAAGTATATAGAGTGGAGAGTGGCAAGTACTCCTGTCGCTCTGCTTTCGTTGCAAAGCTTACTGGAATCTTTTTGTGAGTTGCTAGGGTTGATAAAAACAGCTTAATAGAACAGAGAAAATGTTTAACTTATGCCGAGGCATAATTGATTTAAGAAAAATTATGAATGCTCTTTATTTGTTTTGTTAGAATAAATTTTTTTCGTAAACAACCGTAAATTTTAAGGCAAAGACTACAATATTTGTTTCATAGTTTATACGGAAATTCGTAATAAAAAAAACTAAAAAACATTTTTTGACTCTTGACAAATCAAAAAATACGGCTTACGATTGCGAGGAAATTAAATAAAACCTCGTTAGGTGAGGCTCCTATACAAACATAGGCCACTGCCCAGAAATATCGAAAGATGCCCATGGGTAGAACAGGAATTGCCGGATTAAGGCTTTTCTTAAGGTGGCTAAGAGATGAATTTATTTCTTTACGGTGTATAGTGCTAAAACTCGAGTTAGGGGAAACGAAAGTGCTTTCTGTACTTATTTATTTTTTATGCACTTTTTTAAATCTCCGGGGCTCCTGGAGGTTTTTTTATTTTCAAAAAAGAACTTTACTACACTTTAGTGGAGAATGAGTGTTCGTTTTTAGAAAGGAGGGGGTCAAAATGGAGAGTCCGAGTCCGACCGATGGAGATAGTAGGAGTAAAAAACTTAAATCTGTTTTAATTCAACAGATTAGGAGGACGATTCAATGCTTAAAATCTATAAAAGAAGCAAAGAAGGGCTACTGGAAGAACAGCCTAAGATCGTTCAGGGTAGCTGTGTATATCTCACTGAACCATCCGAAGAGGATATACAGTATGTTGCTAATCGACTTGGAGTACCAACTGACTTTATTAGTGACTCCCTTGATATGGATGAACGATCACGAATAGAAAAAAGCGGAAATGATTTATTACTGATTGTCAATGTACCCTTAAAAATGCCAAATGGTGAAACTATACCATATAGGACAATTCCAATGGGTATTATTCAAACAAGTGAAGTAATTGTAATAATTTGTCGTGATAATCATCCGATTCTACAGGAATTTAGCAAAATTCTCGATACGAATTTTAATAACAATATAAACGTATCTTTTATTTTACAATTGTTGCTTGTTTCGGCCCGTTATTGTTTACGATGCCTTGATGATATTAATCAAAAAGTTATTGTATCTGAAAAATTAATACAAAAATCGATCAAGAACAGTGAAGTGTATACTTTACTCAATATAAATAAGAGCCTTGTTTATTTCATAAAGGCGTTAAAAGTAAATCTTGTGATGATGAGGAAATTGTCAAGAGTACTAGAAATGAATGAAGAAGACGAAAAACGGATGCAAGACACTCTTAACGAGATGCAACAAGCTCTTGATACATCAAAAGTTTACAACAAAAATTTAAGCAATATGATGGACGCATATTCTGCGGCGATTGAAATTAACCTAAGTGTTGTAGTGAAAGTTTTAACTGCATTTACGATTATCTTGACGTTTCCAACGATGGTCGCAACAATTTATGGGATGAATTTTCCATTACCAAAGCAAGATGGTGCATATGCATTAGCAGTGCTAATGTCAATTTCTGCAGTCATTAGCTTGTTGACAGGTTGGATATTTTACAAAAAACGGCTATTTTAGCAGAGAAAGCGAGGAGAAAAGATGCTTACAATATATCAAAGTAATTCAATAGGTCAATTACAACAGGTATCTGACATTGTTCATAACACGTTGCTCTATCTTGTGGATCCGACAGATGCTGAAATTTCTCAAATTTCAAATAAACTCAATGTTCCGAAAGATTTTATTCGTGATTCTTTAGACATCAATGAGCGACCTCGGATTGAAAAAGAAGATTCGTCAATGGTCATCATTCTTAATTCTCCTGTTGTGATGAATGAGGAACGTTTGTACGAGGAAATCCCTTATCGTACGGTACCAATCGGGATTATTCATGTAAAGGACCATTTAATAATTGTCACAAAAGAAGACAATCCATTATGTAGAGACATATTTTCAGGAAAGTATGGAACATTTCAAACGCATATGAAGACTCGAATAACATTACTTCTATTTGAAGCGATTGCTCAATCGTATCTCGATTTTCTCAAGCGTATAAAAGCACAGGTTGGTCGATTGCAGCGAGAATTAAAAGAATCACATAACAATCGAGAGCTTTTTGGTCTGATTCATATTAATAAAAGTTTAGTATATTTTTCAACATCTTTACGAGCTATGCGCAATGTCTTTTTACACCTTTCCAAAGGGCAGGATATAAAGCTATATGAAGAAGATCAACAAATGTTGCATAATGCGCTAGTAGATATTGAACAAGCAGCGGAAGTAACAGAAATGCGAAGTCTTAGTTTAAGTGGTCTTATGGATGCGTACGCAGCAATCACTCATAATAATCTGAATAGTGTTTTGAAAATACTGACTACCCTTACGCTTGTACTAATGATACCGACTATAATTGGAAGTGTTTTCTCGATGAACGTCCCGTTGCCCTATGAAGATCAACCATTCATGTTCTTAGTAGTTATTGGACTAATGGTAGGGATCAGTGGAAGTCTCTTCTACGTATTTTACAAATCAAAATTTTTGCGTTTCTAATATATTCAGATAGTACGTAAGAAAGGTTGTGTTATAAAATGCTTATTATTAACAAAAGTACCTTAGAAGGTAAGTTTGAACAGACATCAAAAATTGGTTATAACAGCTGGCTTCATCTTGAAGCACCAACAACAAGTGAAATTGAACATGTAGAGGCAGCTCTTGGTGTTCCAAACAATTTTTTAACGGATTCACTTGATATAGAAGAACGCCCACGAATTGAAGAGCGCAACGGAGCGGTCTTAATGGTTATTCATGTCCCATACGACCAATTAGATGTCGAGAGTTCTGATCAAAACGTGAAGTATCGGACAATTCCAATGGGTATCATACACAAAAAAAATCATATGATAACGATTTGTAGAGAAGAGTTACCTTTTATGAAGGATTTGTTTAATGGTGAATTAACTCTTTGTGAGACACATATGAAAACGCGCAATACTTTAAATATATTAAGTATAACGGCTCGAGCATATATTCGTTTTTTAGCTACAATTGAACGGGAGATCACTTTAGCAGAAAAGGAACTTGCCAAGTCATATCGTAATAGTGAGATGTACACACTCCTTAACTTAAACGAAAGTCTTATATATATGGTAACTTCTCTTAAACAAATGAAATTTACGATGCAAAAAATATTACATGGTAGCTCTATCAAATTAGACGAAGACGATGCAAGTATTTTAGACGACGTCCTTATTGAAATTGATCAAGCATATGAAGTGACGGAAATTAATCAAACTAATTTAAATAATATTATGGATGCATATGGTAACGTAATTCAAAACAACGTAAGTCAAGTCCTTAAATTACTCGCTTCATTTACAATCATATTGTCAGTGCCGATGTTAATTGCCAGCATTTATGGGATGAATGTGCCTATACCATATCAAGATACATCAAATATATTTTGGGTAGTGATTGCCGTTATGATCTTGTTAACAGGATTGTCTACCTTCGTTTTTTACAAAAAAAATTATTTCTCTCGGTAGCATAGTGGGATAGAATATAATTTTTAACGAGCTTAGTTATGTTTAGCAATTATAGTGCCAATTGACAGAAGAAAATATTTTTTTTATAATTCTCGTTAGAAAATAGTAAAAAACGATGATGGAAAAAGTACGTATTTGTGCGTGTAAAAGAAAGGGATTTCTTGGCTGAAAAAATCCTCACAATAGCAAATACCGAAAGCTACTCCAGAGTGCAGTTAATCCCTGCCGTTCACTTACGTTACAAGTGCTAAAGAGGTAAGTATACTTTTACTTACAACTAGGGTGGTACCGCGAGACAAACACAAGTCCTCGTCCCTTTTTTGGGATGGGGGCTTTTTTATGTCTATCTGCGCGAAAGCTTACGCCGAAGCAAAATTGATTTGCGGACTCATTTCGTATTTTACAAAACATATTGGGAGGAACTTTTCATATGAAAGCAGTAGAAATTCGCCGCATGTATTTAGAATTCTTTAAAGAAAAAGGTCATCATCATGAGCCATCAGCACCACTTGTGCCAATCAATGACCCATCATTACTTTGGATTAACTCAGGTGTTGCAACACTTAAACCATATTTTGATGGTCGTATCATTCCTGACAATCCACGTATTACAAATGCCCAAAAATCAATTCGTACAAATGATATTGAAAACGTAGGTAAAACGGCTCGACACCATACGTTTTTTGAAATGCTAGGTAACTTCTCGATTGGGGATTACTTCAAAAAAGAAGCTATTCATTTTGCTTGGAAATTCTTAACGGATAAAAAATGGATGGGCTTTGATCCAGAGCTTTTATCTATTACTATCCATCCTGAAGACCAAGAAGCGTATGACGTATGGCATAACGAAATTGGTATTCCTGAAGAGCGTTTAATCCGACTTGAGGGGAACTTCTGGGATATCGGTGAAGGTCCATCTGGTCCTAACTCAGAAATTTTTTATGATCGTGGGGAAGAATACGGTTCAGATGAAAATGATCCAGAAATGTATCCAGGTGGTGAAAATGAACGCTATCTTGAAATTTGGAACTTAGTGTTCTCTCAATTCAACCATAATCCTGATGGCACATATACACCACTTCCAAAACAAAATATTGATACTGGTATGGGTCTTGAGCGTATCGTATCAGTTGTTCAAAATGTTCCAACGAACTTTGATACTGATTTATTCATGCCTATTATTGAAAAAATCGAGCAATTAGCAAATCGCAAATACAAACGTCCAGGTGAAGTGGCGCTAAGCGAAATCTTCGGTTCAGAAGAAGATATCAATACACCATTTAAAGTTATCGCGGACCATATCCGTACAGTGGCGTTTGCCATTGGTGATGGTGCTCTTCCTTCAAATGAAGGTCGCGGTTATGTATTACGTCGTTTACTACGTCGTGCTGTGCGCTATGCAAAACAAATTGGCATTGAAAAGCCATTTATGTTTGAATTAGTACCAACTGTGGGTGAAATTATGAATGATTTCTACCCAGAAGTAACGGAAAAATGCGAGTTTATCCAACGTGTTATTAAAAATGAAGAAATTCGCTTCCATGAAACATTAGACGGTGGTCTTGCTATCTTTAACGAAGTAGTAGAAGCTCAAAAAGCAGCTGGCCATGACTACATTCCAGGTGCAGATGCATTCCGTTTATATGATACTTACGGTTTCCCAATCGAATTAACAGAAGAGTATGCGGAAGAAGTAGGCATGAAGGTTGACCATGAAGGCTTTGAGACAGCAATGGAAGAACAACGTGAACGCGCACGTGCAGCTCGTCAAGATGTAGATTCTATGCAAGTTCAAAACGAAGTGCTAGCAAACTTGACGGTTGCGAGTGAATTTGTAGGCTATGATACATTAACGACAGACACAGAAATTGCAGCGATAATTGTCAACGGCCAAGTATCAAAGGTAGCATCTGAAGGGCAAGAAGCACTAGTTATTTTAGCTAAAACACCATTCTATGCTGAAATGGGTGGTCAAATTGCGGATAGCGGTGTTATTTCTAATGATAGCTTTACTGCCATTGTAAAAGATGTACAAAAAGCTCCAAATGGTCAGCCGCTTCATACTGTACTTGTAGAATCTGGCGAAATGCACGTTGAAGATGCTGTAAAAGCGGTAGTTAACCGTGAAGAACGTAATTTAATTATTAAAAACCATACAGCAACACATATTATGCAACGTGCGCTAAAAGATGTACTGGGCGACCATGTTAGCCAAGCCGGATCATATGTAGGTCCTGATCGTTTACGTTTTGACTTCTCTCACTTCGGACAAGTGACAAAAGAGGAATTACAACAAATTGAACGTATTGTAAATGAAAAAGTGTGGGATGATATAGAGGTCGTAATTGAAGAAAAAGGCATCGATGAAGCGAAAGCTATGGGAGCAATGGCGCTATTCGGTGAGAAATATGGCGATATCGTTCGCGTTGTTTCAATTGGTGACTACTCTATTGAGCTTTGCGGTGGTATTCACGTAAAACGTTCTTCTGAAATTGGCTTCTTCAAAATTGTTACAGAAGGTGGTATCGGTGCAGGTACACGTCGTATCGAGGCTGTGACAGGTAAAGTTGCTTATGAAGCAATAAAAGAGGAAGAAGCTTTATTAAACGAAGCAGCAGCATTATTAAAAGCAAATCCAAAAGATATTGTGACAAAAGTACATGCATTACAAGCTGACTATAAAGATTTACAACGCGAAAATGAGGCGTTATCACAAAAAATCGCGAATGCACAAGCAGGCGCTATTGTGGACGCAGCGCAAACTTTTGGGGATGTAACTGTTTTATCTACTAAAGTTGAGGCGAAGGACAATAATCAACTGCGTCAAATGATGGATGACTTGAAAGTTAAAATGCCTAAAGCTATTATCGTTCTTGGTGCTGTCGATGGCGAAAAAGTTATGCTATGTGCTGGTGTAACAAAAGATTTAGTTGGTGGCAATTACCACGCAGGAAATATCGTAAAAATGGTAGCAGAAGCATGTGGTGGTAAAGGCGGCGGTCGTCCAGATATGGCGATGGCAGGTGCAAAAGATGCATCAAAACTTGATGAAGCACTACTTTCTGTGTATGATTATGTTAAATCCATTTAACTTCTATCAGTGGATGTCCAAACATCCACTGAAATAGAGGAACTCAGGCTAAGAACTTCACATCCTGTGAAAACGCCTGAGTGACCAGCATCGTGCTGGCCTAAAGCCTCCGGACGCAATTATGCCGAGGCATAATTGATAATACGCCAAAACATGTTATAATAAAGAGAAATTGGAGATGAGCTTTTGCACATCTCCTTATTTCTGAAAGCGAGGTGCTGGTCATGAGTTCATTTGATCAAACTATGAAATTTAATTTTCCAGAAGAATCAATGGAACAGGAAGTCAAGCAGGTAATGTTGAAAGTACATTCTTCATTAGAGGAAAAGGGATATAACCCTATCAATCAGATTGTCGGTTATTTACTTTCTGGTGATCCGGCGTATATTCCTCGCCATCAGGATGCTCGTAATTTAATTCGCAAGCTTGAGCGTGACGAAATTCTAGAAGAGCTTGTTAAGTTTTATATTAAAAAGAACAACGAGGACTAGAAATGAGAATTATGGGATTAGACGTTGGGTCAAAAACCGTTGGCGTTGCTATTAGTGATGCTTTAGGGTGGACGGCCCAAGGTATTGAAACCGTAAAAATTGATGAAGCTAACGGCGAGTTCGGCATTGTCCGTATAGCCGAGTTAGTGAAGGAGTATGCTATTACAGAATTTGTTGTAGGATACCCGAAAAACATGAATAATACGGTGGGACCGCGTGGTGAGGCTTCTGAAGACTATAAAAAGCTTTTAGAAGAAACATTTTCACTACCGGTCAAGCTCTGGGATGAGCGTTTAACTACGATGGCTGCTGAGCGTATGCTAATCGAAGCTGACGTGAGTCGCAAAAAGCGTAAGCAAGTCATTGATAAAATGGCTGCTGTGATGATTTTACAAGGCTACTTGGATAGCAAAAATTAATTGATGAGGTGACAAGCACATGGCACAAGAGCATAACCATGAAGAAGAATTACATGTACAGCACATTACAGTGATTGACGAGAACGGAAATGAACAGCTTTGTGAAGTGATTCACGTACATGAATCAGCTGAATTTGGCAAATCATACGTATTTTACTCAATGGTAGGCGCAGAAGAAGATGAGGATGGCTCTGTAGAAATCTTCGTATCTTCATTCGTTCCATCTGAAAATGGTGAAGATGGTGAATTAACACCAATCGAAACTGAAGCAGAGTGGAATTTGGTAGAAGACGTATTAAACGCTTTAGAGGATGAATACGAGGACTAATTCGTAATCTTTAAAAGTGTGGAACAAGGATGGCAACAAGCACTCCTTGTTCCTTTTTTACTTTTGAAAGAATAAAGCTGTCTTATCACCAAAAGTTATGAATGACACTTTTTTATATATGCTCTGTATATTAGTTGATTGGAGTGGAGGCTTGGCGACTCCTTGGGGATCAGCGATAGAGGAACGAAGGCTAAAAGCATCACGTCCTGTGATAACGCCTTTGTGACCAACATCGTGTTGGCCCGAGACCCTGGAGCGAGCAACGCGAGTGAAGCGGGTAGGGGAACGAAGGCTAAAAGCATCACGTCCTGTGATAACGCCTTCGTGACCAACATCCTGTTGGCCCGACGCCCCCAGGAAAGCGCCCAGCCGGAACGGAAATCAACCACACGTTATGGTGATGAGCCATAAGCTGTGAGGTTATGTGAGACTATGGCAAATCCAATGAATTAAAGGTGAGTTTTTTGTGTCACCAAAAAAATGACTCGTATCAAAGTTTGAAACATAATTTAGCCTAATTAAGGAGGAGATTAAATGAACGAGGAAACGCAAGAATTTCTTATAGTCGGGGAAAATGGCAAGGAGCAAAAGTGTCGTGTTGTCTTCACCTTCGATGCAGAGGAAAAATCATATGTATTGTTTTCGTTAATCGACGAAGAGGGCAATGAAATTCCTGGAGACATTTCTGCTATGACATTTGATTATGATGATAACAATGGAGAAATGACAAATCTACAGCCTGTAGAAACAGATGCAGAATGGGAAATGATTAATGAGGTAGTCCTGACACTTCTAGACGAATTTGAAGAAGAGCCGCAACTATTTACAATAACAGATGAGAATGGGGCAGATCAGGTATGTGAGGTTATTCATACATTTTCATCTGAACAATTTGGCAAATCCTATGTACTATATGTTCTGGCAACGGACGAGCCAATAGAGGAACGAGATATTTTTGCTGCACAATACGTATCGGGAAATGACGGAACGATTGATGATTTATTACCGATTGAAACAGATGAAGAATGGGCATTTGTTGAAGATATATTAAATGAATTGTAATTAGAACTCTGAGTGGTAAAATACTACTCAGAGTTTTTTTCTTTTTCAATTGTTATGTCAAGTCAAATTGTATAGGAATGTAAGCGTTTGTTCTTAACCTTGAAAAAAGTATACTAAAAATTGTATTTCTAGTAACTTCAGATGAGGCTGTCAAAGTCATAAAACTGTTTTGGTGTCAGTTTGTTGACTAAACCTGTGAAAATCAACTTTGATTTGTGATATTCTTTCTTTTGTCGCAAGCTTTTTTAACTTCTTTCAGCAGGTGTCCAAACATTCGCTGAAAGAAGTTAAAGCCTCCTTTCCGATTCCGGACACAATTATGTCGAGACATAATTGATGATGTGATCTATTTCTACTGAATTATCTATTTCTGTTTGTCGTGATAGTTGATTTCTAGTATGATAATGAAGTGATAGGGGGGAAACCCGTGAATAACGGTTCAAAAAAACAAGAAATGTTTTCAAAAATGCAAGAAAGAAAATCCGAGGTAAAAACTGTGAGAAAAATCGTTGCTATAGTTGCAATTGCTTTTGTTCTAATAGTAGGGATTATCGGTTTACTTGGCTATAATTATGTGAAGAGTGCCTTAAAACCAGTGGATCCAGATGCGACTAAAACAATAGCAGTTGAAGTACCAATTGGCTCAACTTTAAGCTCTATTTCAACTCTTCTAGAGGAAAAAGGGGTTATTAAAGATGCTCGTGTTTTTAAATACTATGCTAAATTTAAAAATGAATCCCAGTTCCAAGCAGGAAACTATGGTTTAACACAAGCAATGACATTGGATGAGCTAATCGAAAGTTTAAAAACCGGGAAGGTCTACCGTAAGCCAGTCTTTACAATGACAATTCCAGAAGGTCTAACACTTGAACAAATTGGTAATGTTGTGGAAAAGAAAACGCCGTACACTCAAAAAGAATTTATGGACTTAGTAACAAGCGATGCGTTTGTACAACAAATGAAGGCTAAATACCCTGAGCTTGTAACGGATGCGGTTTTAGCTGATAATATCCGATTTGATTTAGAAGGCTATTTATTCCCTGCAACTTATTCTTATTTTGAAAAAAAACCATCATTGGAATCGATTGTAGACGAAATGGTAGGGGCAATGGACAAGGTTGTGAAAAATTACAACGACGTTTTAACCGAAAAGAAAATGTCAGTACATCAATTATTAACATTTGCTTCATTACTGGAAAGAGAAGCTACTGCCCAAACAGATCGAGAAACGATTGCGAGCGTATTCTATAATCGTATCGATCAAGGGATGCCACTACAAACAGATCCAACTGTTTTATATGCACTTGGTTCCCATAAAGATCGTGTACTATATAAAGATTTAGAAGTAGATAATGCCTATAATACTTACAAAAATAAAGGCTTACCACCAGGTCCTATTGCAGGCGCTGGAAAAACTTCAATTGAAGCAGTGCTTAATCCAAGTAAAACGGACTATCTCTACTTCTTAGCGGATAAAAAAGGTGTCAACCACTTCTCAAAAACGTACGATGAACATTTACTGAAAGTAGATAAATATATAAAAAAAGCAGAGTAAGTACTTTAAATAGACAAAATAAATAGCAATAATGTGGATAGAAGGAAAGAAAAATAGCTTTCCTTCTATTTTCATGCTATTATAAATTGTGATTTTTAATCGATCCGCATGGAAAAAATTCAATCTGTCCGTTAATGCGGAATAATATACGTGGTGGCAATTGTTTTGAGCTTATAAAAACAATTGCTCATTTTTGTATGACGAAGTACCAAGACATCACGTTTGGTCTTTTTCTTTTTGTTGCTAAATGATGAAGTACAGACAACGAGGAGGACTCGTTGCCTTTTAACTTCTTTCAGCGGGTAAACATCCGCTGAAATAGAGGAACTCAGTCTAAGCACGCCACGTCCTGTGGCAACGACTGAGTGACCAACATCATGTTGGCCTAAAACCTCCGGCGGATGTCACAGAAATCGGAAAGGAGTTCTTTGTGCCAGCACAAAGCCGATTCCAGACACAATTATGCCGAGGCATAATTGATATGAGGGTGAACTAAAAAATGGAATTATCAGATGCATATATACAATCATTTATTCAACCACGTAATGAATTGCTTTTAGAAATGGAAGCATTTGCGGAGGAGAATCATGTACCGATTATGCAACTTTCAGGCATTGATGCACTAAATCAACTGCTACGTATTCAAAATCCGTCGAAAATTTTAGAGATTGGTACAGCAATTGGTTATTCTGCAATAAGGATGGCAGAGGCTTTACCAAATGTGCAGATCGTTACAATCGAGCGTGATATAGAGCGTGTTACGAGAGCAAAGGCTTATATTGAACGTTCCGCAGTATCAGATCGTATTACGGTCATTGAAGGTGACGCCTTAGAGGTGAATGATGAAGCAATTCAAACGACCTTCGATGCTGTTTTTATCGATGCTGCAAAGGGACAATATCAACGCTTTTTTGAAAAGTATGCACCTCTTGTAAAATCTGGCGGAGTTCTGTATATCGATAATATGTATATGCATGGCTTATCAGATTTGGATTTAAAAGATGTACCGCGTCGCAAGCGTACAATGATTCGAAATTTAAAAAACTTTACCGAATGGATTATGCAGCACCCTGATTACACAAGTGCATTTTTACCAGTCGGTGATGGTTTATTATTATGTTTGAAGAGGTGACTATTATGAAAAAACCTGAATTGCTTGTTACACCGCAATCAGTGGACCATGTTAAAGCACTTTTACAGGCTGGAGCAGATGCTTTTGTCATTGGTGAACAACAATTTGGTCTGCGCCTAGCAGGAGAATTTTCTGTTAGTGAAGTGGAAGTGGCTACAAAGTTAATTCATGCAGCGGGTAAAAAGGTTTATGTTGCGGTAAATGCGCTATTCCATAATGAAAAATTGGATGCGCTTGCCGAATATTTAAAAGAAATGCAACGTATTGGTGTTGACCGTTTAATTTATGGTGATCCAGCAGTATTAATCATTCGTCGTGAGCAAGGTGTAACAATACCGTTACACTGGAATCCAGAAACGACTGCAACGAACTGGTTTACTGCAAATTATTGGGGAAAACGCGGAGCAACTCGCGCAGTGCTTTCACGTGAACTTTCTTTAGATGAAGTGCTAGAAATTAAAGAAAATACAGAAGTAGAGATTGAGGTTCAAGTACATGGAATGACATGTATGTTCCAATCAAAACGTCCATTACTAGGCCATTATTTCTTATATCAGGATAAAGTAATGGAAATTGAAAATCGTAAGGAAAATCGCAATATGTTCCTTCATGATGATGAACGAAATAATAAATATCCAATTTATGAAGATGCTAACGGTACGCATATTTTCAGCCCAAACGATATGTGCATTATTGATGAGCTTGGCGAATTATTCGAAGGCGGCATTGATGCATTGAAAATTGAGGGTGTTCTTCAAACGCCAGAATATGTGGTCACAGTAACAGAAGCTTATCGTCAAGCAATGGACACATATTTTGATGAATCAGAAGATGCGTATGAAGATATTAAAGATGATCTATTAGTTAAAATTGAAGAAATTCAGCCTACCATCAGACCTCTTGATACTGGCTTTATCTTCAAGGAAACAGTTTATTAGGAGGTGGCAAGAACATGGCATTAGTATTAGAGCAAAATGACAAAATCCGTGAGATTGTAGACGGTAAACGTGTCATTACAAAAAAACCAGAGCTACTTGCCCCTGCAGGTAGTTTAGAAAAATTAAAAGTAGCAGTTCATTATGGAGCGGATGCTGTATTTATCGGTGGACGAGAGTTCGGTCTACGTTCAAACGCAGATAACTTCTCAATTGAGGAAATGCGCGAAGGTGTTGAATTCGCCAATAAATACGGTGCAAAAATATATGTTACGACAAATATTTTCGCCCACAATGAAAATATGGACGGCTTAGAGCAATATTTACAAGATATTGAATCTGCGGGTGTTACAGGCATTATTGTAGCGGACCCATTAATCATTGAAACATGCCGTACAGCTGCACCAAAGCTTGAAATTCACCTTTCTACACAGCAATCTTTATCGAACTGGAAGGCAGTACAATATTGGAAAGAAGAAGGCTTACATCGTGTAGTATTAGCTCGTGAAGTTGGCGGCGAAGAAATGAAGCTGATGAAAGAAAAAGTCGATATTGAAATTGAGGCTTTCGTTCATGGAGCAATGTGTATCGCCTATTCTGGTCGCTGTGTACTTTCAAATCATATGACTGCTCGTGACTCTAACCGTGGTGGTTGCTGTCAATCTTGTCGCTGGGACTATGATTTATATGAGTTAGAGGATGGCGAAGAAAAGGCGCTTTTCGATGATAATCACGCATCTTTTGCGATGAGTCCGAAAGACTTAAAGCTGATTGAAGCAATACCACATATGATTGAGCTTGGTATTGATTCATTAAAAGTAGAAGGTCGCATGAAATCAATTCACTATGTTGCTACAGTTGTTTCAGTGTACCGCAAAGTGATTGACGCTTATTGTGCTGACCCTGAAAATTTCAAAATTAAACGTGAATGGCTCGAGGAACTAGACAAATGTGCTAACCGTGATACTGCTGAAGCATTCTTCCATGATGCCCCTGGCCACGAGGAGCAAATGTTTGGTGTACATGGCCGTAAAACGACTTATGAGTTTGCTGGTTTAATTTTAGAGCATGACCCAGAAACGAAAATGGTTACAATGCAACAACGTAACTATTTTAAACCTGGCGATGAGGTAGAGTTCTTTGGACCAGAAATCGAAAATTTCCGTTTTACAATGGGTGAAATTTGGGATGAGGATGGCAATAGCTTAGATGCCGCACGTCATCCACTACAAATTGTTAAATTTAAATGCGATACACCATTAAAACCGCATAACATGATGCGAAAGGAGAATAATTAATGGCAGCGAAGCGTCCAGTCGTCATCGGAATCGCTGGTGGCTCATGCTCGGGAAAAACGAGTGTGACCCGTGCTATTTATGAAGTTTTCCGTGACCATTCAGTAGTTGTAATTGAACAAGATTTTTATTATAAAGATCAAAGTCATTTAACGTTTGAGGAGCGTTTAGGTACAAACTATGACCATCCATTAGCGTTTGATAATGATTTGTTAATCGAACACATAAAAAAATTATTGGTCCGTCAACCAATCGAAAAGCCAGTATATGATTATGTGCAGCATACAAGAGCTAAAGAAGTTATTCATGTAGAGCCTGTAGATGTTATTATACTAGAAGGTATTTTAGTGTTAGAAGATGCAGATTTACGTGATTTAATGGATATTAAATTATTTGTAGATACGGACTCAGATTTACGTATTATTCGTCGTATAATGCGTGATATAAAAGAGCGTGGACGTACTACAGATTCTGTAATCGACCAATATTTATCGGCAGTGCGTCCAATGCATAATTTATTTATTGAACCGACGAAACGTTATGCTGATATTATTATCCCTGAAGGCGGGGATAATGAGGTTGCGATTGATTTAATGGTAACTAAGATTAAAACTATCCTTGAAACTGACAACGTATTGTAATAAGATAGAGTGGTATTGACAATATTTACATGCATATCTGTACATATTTCAGAAAGGCATGCATACTATTAGGTCAAAGAGTAATTTGAAACCGTTTAAAAATAATAAAATTCGATTAAGTGAATCCTACTAGGCACTTAATCGAGTTTTATGTTTTTATATTGACGAAAACAAGGAGTGAAGAACTTTGGCAAACGAAAAACAGTACCCAATGACAGCTGAAGGTAAAAGAAAATTAGAAGAAGAATTAGTGAAATTAGAAACGGAAACACGTAAGGAAATCGTAGAACGTATTAAAATCGCTCGTGATTTCGGGGATCTTTCTGAAAATGCTGAGTATGATTCTGCAAAAGAAGAACAAGCCTTTTTAGAAGGTCGAATTTCTACATTAAAATCAATGATTCGTAACGCAGTTATTATTTCTGAGGACGAAACAGACAACAGTGTAGTATCGTTAGGGAAAACGGTTACATTTGTAGAAATTATTAATGGAAAACCATCAACAGACAAGGAATCGTATACAATTGTTGGTTCGGCTGAGGCAGATCCAATGGAGTTCCGTATTTCAAATGAATCACCAATTGCTAAAGGCTTGCTAGGTCGTGCTGAAGGCGAAGAGGTTGTTGTACAAACACCTGGTGGTGAAATGAAAGTTAAAATTATTTCAATAAAATAATTTTTGTACAAGCAGTTAGCTTATCTTTTGAAAGGAGAGCTAGCTGCTTTTTCTTCATCCGCAAATGTTTTTTTGTAACAGCAACAGCAATTACGCCAAGGAGAAGTTGATTCTTGAATCTATATTCTGTGTAAGTTTTTACATCAATGGTAAAAATCTTGTTCATCACCAAAAGTAGTTGATGACTTTTGTTAAAACATCTACTATGTAAATAAGTTGATTGGAGTGGAGACTGGGCGACTCCTTGGGGATTAGCGATAGAGGAACGAAGGCTAATACCATCACATCCTGTGATAACGCCTTTGTGACCAACATCGTGTTGGCCCGAGACCCTGCAGCGAAGCGAAGCGGCTCATCGGACGCCCCCAGGAAAGCGCCCAGTCGGAACGGAAATCAACCACACGCTTTGGCGGTGATCCAAAAATCTATTAGAAAATACGTCGAGATGTCTATATTTTTCTCTATGAAAAAATATATGAGTACAATTATTTTGCAAGTGCTGTTGAACTTGATAGAATATTGGCTAGAGAGGGGGAGACTTCATGAGTGAAAAACAAACTCGAAGCAGTCGTCATTTGCAGCCATCTCGTAATAAAAAGCTAGATAAACTATTGAATGTTTTAATTGGTATTGTCGTGATATTAATTATTATAACAGCAACATATGTGTTTAAATGGCAGGATGATGCAGGGAAAGCTGAGAAAGGCGAGCCAATACAGGAGCAGAAGAACGATAAAAAAGATGTGAAGGAAGAGCCTTCTAAAGAGCAAAATAATGATGTTACAGCTCAAGAGGAAAAACCTACAAAGGAAGAACCTACAGAAGGAACTCAAACATCTGAACAGGACGCTACTACTGAAACTACTTCAGACAACCCAATTGTTGACAAGGTCATAACAAATAAAAATTGGCAATCTACACCTACAACACAAACAGGTCAGCATGTGTCTTCTTACGATGATAAATCAGTAGACTGGGCTGAGAAGCTAGCAACAGTTACTGCCGTTACAGGCATCGAAAAGGATAATATGATTATCTGGCGTATGGGCAATAACGGTAGCGCTAATTCGGCTATTGCAACAGTTTCAACGAATGATAAGACAAAAATGTATCGCGTTAGTATGGAATGGGTCGACAACGAAGGCTGGACACCAGTAAAACTTGAGCAACTAAATACATTAAATGGCGCCTATTGACGAAAATAACACGTTTTATTATTTTTAATAGAGTGAAGTGAACAAAGAAGGGAAGTAACATAGACATGAAAATTGCAGTAATCGGCGCAATGGAAGAGGAAGTAGAGCTTTTACGAGCATCATTAGATAATGCAAAAAGCACAACAATCGCAGGCAGTGAGTATACAACGGGAACTTATAAAGGGAAAGAGGTAGTTTTATTAAAAAGTGGTATTGGTAAAGTGAATGCTGCAATGTCAACTACTATTCTATTACATGAATTCAAGCCTGATGTAGTCATTAATACGGGCTCTGCCGGAGGCTATGATGAAACTCTTGAAGTAGGCGCAGTCGTTATTTCAGATGAAGTCCGTCATCATGATGTAGATGTAACGATTTTCGGTTATGAAATGGGTCAGATGGCTGGTATGCCAGCAGCTTATAAATCAGATGAAAAACTTATGAAAGTGGCTGAAGAGGCAGTAGAGGCTGTTGGAGAGCACCAATATGGTGTTGGTTTAATTTGCTCAGGTGATGCCTTTATGAATGATCCTGTTCGTGTAGAAGCTGTCCGTCGTCATTTCCCACAAATGAAGGCAGTGGAGATGGAAGCAGCAGCTGTTGCACAAGTATGCTATCAATTTGGTACTCCGTTTGTTGTTATTCGTGCTTTATCAGATATTGCTGGAAAAGAATCGAATATTAGCTTCGATGAGTTTTTACCAGTAGCTGCAAAGCATTCAACACAAATCGTACTAAAAGCTATCGAATCGTTATAAAGTGTTTAATCTGTAAGGCTAGATTATTAGTTTTCACCGATCCGCGGGATAAACTACACAAAAAAGTCAAAATGAGTGCCTTTTAGTGTGAGAAAAATCACAGTTTGAAAGTCGCGCTAATGCTAAACTGTTGTTAATTAAATCTCTTCATATTCAGATGGGAGGCATGCATAATGCTATTTTTAACAGCAGGTGTAGTCATAATAACAATGTTACTCGGTACACTTATTTCAGTAGAACTTTCAGAATCTGAAATTCATTAAGGGAAAAGCCCTCTTGCGACATTTTATGACGCAAGGGGGCTTTCTTTATTGTTTAATTTTTTTAGCAAATGTCTTCTGTAGCGAAAGCAAAGCGTCAGCTACAAGTGTTTTCGTAGCGAAAGTGAAACGTCAGCTACAAATGTTTATCAACCCGTGATATGGTGACGAGCCTAAGTATTACTTTTGTAACAAAAAATACAAGATGAATTGCGGAATAATGTAATAGATTTATTGAAATTTTATAATTATCAATTTACAATATATTACTCAATAATCTTTTGATCTCGTTTATATAACTGATAGAGTTTAATAAGTGCTCGCTTTTCAATGCGAGATACATAACTACGAGAAATATTTAAACGTGCAGCGATTTCTTTTTGTGTGAGTGCATCCTGCTGATTTAGACCATAGCGGAGTGTAACGATTTCGAGTTCACGTTCGTCAAGCATATGCAAATAATGATATAGTTGTGCAACATGCTCTTTATGTTCAAGTTTTTCTGTTGCACTCTCTTCATCGCATTGTAAGAGATCTCGGATTTGTAGGGCATTCCCATCTTTATCTGTACCGATTGGCTCAAATAAGGAAACATCTTTTTGCACTTTTTTCTGTGTACGCAGATGCATTAAAATTTCATTTTCGATACAGCGGGCGGCATAAGTGGCAAGACGGGTCTTTTTGTCAGGAGTATAACTTTCTACGGCTTTCATAAGACCAATAGTACCGATGGAAATATAATCATCAAGTTGTTCATGCTTTGGGTGGAATTTCTTCACAACGTGTGCGACAAGTCTCATATTGCGTTCAATTAGGTCCAGACGCGCTTGCTCATCACCGCCTAAAAATCGTTCAATACAAGCAGCTTCCTCTTCTTTTGAAAAGGGTTTATGGAATGTTTGCCCCTTTAAATAGCCAAGTAACGCTGGGATCTCAAGCCATAACTGCAACATAGATGTAAAAATTCCGCTCATTGAATGATTTCATCCTTTCCCCATTTTTCGACAGTATATGTTATGAAACTGTGTTAAATGAAAAAAAGTGCAACAGCAAATGCGCTGTTACACTTTTTTTAACGTGATTGTACTAATCATTAGTAATGCTAGTATTGGGAATAGGAAAAGATAAAATGCCGGGTGGAACGTATTAGATGCAAAATACGTTAAAGTTAAGATCGTACCTGCCGCTGTAATCGGTAACCCTGTAAAATAGCCGTTTGCTTCAGTAATATTGAAGCGAGCTAATCTCATCGCACCGCAGACGATATACAGTACTGTCATCGTCATGCCGACAAAACCAAAGTCGACTAAGACAACTTTATACATTAATAATGCAGGCGCCACACCAAATGATATAATATCACTCATAGAATCTAATTGTTTACCTAAATCAGACACTTGTCCAAGTGCTCTAGCTACCTTTCCATCATAGCGATCAAGAAGGGCTGCAATAAAGATAAACAAGACACTGTAGCTATAGTATTCGTGTAGTGTAGCCATTATGGCCGCTCCGCCGAAGGACATATTACTGATTGTGATAAAGTTTGCTGCTTGCGATTTCATTTTCTTAACCGTGGTATCCACCAACTTGTGATAAAAAAACAAGGGGGATCACTCCTTTGCACTTAAGATATTGTACCATTATACTTCGAATGCGAAAAAATTGACAGTCTAAATTAATCGATAGGGGTTTTGTTTTATGAAAGAAAAATTATATCAACGCTTGATTGAATTAACAAATGGAAAGCAATCCTCTAATATTTTGCAATCTATTGCAAAAGCAAAGTGGAGTAAACGCATTATTCCTAGTTACATGAAAGTTTACGACATTAATCTTGAAGAGGTTTCAAAACAACAACAACATTTTTCAAGTTTACATGATTTTTTCACAAGAGAGCTTTTAGAACATGCACGTCCGGTTGAACAAAATCCAACTACCTATGTAAGTCCAGTGGATGCGAAAGTGGAATCATTTGGACGTATCGAATGGAATATGACGTTTCTTGTAAAGGGTAAGCCTTATGCTTTACAAGATTTACTTGGCAATGCAGAACGTGCTTCACAATATGCAGATGGACATTATATCGTGTTTTACTTGAGTCCTGCAGATTATCACCGTATTCATAGCCCGATTGATGGGGAAGTGCTAAGACAATATACACTTGGTCAAAAATCCTATCCTGTTAATCAGCTCGGTCTTACATACGGTAAAAAACCAATTTCACACAATTATCGTTCAGTAACGGAGCTGAAAGTGGCTAATAATCAGCAGGTAGCATTTATTAAAGTTGGTGCTACCTTTGTAAACTCTATCGTGCTTACTAATACAACAACGCAGTGGCGTAAAGGTGAAGAAGTCGGATATTTTTCATTCGGCTCTACAGTAGTTATGCTGTTTGAAAAGGATGCAATAGAATTTACGGAAAATGTTGTACAAGGAAGCCCAATTCGTATGGGTGAAGCCTTCGCAAATATGCTATAATGGTCGAATAATACGTTTAGATTAGGGGTCGCTATTTTGTATAATTTTTTATTACCAGATGAATTTGTCACGAGTATTTATGAAATTACACCGGAAAAGCTTCAAGACTTAGGCATTAAAGGTATTATTACGGATTTAGATAATACGCTTGTGGAATGGGACCGTGCAGATGCAACGGAAGAGCTTATTATTTGGCTGCGCATTATGAAAGAATCAGGCATTCGGGTTATTATTGCGTCGAATAACAAAGAAGCACGTGTAAAGCAATTTGCTGAGCCATTAGGTATTCCCTATATTCATAAGGCGAGAAAGCCACTTCGTAATGCCTTCTATAGTGCGATTATTCAATTAGGGCTACGACCACAGGAAGTAGTAATGGTAGGAGACCAACTACTAACAGATGTAATGGGCGCAAATCGCTTAGGCTTGCATACGGTACTAGTAAAACCAGTTGCACAATCAGATGGGCTCGTAACAAAATTCAATCGATTTATTGAACGTCGTGTGTTCAATAATTTGAAACGAAAAGGAATCACTACTTGGGAGGAAAAAGAATGAACGAAATGCCAAATTGTATTGGCTGTGGTACAACAATTCAAACAGAAGATAAAACAGCAGTTGGGTATGCACCCCCATCATCATTAGAAAAAGACGTGGTCATTTGCCAACGTTGCTTCCGTTTGAAAAATTATAATGAAATTCAACCAGTTTCATTAACAGATGACGACTTTTTACGCATATTAAACGGTCTTGGAACACAGCAAGGCTTAATCGTAAAAATTGTTGATATATTTGACTTCAATGGGAGCTGGCTACCAGGACTTCACCGCTTCGTTGGTAAAAATCCTGTGTTATTAATCGCGAATAAAGCCGATCTATTACCGAAATCTGTGAAACCGAAAAAAGTGATTAATTGGCTAAAACGTGAAGCAAAGGCTCTTGGTCTACAACCTGTCGATGTACTTTTAGTAAGTGCCCATAAAGGTAACGGGATGGCCGAAGCAATGGAAGCCATTGATGAGTACCGTAATGGACAAAATGTGTACGTTGTAGGTTGTACAAATGTTGGGAAATCCACGTTCATTAATCGCATTATCAAGCAGGCTACTGGTGAAGGTGAGATTATTACAACTTCTCATTTCCCAGGTACTACTTTGGATATGATTGAAATTCCATTAGATGATGGTAGTGCATTATATGATACACCAGGAATTATTAATCACCATCAGATGGCACACCATATTGACTCTAGCGAATTAAAATATATCATGCCTAAAAAAGAAATAAAGCCTAAAGTGTATCAACAAAATGCTGGACAAACATTATTTATCGGAGCCCTTGCTCGTTTTGACTTTATTCAAGGAGAGCGTTCGGCATTTACGGTTCACGTGGCAAATGACTTACCAATACACCGTACAAAGCTTGAAAAGGCAGATGCATTGTATGCAGAGCATAAGGGTGAATTGCTGGCACCTCCAACGGCCGAATTTATAGAACAGCTACCGCCATTAGTGCGTCATGAGTTCTCTATCAAAGAAGCGAAAACAGACGTTGTATTCTCTGGTCTTGGATGGATTACAGTGCAGCATGCCAATGTTGTTGTAGCAGCTTATGCACCAAAGGGTGTACAAGTTTCAATTCGCCCATCACTAATTTAGGATGTACAAGTAGAGAAGAGGGACTAGGAAATGAAGAAATGGTTTGCGGTTATTGGTGATCCAATTGAGCATTCGAAATCTCCAACAATGCATAATGCTTGGTTCGAGGAGCGGTCGATAGATGCGACGTATATTCCAGTGCGTGTAACTTCTGAAAATTTGGAGTCAGCGGTTGTTGGTCTGAAAACATTAGGTGCAAGTGGTTGGAACATTACAATCCCACATAAAACAGCAATCATTCCTTATTTAGATGAGCTAGATGAGTTGTCAGAAAAAATGGGAGCTGTCAATACGGTTGTCCGAACAAAAGAAGGAAAATTAAAGGGATACAATACAGACGGTGTTGGTTTTGTGCGTTCGCTAGAAGAAGCGGTTGGCAAGTCACATAAAGACAAGCCAGTTCTTCTTATTGGTGCGGGCGGTGCTGCTCGTGGTATTGCTTTTGCAATGCAGCAGCAAGGTTATACGAATTTAACCATTGCCAACCGCACAGTGGCGAATGCTAAGGCAATTGTCGATGAAATGGGTATAGGTAATGCTATTTCTTTAGCAGAGGCTGAGGAATCATTAGCTGATTTCGGCATTTTAGTGCAAATGACATCGGCTGGACTTGCTACGGGCAATTTTTCGATGCCATTTTCACTAGAACGACTTGCAGAAGGCGCAATTGTGGCCGATATTGTGTATAATCCATTAATGACGCCTTTTTTAAAAGCGGCTGAGGAAAAAGGAGCAACCGTCGTTACGGGTCTTGGAATGTTCGTTCATCAAGGAGCTATTGCTTTTGAGCATTGGCTTGGTGAATACCCAAATACAAATTCAATGATTGCGCAATTAAAGGCGCAATTAGGAGGAAATTAATTTTTATGTTAACAGGTAAACAAAAACGTTTTTTACGTGCAGAAGCACATCATTTAACACCGATTTTCCAAGTAGGAAAAGGCGGCGTTAATGACGAAATGACAAAGCAAATTCGTGAAGCATTAGAAGTACGAGAGTTGATAAAGGTACGTATTTTAGATAACTGTGAGGAGGACAAGGCTGAAGTTGCAGAAGCACTTGCTAAAGGTGCTCATGCAGAGCTTGTGCAATTAATTGGACTGACAGTTGTTTTATATAAAGAGTCACGCAATCATAAAAAGATTGCATTACCAAAAGTAACGAAATAAGGTGAGACGATGAAAAAGATCGGTTTACTGGGAGGTACATTTAATCCACCACATAATGGACATTTAATGATGGCTAATGAAGTACTGCATGCATTAGATCTAGATGAAGTTCGCTTTATGCCAAATGCGTTGCCACCACATAAGTTCGCACGTCATGATGCTAGCGATGTGGAACGCCTTGAAATGGTAAGGCGTGCAATAAGTCCATATCCGTATTTTTCTGTGGAGTCGTATGAGGTGGACAAGGGTGGCGTATCCTATTCATATAAGACACTTTCTGCGATGTGTATAAAAGAGCCTAATGTGAAGTTTTACTTTATCATTGGAGGCGACATGATTGATTCGCTTCATACATGGTACTGTATTGATGAATTAGTGAAGCTTGTGCAATTTGTAGGAGTAAAGCGTCCAGGAACAGAGGCCACTACAGAGTATCCTATAGTAATGGTGGAAGCTCCCCAAATCGATTTATCGTCCACACTGATTCGTGAACGCCTTGCCACTGGAGGAACGATTACCTTTTTACTGCCTGAAGCGGTAGAGACGTTCATACGAGAGGAAGGTCTATATGGAACGCGAACAGTACTTGGCGGCAATTAAGCCACGCATGCCTGAGAAGCGCTATATTCATACCATTGGTGTAATGGAAACAGCCATTGAGCTAGCAACATTATATGGTGAGGATGAAAAAAAGGCTGAGATAGCTGCCATCCTTCACGATGTTGCGAAATATGCAGATATCGAATGGATGGAGAAAATCGTCCGTGATGAAAAATTAGATGCTCGCCTTATTGGCTGGGGTAGTGAATTACTGCATGGTCCAGTAGGTGCATATATTGCAGAAAGCGAATTTGGCATTACAGATGAGGATATGTTAAATTCTATTCGTTTTCATACAACAGGACGCGCGGGCATGAGCCGTTTAGAAAAAATTATTTTTGTTGCAGATATGATTGAACCTAATCGTAAATTTGTTGGTGTTGATCGTCTACGAAAAAAAGTAAAGAAAAATTTGGATAAAGCGATGAGTGCTTGTGTGCGCCATACATTGGCATTTTTAATTGACACAAAACAACCAATTTATCCATTATCAATAGAATGTTACAACGATATGATGAAAAGAGAGGACAGTGAAGGATGACTTCAACTTTATTACAATCAGCTTACAAAGCAATTGACGACAAACATGGTGAGGATATTGTCGTTTTAAATATGCAAGGCATTTCACTTTTAGCGGATTACTTTATTATTTCTCATGGTAATTCTGACCGCCAAGTGCAAGCAATCGCACGTGAATTACAAGAGGTAGCAGTAAAAGAGGGCTTTGAAATTCGTCGCGTAGAAGGCTTCGATGCAGCACGCTGGATTCTTGTAGACCTAGGAGATGTTGTAGCGCATGTATTCCATAAAGATGAACGAGCTTATTATAACTTAGAGCGTCTATGGGGCGATGCACCTCAACTAGACATGCCAGAGGCTTAAGTGTGAGTAGTTACGAGCGATTTGCGCACGTGTATGATGAGCTGCAAACCGATATCCCTTACAATCTTTATGTGGAATGGGTTTTGCAGCATGCACCGAGCAGTCAATTTCCAAATCTCTTAGATATCGGCTGTGGTACAGGTATACTTGGCCTGTTGTTTGCGCAGGCGGGTTACAAGGTGAGTGGAATCGATTTATCTGAAAATATGCTCTCCATTGCCGCAGAGCGCTTTGCTGATGCAGGATTACATGTGCCTCTCTATTGTATGTCGATGGATGAATTAGAGGGCTTTGAGGCGCTTGACGTTGTAACGATTGCTATTGATTCTCTGAATTATGTAGTGAAGGAAAAAGCAGTTTATTCAACATTAGAACGTATTTATGGTGCTTTACGAGATGGTGGCCACCTGTTTTTTGACGTGCATTCGTTATTTAAAATGAATGATATATTTTTAGACGGACCGTTTACGTATGACGATGGTGATATTAGCTATGTATGGCATACGGAGCCTGGCGATTTTGAACATTCCGTTGTCCACCAAATGACGTTTTATGTGCGTGATGCTGAGAGTGATCTGTATGAACGTTTCGACGAGGAGCATAACCAACGCACATTCTCAATTGAGCAATATATGGCATGGCTTCAGGAAATTGGTTTTAATCATGTAGAAGTAACAGCAGATTTTACTGATGAAGGCCCTGAATATGAAAGTGAACGCATTTTTATCCGTGCGGTAAAATAGTAAAACAGCTTGCTGGTAAACTTACCAGCGAGCTGTTTTTGTTTTTCATTGCCGAAGATCACTTAAATCTTCAATGGGAATTAACTCCATTTCTTCAGACAAATTTAAAAGTTTCTTTTGTTCGATAAGAGCTTTTTCGTCAAGTGGTCCATAAACGATATGAGCATGCATATCAACGACCCAAAATGCAAACTGCTCTTCATTTGGCTCAGCAACACCACCATTTATACTTTGTAGAGTCACTTGTTTGGCAATAATATAATTGTCATTCCACCAGATATCTGTTATTTTCGGAGGTACATAGTTATAATTATTTACATTACCCTTTACCATTCCTTGCTCTACTACGGGTTCTTCACCATATATGCCGATTTGATGTGCAGATAAACGGTCGATTCGGTATTCATTTGGTAGTGGGATTGTGTAGTCTGCTAAACCTGCACAACCAACTAATATCAATAGTATAATTGAATTTGTGACTAAAAGTGTTTTATTTCTCAAATGACCCCTCCTAACTAAAATCAATGATGATTTTTTCCAAAAAAGTGTTTCTGTTTCTTACTACCAAATTGAAAGGGGCTGAAATTATGTGGCATTTATCATTGCGAGAGAAAAAAAAGGTATGAAAATGCGATGAAATTATTTATTTACGAATCTGATGAAGAGTGGACACAAAGCCTTGCCTATGCAAAGGAAAATGATATTGATTTATTTAAGGAAAAAAAGCAGGAGTTAGGTGGATTACGTGATAGTTTAATGAACTATTTACCACTGCGGTTTCAACCATATATTTTAGATGGTACGTTGAATACACCAGATGTTCCTAAACATGTACGGGAAGATTTTTTACGATGGAGAAATGAACAGGAGCGGCTATTTGAAAATATTCTCGATGCGGCATATGACGAAAAGCAGAAAACGTTAGCTTATATGAAACCAAAGGGAAGAGAAGTCTTTGAGCAAAGCCTTCATGATGCAAACATAGTTAGTATTAGCCGTAATGCTACTCAAGTAGTATTAACACTGGATATGGCAGGAGGCTTTACTGCAAAGTCAATCATTTCTTTAACGTTTAACAATATTATAAGTGAAATAGGTAAAATTATCCTTAAACAGTTTTATATTTACGATGAGCTCAGAAAAACAGCTAATGGTTTTGCACTGCGCGTGATTTTTGATTGCCCAGAGGTGGAGTGGACGATTGAAGCAGAGGAGTTAGACGCTGAATTTTATTATCGTCCCAAAACATATAGTGATTTTGCTGCAAGCGGTAATTTTTCTGGATACGTTCAAACATTGCAGCTAGAGCATGGCTTAATCTTTATTACGCCGCAATTGAAAAAGCAAGTGATTGGGCTTCAGCAACACGCACCGTTTTTAATGTTGAAAAATAGTCATTTATATGAAAATGAACATGGAGTTTTTGTGGATACAATACGTGTAGCAGACAAGTTAGAAGATTGTATTCATTTTATACATACAGATACATATGAAGACCCGTATGCGCACTTTAGTGAGCCTGTAGCAATGCAAGATTTGGAGGAAGCAGCTCTCGGTACAGATTTAGAGTTAAAGGTTCGCGCTTGGAATACGATGTATGCCAATCCAGTACAGCTCGCAGAGAAGATTAATCAAATATTAATGCAGATGAATCCAGCTCAAGAGGATGATATGATGCAATCTGTGTTTATTCGCCATTTTAACAATGAGGGAATCTTAGCGACTGAACTTCAAGCGAAATTTAAAGATCTATTAGAAGACTAAAGCTTTTAGAAATGCTAAAAAAGAGCAGCTTTGCACAAATATGCACTGTGGTTCTTTTCACATTGTAGCGTTAGAAATAAAAGTGATTAAGTTGATTGGAGTGGAGACCGGGCGACTCCTTGGGGATTAGCGTCCTGGAGCGCAGCGAAGCGGCTCATCGGACGCCCCCAGGAAAGCGCCCAGTCGGAACGGAAATCAACCCCACGTTATGGCGATGGGCTTTCATTATTAGTCTCAGCACTTTCTATAAATAATTTATCTTTTCAACACATGAATGATAATGTAAGATGAAATAGACTCCATATGATTACCTTTTGCAAAGGAAAGGATGTTATAGATGATCCAATCTTTTTGGCAAAAGTACAAAAAAAGTATGTTGATCCCCGGCATACTTGCAATCAGTGGACTTAGTTACTTCTTTTTTTCGAGTTCTGACTCTTCGCCTCCCCAAGAAGAGCTCATCGAAACAATCCAACCTATTGAACAACCTGATATGAAAGAATCTGTTGATGAAGCGGTCATACAGCAGATATTTGTTGATATAAAGGGTGCTGTTATGTATCCAGGTGTCTATGAGCTACAGACTGACCAGCGAATTATAGATGCGGTAAAGCTTGCAGGTGGCTATACGCAGGATGCTGATACGCAACTCATTAATCATGCGCAAAAAGTTGAGGATGAGATGGTTATTTACATTCCTATAAAGGGTGAAAAGCCTGACGAAATTACCTCTAATATCTTGACGATGCCTACTAGTGGAACATCACAAAGTAACAATGGCATGAAAGATCAAAAGGTCAATTTAAATAAAGCAGATGAAGCAGCACTTACGACTTTATCAGGTATTGGTCCATCAAAGGCTCAAAGTATTATTTCGTATCGTGAGGAGAATGGTGCCTTTAAAACAATTGAGGACTTAAAAAAAGTGAGTGGTATTGGCGAAAAAACATTTGAGAAGCTAAAGGATTTCATTACAGTTAAGTAATGGCAGTAAGTTTTGAGATATTGACGATTCTTTTCAAAAAGGGCTACACTATAGTAGAAAAAGACTGTTGCAATAAAGGCACAGCGTATTAATTAATATAAGTAAATTTTTGGAGGTAGTCATATGGAGCGAATTACTTGGGATCAATTTTTCATGGCGCAAAGCCATTTACTCGCATTACGTAGTACATGTACAAGGCTTGCAGTAGGAGCTACTGTCGTTAGAGATAAGCGAATTATAGCAGGTGGCTATAACGGTTCAATAACAGGTGATGAACATTGTATTGAAAAAGGCTGCTATGTTGTTGATAACCATTGTGTACGTACAGTACATGCTGAGATGAATGCACTGCTACAATGTGCTAAATATGGTACGCCTACAAAAGGTGCAGACTTATATGTTACACATTTCCCGTGTTTACCATGTACGAAATCTATTATTCAAGCAGGTATTGAACGTGTGTATTACGCTACCGATTATAAAAATAACCCTTATGCACATGAGTTATTTGAAAAAGCAGGTGTAGAGGTTGTACACGTTCCGTTTGATGAACGTAAAATTGACTTCTTAAGCGACGAAAAATTAGCCTTGTACATAGACATGCTAAACGAGCTTCGTGAGAGTGGTATGCCTACAGAAAAATTGCTCCCATATGAACAGAAGGTGAGTGCATTATTTGGCAAAATGCTTTAAAGCATAAATGGATTTACGTAGCACTAGCTGTGCTCGTTGCTTCAATAGCGGCACACAAGTCAGCTTGGCTACTCGCTGTTCTTGTGCTTTTCGCGTTATGGCTTAAATTGAAAGGTGAAACGCGTTTAATTTCAGCGCTTGTTATCGTCTTTGGATTTCTTTCTTATTTCTTCATCGTTACATTTCAACTGACGGACTCTTCCCCTCTACCGTCAAAATTCCCAATAACTTGGTCGAGTGAATTTAAAATAAATGGTCAAAAGCTTAGAGGTTTTGTAAAAACTGAATCAGGTGAGAAGCTGTATGTTGTCTATACATTTTTATCAGAAGAAGAGAAAATCTTTTATGAAACTACTTCATTGACAGGTAGGACCTATCTAGTGCAAGGAGAACTTGTAGCACCGCTTCCACCTGCACATGCGTATGGGTTTTCTATGGAAAAATATTTGATTAGTAAAGGTGCTAGAGGAATATTTGAAGTTTCGAGCTGGTCCTTTATAGAAGAGAAAAAATCCATTCGTTCGTTTCTTGCTAAACAGAGACACTATATGAAAAAACATATTGAAACAACATTCCCAGAGACACTAATTGCAGAGGCACAAGCACTCCTAATAGGATTACAGGATCAAGTCGATCATGAGCTTCAAAGAGCCTATCAAAAGCTTGGCATCACGCATATATTTGCTATCTCTGGCTTGCATGTGGCGCTTGTCTCATGGTTGTTTTTTGAAGGCCTTCTACGTATAGGTGTACGAAAGGAAATGGCGACCTTAGTGTTACTCATCATCTTACCTATATATGGGGTGATAGCTGGCGGTGCTCCGTCCGTATGGCGCGCAGTATCTGTTGTAGAACTAATTATGCTGATGCGTTATGCTAGGTGGCAAATTTCAATTGATGATGCTCTAGCAATTAGCTTTATTTGCTTTGTCCTACTTGAACCAGGTGTCATTTATCAGATTGGCTTTCAATTGTCATATTTAGCAACGGTTAGTCTCGTCTATTCAGCTGTCATTTTTAGACTATTCGCGAACTGGTTAATCCGATCATTTTTCATTACATTTGTGTGCCAGCTTCTTGTTTATCCATTATTGCTCCATCATTTTTATGAAATTTCTATTTCTTCATTCTTAGCAAATATTATTTTTGTACCACTGTTTTCCTTTGTTATTCTGCCTATTAATATTGCCATGTTTGTTGTAACAATTATATCGATGCCAGTAGCAAAAGCATTGTTTGATGTGTACGAGCCGCTCCGTGTTTGGCTTACAAAGTTTATTTTATATCTCCAGGAAATACCGTTTCAGCTGTGGTCGCCAGGGAAACCTGCTTTATGGCTTATTTGCGTGGCGTTGATCAGTGTATTAGCAGGTTTCTATTTTATTGAGATAAAACATTATGGTAAATTTGCAGTTGTAGTCTTCATCCCTGCATTGAGTATTCATTTATCGCCGATGCTGTTTAACGAAACTAAGCTTACATTTTTAAACGTTGGTCAGGGTGATTGCACAGTTATTGAATTACCCTTTAGAAGGGCTGTGTATGTTATTGATTCAGGCGGCTTACTACGTTTTGAGCAGAATATTTGGAAGACGTCAGAAAGCCCATATGAGGTTGGGAGACAAGTTGTTGTACCGTTTTTAAAAGGAAAAGGGATACGAAACATTGATCTCTTTATCGTCACTCATGCTCATGCGGATCATGTGGAGGGAGCTGAGGAGGTTTTGCAAGAGATTAACATGCATGAAATTCACCTCACTCCGGGTTCAATGGATCAACCTATAATGCGAGATTTACTGATGGAAGCCAAAAAGCAAAAGGTACCAGTGAAAGAAAAGATGCATGGGACAACTTGGCGTATAGGAAATACTAGCTTTCATTATTTATGGCCCCGTGACACCCATTATGAGGGGAATGATGATTCAATTGTTTTATATATGCAACAGGGGTCATTTCGAGCATTGTTAGCTGGTGACTTAGAGGAAGATGGTGAACAGGAGCTAATTCATCTTTACAACAAGCAATTAGCGGATATGACATTGTTGAAGGCTGGACACCATGGCAGTAAAACATCAAGTATTGAGCCATTTGTGGAGCTGTTACGGCCTGAATTAACCATTTTCAGCGCTGGGCTCAATAATCGCTATCGTCATCCGCATGATGAGGTTGTGGAGCGTTTTACAAGTCGAAATTTATCTATTTTAACAACTGGAATAGATGGGACGATTGAAGTAAGAATTCATGAAAATAGTTGGTCTGTGCAAAAGAAAAAAGACCTTGTCCAATGAGCAAGGTCTTTTTCCTCGTACATTACATTCAATTATCTAGATGCTACTTCCACTACTATTGCGATGATAAACATAACTGCAAACATTCCGAATGATACACCGAAGCCAACTCCAGAATCGATTGCATCGTTACGGCGACATTGTATGTTTTTTCCTTCAAATGGATTCATTGTTATCCCTCCAATTCTGTTATTTATTATAAGACATCGTTTTCATAAAAGCTATATCGAAAAGGAGAATTTGCCAAGTGGCAAGGAATCGACACAATTCGGTCAAAGTCACAAAGGAATGTAAATCATGTATACTAGTAGTATTGCTAGATGGAGGGAAAATTATGATTTCAACGGTTTGGAATAATATCAAAAAAGGAGAGCTCTCACCAGTTTATTTACTCGTTGGTGAGGAAAGCTATTTTATAGATGAGACAGTTAAACGGTTAAAAGAAGTGATAGGGCCAGAAGAAGAGATAGAGATGTCTACATTTGATTTGGAAGAGATGCCAGTGGATGTCGTTATGGATGAAGCAGATACAATTCCTTTTTTCTCTGAGCGAAAGCTTATTATTGCCAGAAACGCATCCTTTTTAAAGGCAACCGAAAAAGGCAAAGAAAAAATTGACCATGATATAAAACGCTTAGAAGCATGGCTTGCTAACCCTTCTGATTTTTCAGTAACAGTTTTTATCGCACCTTATGAGAAGTTGGATGAACGTAAAAAAGTGACAAAGATGATGAAAGAGCATGCGTTATTAGTCCAAGCTGAAACACCAAAGGAGCAGGACTTAGCTGTGTGGATACAAAGTATAGTCAAAGCAGAAGGCAGCAGCATAACACAAAATGCGATTGAGCAGCTCGTCGCAATGGTGGGACCGAATATGCTACAGTTGCAAATGGAAGTTGAGAAGCTAACTCTTTATGTAGGAGATGGTGGTGAAATAACTGCTACGCTAATCGAGGATTTAGTGGCAAAAACGTTAGAGCAGGATGCCTTTAAAATGTTAAATGCTTACTTTGCGAACGATTCTGTAGGAGCATTGTCTATTTATCACGATTTACTACGTCAAAAGCAAGAGCCTATCATGCTTGTTGGATTGCTTGCATCAAATGTACGTACGATGTCCAATGTATTTTATTTATTGAAAAAGGGCTATCATCCACAGCAAATCGCAAAAAATTTAAAAATACATCCTTATCGTGTCAAGTTGATGGTTGAGCAGCGTAATCGTCCGTCAGAGGAAAGCTTATTGAAGGCTTTATATCAGTTAGCAGAGGTCGATTTACAACTGAAATCAACAGGAGGCAATCGTGAGCGTTATTTAGAACTCTTTTTATTGCGTCAACTTTAAGGGTATAGCGATAAGAAAACATCTATTGATGAGCTGTCCGAAGCAATATGGGCAGCTCTTTATAGTAAGCACAATAGTGGGAAAACGAAGTTATGACAAGGCGTAATTGATTTTCTTATAAATTAAAAAGATCAGCACACTCTTAAAAGAGTATACTGATCCTTTATAACAATTACGCTTTTTTAGAAAGGCGAGACTTTTTACGAGCCGCCGCGTTTTTGTGGATAAGTCCTTTTGAAGCTGCTTTATCTAAAGATTTGTAAGCTGCTTGTAAAAGTTCTTGTGTGTTTTCAGCTTTAGCAGCAACAGCGTTTTCAGCTTTTTTCACTGTAGTACGCATTGCAGATTTAGCTTGAGAGTTAGCAGCGTGAGCTTTCTCGTTAACTTTTACGCGTTTAATCGCAGATTTAATGTTTGGCATATATTTCACCTCCTAAATTAGGTACGAGATGATATCTTCTCATTGATTTCTTGTGTCAATACAACAAAAATCATTTTAACAAACGCTAGGCCAAATTGCAATAGATAAATGCAAAGAATATTTACTTGACAGTTTGAACAAACTACAGTTGAGGTGAACTGTATGCAAAACTTTAACTGGCAACGTACGGATTTAATTGATGAATCTGAAGAGGTTGTATTACATCAAACAAAAGAACAAAAAGAAACGCTTGAAGAGTCTAGTGGTATTCAAATTGAAGATCAGACTGCTGGACGGGTAAAAATCACTGATGTGCTCGTTAATGCAGAAGGTGAGAAGCAAATTGGAAAGAAGAAAGGGCAGTACATTACACTGTCTGTGCCTACTTTGACGTTAGAAGATCAAGATGGATTTGAGCAGCTTGAGAAAGAATTGCTTGTGAATTTTAAAAAAATGCATGAATCCATTTCATGGAAAGATGATGACAAAATTTTAATTATTGGTCTAGGTAATCGAACAATTACACCTGATGCTATAGGGCCTTATCTTATTGATCATTTGCATAGTTTAGATGTAATTGATGAAAAATTCGTTATGTATGCGCCTGGAGTAACGGGGCAAACAGGATACGAGACTGGTGAATTTGTAGCGGCGTTGGCAGAGCGTCTTAAACCTAAATTAATTATTGTTGTAGACGCACTTGCAACAAGAGCCAGCAATCGCTTATGTAAAACAATTCAATTAACGGATACAGGGATACACCCTGGTTCAGGCGTTGGAAATCAACGTAAGGAAATTTCATATGAGATGCTTGGCATTCCTGTTACCGCAATTGGTATCCCAACAGTAGTGGATGCACCTGTATTAATTGCGGATGCTGTAGAGGTAATGCTACGTTCTATAGCTGCACGAGTGTCAGAGCGGAATAAACCATCATCAAAATTGTCATTATCGTCTTGGCAACCAGATATAAATAAAGAACTAGATATGTCTTTAGTGAAGCCGATTTTTGGTGAGTGGGCTACGTGGTCTAAAGAAGAGCGTCAACAATTATTTGCAGAGACTTTCGCAGGCTCGCATACACAGCTGATGGTCACGCCAAAGGAAGCCGATTATTGGGTAGATAAGTATGCAAAACTCGTGTCGTCTATGCTTATGAAGTGGGCAAACAATCTATAATTTTTTTCGTTCTAAAAGGCACACCCCCTCCATACGATAAGGGGAGGAGGGTGTGACTTTGCTAAAAAAACTACAGTGGTCATTTGGTTTATTATTGTTCTTTTTCGTATTACCTGTCATTGCTGGGCAACTTCCGTTCAACAAGCAAGCATCGACTCCGATTAAAGAACCAGAGGATAAGCAAGTCGTGTTTGCCGCTACTAATTTACCTGAACAAAGTGCACTTGAGCAGACAAAAGATCAAACACAAGATCAAACACAAGATCAAACACAAGATCAGAAGCAAGATCAAACAAAAGACCCATTTAAAGTATTGCTATTATTTACGCATTCACAGGAATCATATCAACCAATGGTGAAAGCTGCTAGCGGGAAAGCGGCCTATTATGATGAAAAAACAAATATTTATAATTTAAAAGATACTATTTCTAAGCATTTTAGCATGAATGGTATACAAACGGATATTTTAGATGTTGATGTTATGAAGGAACTAAAACTTAAGGGAAAAAGTTTTCCGGATTCTTATAACTTTGTACGTCCTTATTTAGCAAAACGTTTACAAGAGCAATCCTATGATTTAGTTATTGATTTTCATAGAGATTCTGCCAAGAGAGATGCGACAACGTTAACACATAACAAAGAATCATATGCACGGATTGCAATAGTCATTGGTGCAGAGCATAAGAATTATAGATGGAATACTGCTTATGCAGAAAGTCTATCTGCTGCTATGAATGAAATTGTTCCAAAGATTTCTAGAGGTGTTATATCTAAAAGTGGTGACAATGTAGATGGACGTTATAATCAAGATTTAACAAAAGAAATGATCTTAATCGAAATAGGTGGAATAGACAATACAGAAGAAGAATTGAATCGTACAATTGCTGTAATAGGAAAAGCTATATCAAAATCCTTTAATACAGGAAAACAAGAATAATCAACGGTCTTCTAATTAATTTCAAGTGGATAGAAATAGTTAATCAATAAACCTGATAGATTAAATTACAATAATATTGGAATTGGTGAAAAGCTGGACTTTTTATATCCTCCTTTTTGCCAATTTTTTGTGATATTTTTGGACAAAGTATGAAAAATGAATGATTATTAGCAAAAATACCAGGAATTTTATTTAGGGAAAATAGTTGTAAAGCCTTTTAATTATTTATTTCTTGTCTTATAATTTTTTGAGTCAACACATAAAGATTTGACTATGAGTTGTAAAAGTTTTGTAGCGGCATATGCAATAGGCGAAATACGCTTTTTAAAGCATCTACCATTTTGGAGATGCTTTTTTAATGGATAAAATATGAAAAAGATTAACCTTTATTTCAAAAGGATGAAGGACAACTATACATATGAGAAGTTAATTTAGTGTTGTTTATGTGATAAAAAGTAAACTTTTATAAATACTCATCCGTCATTTATATAAGTGAATGCATTGAATCATTAGTTAAAAGGGGACGATAATTGGTTTTATACTAAAGTTTACACAAAGTTTTGTAGATTATCGGAAGAAGAGGAAGGAATATTATGTCAGGCAAAGCAGTCAATCATCGTTATATCCCTGGGTTAGATGGGATTCGAGCTTTAGCAGTACTAGCTGTGATAGCTTATCATTTTAACTTCAAATGGGCCAGTGGTGGGTTCCTCGGAGTTGATATCTTTTTTGTTTTATCGGGTTACTTAATAACCTCTACAATTTTACCTTTAAAAGGAAATCAGTTAACAGTAGGGCTAAGAGATTTTTGGGTTGGGCGATTTCGACGCCTACTACCTGCAGCGTACGTAATGATTATTACTTCATTTGCTTGGGCTACCTTATTTCATAAGGAACTTCTAAATACATTGCGCGGAGACGCAATATCCTCTATTTTTTATTCAAGTAATTGGTGGTTCATTTTTCATAAGCTCTCCTATTTTGATAGTTTTGGATCTCCTTCACCTATAAAAAATTTATGGTCTTTAGCGATTGAGGAACAATTTTATCTTATTTGGCCAATTCTGTTGATGCTAGGGCTTTATCTTGTTAAAAAACAGAGTAAATTAGCTATTTTTATCTTTATTGGTGCATTATGCTCAGCTGTGTTAATGGGCATACTGTATGAGCCAGGAGCTGATCCTAGTCGTATATATTACGGGACAGATACACGTTCCTTTGAATTACTTATAGGTTGCTGGCTAGCTTTCGTTTGGCCGATGAAAAGACTATCTTCTCAAAAACTATCTACTGACCATGTCAATAAACTAAATGCTATAAGTGTGGTTGCTTTTAGTATTTTCATATTAAGTATTATTTTTGTAGATGAATATCAAACTTTCTTATATAGAGGAGGCATGTTCCTATTCTGTTTGAATGCAGCTATATTAATAGCGTGTGTTTGTCATCCAATTAGCATATTAGGAAAAATACTTTCTTTAAAGCCTCTATGTTGGATTGGTTCAAGATCATATGGAATTTATCTATGGCATTACCCAATCATGGTGTTGGGTACTCCTGTCCACGAGATAGGTAATCCTGTATACTGGCGAGTTGCTTTACAGCTAATTCTTATTTTGATTATTGCTGAATTATCGTATCGTTTTATCGAAATGCCAATACGGAAGGAAGGATTCCGCTCCTATTATCGACAGTATCTTGTATTTAATAAAAATAAATGGGGCAGCTTTTCGTTTACTAGAAAAATTTCTACTGTGCTTGTTCCACTATTCCTTCTAGTATTTTTTACTGGAATGACAGGCGTTGTAGGAGAAGAACAAACGCAATCAAAAGAATCTAAGCCAACAGAAATTAAAATAAATGGTGGAGAACAACCTTCTAAGCATAATGATTCCGTTGCGGAAAAAGAGACATCAGAAAGCGATTCTTCGAATGTTCAGAATGAAAAAGCTGAAACTAGCCCGCAATCGGAAGTAGAAGAACCTAAGCAGGGAGAACATGAGACAACTGCTAATTCTAAAAATGAATCCAATAACGGAATATTAGCTATTGGAGATTCTTTAACGATAGATATTGCTACAAGCTTACAAAATATCTATCCTAACATAACAATTGATGCGAAAATTGGTCGCCAAGTTTCACAAGCTGTCAAACTGGCACCAAATTACGCTAGTTTTAATCAGCCAAATAAAGCAGTTATTATTCAACTTGGCACAAATGGTTTCTTTACGAGTGATCAGATCGATACACTACTTGAATCTTTCTCCAATGCCGATATTTATCTAGTGAATACAAGGGTACCTCGTGCTTGGGAAAGTAAAGTAAATTATTCATTACAACAAAAAGCTCAAGAGCATGATAATATTACATTGATTGATTGGCATTCGGCTGCTATCAATCATCCAGAATTTTTTGCTCCAGATGGCGTACATTTAGAACAAAAAGGTATTAATACGTTAACGAGCCTTATTCAACAATCAATAAATATTTAATTTAGTAATAAAATAGCCAGCGTGCACCATTTCTAGGTGTAGCTGGCTATTTTTTATGAAGAGTATAGGAAATATCTCTTAGCAACTCATTATCGTTTTTGCATTGTTTTGCAGAGGAAATGGCACACTATTTAGAATAACCATTGATTTAACAGCATTTATGCCGTTCTATTGTTGTGGTTTATATAAGGTTCATAGTATAATTCATTATAGTTTAATTAGGAGTGGAAAAGATGAACCGAGAAGCACGTTTAAAAAGACAAGAGAATATACGAAATTTCTCTATTATTGCACATATTGACCACGGGAAATCAACGCTTGCTGACCGTATCTTAGAGCAAACGAAATCATTAACCTCTCGTGAAATGAAAGCACAGCTACTCGACTCAATGGATTTAGAACGTGAGCGAGGCATTACGATTAAATTAAATGCAGTCCAATTAAAGTATGAAGCTAAAGATGGTGAAGTGTATATATTCCATTTAATCGACACACCAGGACACGTCGATTTCACATATGAAGTATCACGTAGTTTAGCTGCTTGTGAGGGTGCAATTTTAGTTGTCGATGCAGCACAAGGTATTGAAGCACAAACACTAGCAAATGTATACTTAGCGCTTGATAGCGACCTAGAAATTTTACCTGTTATCAATAAAATTGATTTACCTGCAGCAGATCCAGAACGTGTACGTCAAGAAGTTGAAGACGTAATCGGGTTAGATGCTTCTGAAGCTGTTTTAGCTTCTGCTAAAGCCGGTATCGGGATTGAAGATATTTTAGAACAAATTGTAGAGAAAGTGCCTGCACCAACTGGTGACCCGGATGCACCGTTACAAGCCCTTATTTTTGACTCTGTTTACGATGCTTACAAAGGTGTTATTATTTCCATTCGCATCATGAATGGTACAGTAAAACCTGGCGATAAAATTCGTATGATGGCTACTGGTGCAGAATTTGAAGTTATTGAAGTTGGTGTACACACACCAAAAGTTGTACCACAGACTGAACTAACAGTAGGTGACGTAGGCTATTTAACAGCATCGATTAAAAATGTAGGTGATACTCGTGTGGGGGATACAGTTACATTTGCTAATCGTCCAGCAGCTGAGCCATTAGCAGGTTACCGTCGATTAAATCCAATGGTATACTGCGGATTATATCCAATCGATACAGCGAAATATAATGACTTACGTGAAGCGTTAGAAAAGTTAGAGCTTAATGACTCAGCACTTCAATATGAGCCAGAGACATCACAAGCACTCGGATTTGGTTTCCGCTGTGGTTTCTTAGGGCTTTTACACATGGAAATCATTCAAGAGCGTATTGAGCGTGAGTTTAGCATTGATCTAATCACAACAGCGCCTTCTGTAATTTACAATGTTCAAATGACGGATGGATCTACAGTAAAGGTTGACAACCCTTCATTTATGCCGGATCCTCAAAAAATTGAGCGAGTGGAAGAGCCATATGTAAAAGCTACAATTATGGTACCAAACGATTATGTAGGAGCTGTTATGGAGCTTTGTCAATTAAAGCGCGGTAATTTTATGACAATGGATTATATTGATACAACACGTGTCAGCATTATTTATGAAATGCCGTTATCAGAAATCGTTTATGATTTCTTTGATTATTTAAAGTCAAATACGAAGGGCTATGCTTCATTTGACTATGAACTCATTGGTTATCAGACTTCAAAACTAGTGAAGATGGATATCTTATTAAATGCTGAGCAAGTCGATGCACTAAGCTTTATCGTACACCGTGACTTTGCATACGAGCGCGGTAAAGTCATCGTTGAAAAATTGAAAGAATTAATCCCACGTCAACAATTTGAAGTGCCAATTCAAGCAGCAGTTGGTCAAAAAATTGTGGCACGCTCAACAATTAAAGCCATGCGTAAAAACGTATTAGCGAAATGTTACGGTGGGGATATTTCTCGTAAACGAAAACTTCTTGATAAACAAAAAGAAGGTAAAAAACGTATGAAACAAGTAGGTTCAGTTGAAGTACCACAAGAAGCATTCATGGCTGTTCTGAAGATGGATGATTCGAAGTAATATAGTAATGATAAGGGTCTGTGACGAATTTATCTAATTTATATAAGGGTTAAATGGTGGGGTTTCCCACCAATTCCCCAACATAAAAATAAGTTAGCAATTCTTATATATCTTGAGCGAATGAATCAAAGATGTTTGCAGCATCTCTTGCCATTTTCTCAGTGAGGTGGACATAGCGATCTTCTGTGACGGTTCTGCTATGTCCCAATCTTTTTTGTACAGTTTTAACAGGTGTACCATTCTCTATTAATGTCGTTGTATCGTCATTTCCTCGAAATTTATATGTTTCCATTCAAGCCCACAAACTTCATCTACACGCACACCACAATGTAAGCCAATATGAAATGGTAAATAAAAAGGGTGATCCTCATTTAAAACGCTATTAATACTTCTTAAGTTTTCTTTTGATTGAATTTTTAAATCTTCACGGGTGGTTTTCTACTTTTATCCTTCAGGAGCTCTACATAATGCATAGGGTTTTCTTTAATGTATTTGTATGGATACACTGCGTGATTTAAAGATAAATTAATAAACTGTTGTAAGACATGAGTGGTTAAAGATTTTACTTTATATTTACCTAGGTGAGGCAAGATGTGATTCTTTATTACACCTTCATAATTGTAGTACGTATTCGGTTCTAGTTTAAGGTCAACATATTCCTCCATCCAAAAACTTAAGTCCTGTAATATAATTTCTTGTGGTATAAATACGGTTCCAGCATTTTCGTACTCTAATATCTTTCTCCGTAATATTGCTTCTGCTTTTGACTATTATTTTCTTGAAATTCTCCAGTCAAAAAAGGTAACTAAACAATTAAAACTAGGTGCTAGGTGAGTATCTAGCATTTTGATGTTCATTCTAAAAAACCCCTTTTTTAAAATCAGAAAAAACTAGTATACACGTCTATACATAGAATTAATCGCTACATATTCTAGCAATATAGAGAGCGCTCTCTAATACTAAAAAAATGAAAAGAGGGAATTTTTTGAGTGATCAATTAGATTTTCAAGTTAATCAAGTCGAACCTTGTCCAGTAACATCGACAGAACAAATACCATTAACTGCAGCTACTACTCCATTAGTCGCTACACCGTTAACGACTCCAACTATTAAAGTTCCAGTTGTACTTGCAGAACCAACACTTCAAATTGCTGTGGAGTCAGATATTACGCTTAGTCCTGCAGCAACTGAAATCAAAAGAGTGAAAAAAAATGTATTCCTGAATCAAGTGAAACTAGTACCGGTTGCGTTTGCACGTATTGCCAACACTGACTTTTTTACGGTAACAAGAGCTAAATTATTTGTAGCGGGAAATATTCGCAAAAACATAGAATATGCTTCAGCAGCATGTAACGGGGCACTCCAAGATAGAATTGCCGATGTTCCGTTTTCAGGTTTTACAGACCTTACTTTCCCACAAACAACAGGAGGCCCTTCTCCAATTTTAGGAATTTCCGAGTTTGCCGAAGCGAACTTCCTTAATGAAACTACGCAAATGGATGCTCGATTGGATAAAGCTTTCTTCCAAAATCTAGTTAAATACAATGAACAACCATTTGGCGAGTTAGTAGCTGCAAACTTCTTTGAACTTGATTTTTCACCGGTTATGGCAGCACCAGAAGGCACTTTCGACACATTACGTGAAAAAATCGTGCTTGAGCTTACTGTAAAAGTACTGCAAGTTCAACAAATTCGCCTTGGAACTGGCACTAATGTTATAACTCCTGTTCTTACAGGGCTTACTCCTCCAGTTAGTCCTTGATAATCTCTAGTTTTTAGAGGAGCAGAACAAATAAAAAACGCAGTTCACTGCAACAAAATGTAATCGAAAAACAACCCTGTAATATTTAATGGGTACAAAATCAAATATTTGAGTTGGCAGTTGAAAGTTCGGATGAATCTGATTTTCAACTGCCTTTTTGCAATTTAATAACCAAGATGTATTAGATGGTGTGTAATTAAGGGAAGGCTAGAGGGTTGCAAAAGGGCATTTTTCAACAGATCCCGAAAAATATATTGAACAAATTAAATCTACAGAACGCACAATAAAAAGATTTATTCATTAATTATTAGAACAATCGATTTAAAAGCCTTACATAGATGTTAATAAGACTGTTTACATTGACAGAGATATTATAAAGACCACTCCAGTGTGCGAAGTGACGGGTGTTCTTATTTTTGCACATCATAACCCCACCATATGTAGAAAATAAAGCATGATAAAAGCAAAATATCCATGAATAAAATTAAATAAAAAACAACCGAAAAATCCTTATATATCAAAGGATTGTCGGTTAAATAGAAATATAAAAAGATAAATTTGAATATACATTTCCACAGGAAGCATTCATGGCTGTTCTGAAGATAGATGATTCGAAGTAACGTTGTTATAACAACGTTTATAAGGATTTGAATTGTGTGTTTTTATATGAGTATGGGTGATTGCCACCGATTTGCCACCGCTTTAAAATTGTGCCAGCAATTTATAAATTTTTTGCGATGGAATCAAAAATATCGGTAGCATCTCTTGCCATCTTTTGAGTTAAATGGACATAGCGGTCTTCAGTAGTTGCTGATCTGCTGTGTCCTAATCTTTTTTGGACAGTTTTTATAGGGTGTCCACTTTCAATCAACATTGTTGCGTGTGTATGTCGTATCCGAACAATATTACATTCTCTATGAATGGTAGTAACCCAGTTAATAAATGAACGAAGTCAAATGAGTTCATTGTCTTATTTTTGACTCCCCAATATATATTTAATATAACTATAAAGGCTCAAGAACGGGAGAATAATAAAAATCTTTAAAACTGATTCACCATTATGATTTATAGAAGCATGAAATTATTTGAGTCATTCTACTTGTGAAATATTTAAATTGTATTCCCTCTTAAAAGTTTCAATAAATTTAACAGCACTTTTTGAAAGGTAACGATCCTTCAACCAGATAACGGCGGAATCTGATTGAATACTAAGTTCTTCAAGCTCCAATATTTTCAGGCCATTCATCGAAAATGAACGTAGGACAGACCTTGGAAGTAAGGAAGCACCGACACCTTCTCTAACTAGGGACATAATCATATCAGCGTCTGAACATTGACAGACAATATTTGGTTCATAGTGATGTTTTCTACAAGCTTCTATAACCAGTTCGTATTGACCAACGCCCTTAAAACGTTGCAGCAACATTAGGGGCATACTTGAAAGTTCATCTAGTCTTATTGTATTTTCATAATTCCACGTCTCAGGGATAACGGCTACAAAATGGTCCGGAGGTAATGGCAGTGAGGATAAGTCATCTGATTCTGATTCGAAAGGTAACCGGACTATAGCAACTTCAATATGCCTATTTCTTAAATCTTGTAATAATCGATAGGTATCCCCTTCGAATAAGCGAAATGTAACGTTTGAATACTTTTCACGGAAAAAACGAATGCGTTCAGGTAGGTAAGAAAAACATGTTTTTACAGATCCGATTGATAAGGTACCCTTAAGACCTTCTCCTACTTCTTTCACTTCCATAATTGTTTCTTCAATCTGACTTAAAAGATTGGTAGCTCTCTTATACAAAACTTTTCCTGCTGCTGTTAGTTCTATATTCTTTCCATTTCGTACTATCAAACGAGTACTAAGTTCTTCCTCCAGCGCTTTTAGCTGTTGACTAAGGGGGGGTTGGGCCATATGTAATTTCTTTGCTGCTCTAGTGATTTGGCCTTCTTCAACAATAGTGGCAAAGTATCGCAATTGTCTTATATCCATGAAATTCCTCCTTAGAAAGCATATTTATTTTATATGCATTACAAACATTTTAAATATTTTAAATATTTCAAACTTAATGATACATTAATCTTGAAAACGATTCCATAAAAAGGTATAGAAGGAGAAGATAAAATGTCTAGAATTCTAAAAGCTAAAGAAATTATAAAAGGTTCGATTGCACCAGTTATTACACCTTTCAAGGAAGATGAAAGTTTAGATTTACAGACATTTAAAAGTTTAATTAACTGGCAAATAGAAAGTGGGAGCCATGGTATTTCGGTAACCGGGACTTCTGGGGAACCTAGTTCTCTAACGATCGAAGAGAGAGAGCTTGTGATGGAAACAGCGAGTAAAACGATTAACGGACGAGTTCCATTTATACCAGCAACGGGATCAGTTAATCATAATGAAGCACTTCGACTAACAAAGGCTGCTCAAGAAATAGGAGCAGATGCTGCGATGGTCATTGTTCCATATTATAACAAGCCATCCCAGCAAGCATTATATAAACACTATAAAGCTATTGCCGATGCCGTGGATATTCCAATTATTATATATAACATTCCTGGAAGAACAGGGGTGAATATGGAAGTAACAACAATGGCTCGACTTGTTGAAGATTGCCCGAACATTATTGGTGCCAAAGAGTCAAATAAAGATTTTGAACATGTCAATCGGGTGCTGTTAAATTGTGGGAGAGATTTTAGTCTATTCTCGGGAATTGAACTTCTTTGCTACCCCATGTTAACAATCGGTGGAAAAGGTTCTATTAGTGCCACAGCAAACGTTGCACCAGCGAAAGTAGCAGAAATGCACAATGTTTGGGAGGAAGGCGACGCTGAAAAAGCTTTAAATCTTCATTATGAATTAATGACATTAAATGATGTGTTATTCAAAGAAACTAACCCTGGACCAGTAAAAGCAGCGCTGGGCATGATGGGTAAAATTACGCCAGTTTTACGTAAACCAATGGATTTACCATCTGAGGCACTTCAAAACGAAATTCGTGAAGTTTTAAATCAATATGGCATTTTATCAAATGAGATTGTAACTAAATAATCATTCAAAATCTAAAAAAATTCTCTTACTCCTTGTTATAGGAGTAAGAGAAGAATGAGGAGTGTAATCACATGCAAGTTCAAGTAACTGAGACTCAAAAAAATCACGAACACATGCAAGTAGAAAATATAAAACTCTATATTAATGGCCAGTTTGTCGACAGTAAATCAGGTGCTTCTTTTGAAAATAAAAATCCATTTACTAATAAAATAAACAACTATATCGCTGAGGGGCGTGAAGCGGATATAAATCAAGCTGTTCTTTCAGCAAAAGAAGCGTTTGAGAATGGTCCGTGGGGCAAGATGAAATTGAAAGAAAGAATGAAATATATTAATAGAATTGCAGATCTCATCGATGAGGAGATTGAAGAAATTGCTTTCTTAGAATCATTAGACACAGGTCTGCCAATTAGCCAAACAAGAAATCAAACCGCACGTGCTGCAGAAAATTTCCGTTTCTACGCACGAATGGTTGAGACAAAATTGCATGGCGAATCTTACCCAATGGATGATGAATTCGTTAATTATACAGTTTATAAACCATTAGGAGTTATAGGGTTAATTACTCCATGGAATGCCCCATTCATGTTAGAGACTTGGAAAGTAGCGCCTGCATTAGCAACTGGGAATACTGTTGTTCTAAAACCAGCTGAACTTTCACCATTGACTGCAAATAAATTAGCTGAAATTATTCATAAAGCTAAAGTTCCGGATGGAGTCTTTAATGTCGTTCATGGCTTTGGAGAAACAGCAGGGGCTGCTCTTGTTGCTCACCCAAATGTGAAAGCGATTTCATTTACAGGTGAAACGACTACAGGTTCCACTATTATTAAAAACTCTGCGGATACTTTAAAGAAAACATCGATGGAGCTTGGCGGGAAATCACCTTTAATTGTATTTGATGATGCAGATCTTGAACGAGCTCTAGATGCAGCAATATGGGGAATTTTCTCTTTTAATGGGGAACGTTGCACATCCAATTCTCGAGTATTCTTGCATAAAAATATTAAAGATCAATTTGTTGAAAAATTAAAAGCACGTGTTGCTAACATTAAAATCGGTGACCCAATGGATTCATCAACTGAGCTTGGCCCACTAATTGAAAAAGGTCACTACAACAAAGTAAAAAAATATATAGAAATTGCTAAACAAGAAGGTTGTGAAGTAGTTCAGGGAGTGGTTCCGGAGAAGGTAAAGGCAGGTAATTTTGTACCACCGACACTCTTATTAAATGCAAAAAATGACATGAGAGTATGTCAGGAAGAAATCTTTGGTCCCGTTATGGCCGTAATCGAATTTGAAACAGATGAAGAAGTACTTCATATGGCAAATGACGTATCTTACGGACTAGCTGGTTTTGTATGGACAAAAGATTTAAAACGAGCACATCGTATGGCGGATGCTATTGAAGCAGGTATGCTTTGGATTAACGCTCAAAACGTACGAGATCTTCGAATTCCATTTGGCGGAATGAAAGATAGTGGAATTGGAAGAGAGGGTGGTCATTACGCAATGTTTGAATTCTATACAGAACCAAAGGTAATCCATGTTGCTATAGGTGACCATCATATTCCGCAATTTGGGAAGTAAACACTATTTTTTAAGGGGGAAACAATAATGCCAGCAAAAACAGGGAAGCAATATATTGAAAGAGTTGATAATGCACAGGCAAATATATGGATTGATGGCAAACGAGTAGAAGGGAAGATTTCTGAACATCCAGCTTTTAAAGGAGTTATGAAAACACAGGCAGAACTTTACGATTTGCAACATGATCCAGACAAAAAGGATTACATGACATATGAATCTCCAACAACTGGTGAACGGGTAGGTACATCTTTTATTCAGCCAAAAACAAAAGAAGATTTGGTGACACGTCGCAAAATGATGCAAGAATGGGCGAAATATAATGGTGGCATGATGGGACGTACTCCTGATTACATTAATGTCGGGATGATGGCATATGGTTCAGCTGCAGAAATGTTTGGAAAACAGGACTCCATTTATGCCGAAAACATGACCAACTACTACGAGTATTGCCGTGAAAATGATTTATCTTTAACACATACGTTGATTCAGCCTCAAGTCAATAGGGGAGTAAACTCAGCACAGCTTCCAGATCCGTATATTGCAGCGCGGATTAAAGAGAAAACATCTGAAGGGGTCGTTATTAAAGGGGCAAGATTACTTGCTACTCAAGGTGGTATTACCGATGAAATCATGGTATTCCCATCTACTTTGTTAAAACAATCAGCTGAAGAAAATCCATATGCATTTGCATTTTCTATTCCTAATAACACACCGGGCTTAAAATTTATTTGTCGAGAATCTTTTGATTATGGTAAGTCTCATTTCGACCATCCGCTAGGATCTCGCTTTGAAGAAATGGATACCATTGTTGTGTTTGATGATGTTGTTGTTCCGTGGAATCGAGTTTTTGCCCTTGGTGATGTTGATGTGTGCAACCAGGCCTACAATGAAAGTAATGCGGTTGTTCATATGACACATCAAGTTGTATCAAAAAATATCGCGAAAACAGAGTTTGTACTTGGTATTATTCAATTGATGGCAGAGACAATTAATATTGGCCAATACCAACATATACAGGAGAAAATCTCTGAGGTCATTATTGCACTTGAAACGATGAAAGCATATGTCGTTGCTGCCGAAGCAAATGCAAAAGTGGATAGATGGGGAACTATGACACCAGATTTTGCACCGTTAAATGTAGCACGTCATTACTTCCCGAAAATTTACCCTCGCTTTACAGAAATTATGCAATTAATGGGTGCAAGTGGCTTAATGGCGATTCCATCAGAATCAGACTTCAATTCTGAAATTCGTCCGGATCTTGATAAGTATTTACAATCCGCCACTGGAGATGCTTATGATCGTGTGAAACTTTATCGTTTGGCATGGGATGTATGTATAAGTTCATTCGGTACACGACAAACACTTTATGAGCGCTTCTTCTTCGGTGATCCAGTTAGGATGGCAAGTACGCTTTATAATGGGTATGACAAACAGGAATATGTTGATCGTGTAAAAGAATTTTTGAATCGATCAGAAGCGTTAGTTAAAAATAACTAATTAATCGACTAAGGGAGATGAGGAGTATGGATTTCAATATCATTCGCATTGCCAGAACTGTTATAAATGTGAAGGATTTAGACCGTTCAAAAGATTTTTATGTAAAAGCGCTCGGCATGATTGAAACGGAAACAAAGGACGACTGTGTTTATTTGAGAGGGCTTGAAGAACACACACACCACAGCTTGGTTCTTAAAAAGTCCGAGACGTTAGGGGTACACGCACTCGGTTACAAAGTAGAAAAAGAAGAAGATCTTGACCGTCTGGCTGAATTGTTTCAATCAAAAGGCTTAAAAACAAAGTGGCTTAAGGAAGGTACTCAGCATGCTCTTGGGCGTGCACTGCATGTACTTGATATTTCAGGGATGCCCCTTGAATTTTTCTGCAAGATTGAAAAAGCAGAGCGCTTACTTCAGCGCTACGACTTATACAGAGGTGCCCGAATTCAGCGGATTGACCACGTAAACTGTGCTGTACCGGATGTAGAAAAAGCTTACAACTTCTTTATCAACGAACTAGGCTTTGCATGTTCTGAATATACAACTATAGAAGATGGAAGTATCTGGGCTGCGTGGCTCCACCGCAAACAGACCGTGCATGATCAAGCCTTTATGAACGGAGATGGTCCGCGTCTTCATCACTTTGCCTACTGGTTACCGGATCCACTTGCTCTAATTCACTGCTGCGATGTTTTAGCTTCTCTTGGCTATTCAGAGAACATTGAAAGAGGTCCAGCACGCCACGGCTTATCCAATGCGTTCTTCTTGTATTTAAGAGATCCAGATGGATACCGTATTGAGCTGTATAACGGAGATTACTTAACAAGTGACAATGACTTCGAGCCAATTCGATGGGATTTAAATGACCCACGTCGTCAAACATTATGGGGTGCAAAAGCACCGGACAGCTGGTTTAATGAAACATCTCCGTTTTTAGATATTGAAACCAATGAACAAATTCAATCTAAGTCACCAAACCTTGCACAGCGCAAACCAGAACTTGTTATATAAATAAATAGGCGTATTGATTAGGGGAAAATAGGTTTATTATTGAGCGATAAAAAGGTTTTTTGTTACCTCTTATCCAATATATTACTATTTTAACTGACTGTAGTGTAGGGCTACTCGACTCCCGCGGGAAAGCGAGACAGACGAGACCCTGAGGCCAACACGATGTTGGTCATGAAGGCATTGTCACAAGACGTGACGCACTTAGCCTTCGTTCCTTTAGCGGAGGAAGCGTCAGCAACAAATGTTTTCTGTGCGAAAGCGAAGCGTCAGCAACAAATGTTTTCTGTGCGAAAGCGAAGCGTCAGCAACAAATGTTTTCTGTGCGAAAGCGAAGCGTCAGCAACAAAGCGAGTAGCCCGTAGCGGAAATCAGCCTCTTCGATTGTATAAAAATGGTTAATCAATACACCTGATAAATAAAACGAATGGAGGAATTTCAATGGATGATCGTACATTTCGAGATGCCATGGGTAAATTTGCGACCGGTGTAACAGTTATTACAACGGACATTGATGGAGAGCCTCATGGCATGACAGCAAATGCCTTCATGTCAGTGTCGCTAAACCCGAAACTCGTACTAATATCGATTAAAGAAAATGCAAAAATGCTAGATAAAATTAACCGCTCAGGTAAATTTGCGGTGAATATTTTATCGGAAGACCAGCAAGAAGTTTCTATGTTATTCGCCGGTCAGATCAAAGAAAAGCGTGAACCAGAATTTGATCGCCTAAACGAAATCTCGGTAGTAAAGGATGCGCTAGCAAATATTGTATGCAGTGTATATGGAAAGCAAGTAGCTGGTGACCATACGCTGTTCCTTGGAGAAGTAGAAGATATTGTCCTTCGTGGAGGAAATCCTCTGACATTCTTTGCAGGAAAATATGGCCAGCTCACTGCACCGCAGTTAACTTAACATAAAAGGAGAGGGCAAACGATGGAGACAATTACTATCAAAAGTTCAATTGATAAACCAAAGTTCACTGAAACGGAAGCTTGTGTTTTGGCCCTTGGTTTTTTTGATGGAGTTCACATCGGTCATCAAAAAATTCTTGAAACAGCAAAACAAATTGCTGTGCAAAAACAATGCGCCTTTGGTGTTATGACGTTTTATCCGCACCCAAAAGATATACTCTTTCCTCATATGGAGCCAATGACTTATTTAACTCCGCTTCCTTTGAAAGAAGATCGATTTGAAAAGCTGGGTGTTGAGAAGTTATTTGTTGTTCAGTTTAGCCCTGAGTTTGCTCGTCTTTCTCCTAACGATTTTGTTGAACAATACATTATAGAACTTGGATGTATACATGTTGTAGCAGGCTTTGATTATCATTATGGCTATAAAGGACTCGGTAATATGAAAACGTTATCAGAGTATAATCCCGGAAGTTTGGAAGTAACGACTGTTCCAAAGATCCAACATGATGATGAAAAAATTAGTTCAACAGCAATCCGAAAATTGCTTGATGAAGGTCATGTGCAAAAGATTCCTATGTACCTTGGCGATTTTTATGAAATTAATGGAGAAGTGAATCAAAGCTCCCTTTTTTACAAAAGTCATCAGTTTCTTAAATTAATAGTAAAAAAGAGATACCGAATGCCTAAACCTGGTATTTACCATATTCAAGTTGAAATAGATGGTAATAATTATGATGGAACCTGCCACCAAATATCTATAAATGAGCAACACCCTTCATTATTAATACAATTAAAAGATTGTTCTGTATACCCATTCAAGAAGCGGATTAAGGTAAAGTGGCTAGATTATAAATATGGCAAGCAGAATGAGTCATACGGAATGAATGAATACATGAAAAAAGATGAGCTAGTGATCTAATGAATAGTAGGCTATAACAGAAAGGAGTAGAACATGAATTTAAAAGTGCAAGCAAGAAAGAAAAACTTATACATTGATGGTCAATGGAAAGAAGCCACTGAACATGCATCTCTAACATCTCCATACTCTGGAGATGTTATTGCATATATTCCTAAGGCTAATGAAAAAGAAGTGAATGAGGCAATTGAAGCTGCAGTTCGTGCAAAAACAGTAATGGCGAAAATGCCAGCTCACGAACGTGCAGCTATTTTGGAACGTTTGGTAGCTTTGTTTGAGAAGCGTTTAGATGAAGCTGCAGAAATAATCGCTCTAGAGGCAGCTAAACCAATTGCTACTGCAATCGATGAAGTGAAACGGACAATACAAACGTATAAGTTTGCAGCTGAAGAAGCAAAGCGAATTCATGGAGAAACACTTCCATTGGATGCTGCACCTGGTGGAGAAAAACGAGTAGCATATACGGTGCGTGAACCTATTGGGGTTATTGGAGCGATTACTCCATTTAATTTCCCGATGAATTTAGTCGCCCATAAAGTAGGTCCTGCCATTGCCGCAGGAAATACAATTGTATTAAAACCAGCAAGTCAAACTCCACTATCTTCTTTCTTTTTAGCAGAGTTGTTACAGGAGGCTGGTTTACCTAATGGAGCTCTTAATGTTATTACTGGAAGCGGAAGAGTCGTGGGGGATAAAATCGTGACCGATGATAGAATTGCAGCTATTACATTTACGGGAAGCCCAGCTGTTGGGATTGGTATTCGAAACAAAGCAGGACTGAAGCGCGTGACATTAGAACTGGGTTCAAATGCAGCCGTTATTATTGATAAAGGGATCGATATTGATTCAATTATTAATCGTTGTGTGAAGGGAGCCTTTTCTTTCCAAGGTCAAGTATGTATATCATTACAACGAATTTATATTCATGAAAGTTTGTACGAAACATTTGTGCAAAAATTCGTTGAAGCAACTCAACAACTCAAAATGGGTGACCCTTTAGATCCAAGTACGGACGTTTCAGCGCTTATTTCAAAAGGAGATGTGGAACGTACTTTAGATTGGATTCATGAGGCGGAACAACATGGAGCGGAAGTAGCAACTGGCGGAATCGCAAAAGGGAATATTCTATTGCCAACGGTATTATTAAATGCAGAGTCTTCTTTAAAAGTTTCATGTCAAGAAGTGTTTGCTCCAATTGTTATCATCAATAAAGTTCAAGCAGTAGAGGAAGCCATTGAGCAAGTAAATGATTCACGATATGGTCTCCAAGCGGGAATCTACACGGATAATGTTCATACAGCGTTAACTGCAGCTGAAAACCTTCATGTTGGAGGCGTAATGATTAATGACATTCCAACGTTTCGTGTAGATAACATGCCTTATGGAGGTGTGAAGGAAAGTGGAGTTGGAAGAGAAGGAATAAAATATGCTGTAGAGGAAATGACAGAGCTAAAACTAGTGGTTTTTAATAGAAATTAAAGATCGAAGAATTAGAAGCATTTAAGAACCCTATTAAATGATTAGGAAAGTGGTGCTATCAATTTGGAGCTAGTAAAAGAACAGAGTAGTGTAAAAAAAGACATCGAACAACAAGACAACAAACAAATAGATTATGATAAAATTTCCACTTCGGAGGATTTTAAACAACTACTTTTATATAAGAAAAAGTTTATTATTCCATATACAATGTTTTATTTGGCTTATTCCCTAGCTTTACCATTCCTAGCCTTGTTTACAAATATATTAAATGTCCAAGTAATAGGAGACATCACGTTGGCGTGGATTTACGGTATTTCAATTATCTTTATGTCATTTGCGGTATGCAGTGTTTATGTAAAGAAGTCTGCTGAATTTGACGAAAAGGTAAAGCAAATCATAGTAAAGGAGGGGCTGTAGACATATGGGATGGGATATTATTCTTCTTTTTGTACTCATGTCAATAGGGGTACTTTTCATTACGTACTATGCTTCCAAAAAAACAAAAACGGCAGGTTCTTTCTACACAGCTGGAGGTGGTCTGACTGCTAGGCAAAATGGTCTTGCTTTAGCCGGAGACTTTATGTCTGCATCTACCTTTTTGGGGTTAATTGGAGCCTTTTCTTTAACGGGATATGACGGATTTTTCCTCATGTACGGTGCTCTTGTTTCTTTTTTAGTCATTTTATTTTTAGTTGCAGAACCATTAAGGAATCTTGGGAAATATACGTTAGGTGATATGATTACTGCTCGATTTAAGTTTAAACAAGTACGAGGTGTAACTGCCTTCAATACAATAATCATCTCCGTTTTTTATATGCTTGCACAGCTTGTTGCTGCAGGAGCTTTATTCAAATTATTATTAGGTATTCCGTATAATACTTCAGTCCTTATTGTTGGTGTTGCTATGTTAGCTTTTGTTTTGTTTGGAGGAATGACCGCAACAAGCTGGGTTCAAATTATTAAAGCCGTTCTTTTAGTAGGTGGAACCTTTATTATGTTTGTAATGGTTATGTGGAAATTTAATTTTAATTTTATTGGCATTTTTACTGATATGAAAACAGCCACTCCTTTTGGAATTGATTTCTTAAATCCTGGTTTAAAATATAAAAACGGTTGGGATGCAGCTTCTTTAACACTTGGGCTCATTCTTGGGACAGCGGGTCTACCACATGTATTAGTTCGCTTTTTAACTGTACCTAATGCTCAGGTTGCCAGAAAGTCAGTTGTTTGGCTTATGTGGATCATGGGTCTGTTCCATATTATGGTCATTTTCCTTGGGTTTGGAGCAGCAAAACTAGTTGGAACTTCGAATATTATAGAGGCTAACCCAGCAGGGAATATGGCAGCGCCATTATTAGCAAAGTTTATTGGCGGAGATTTTATGTTTGCTTTCATTTCTGCGGTTTCTTTTGCTACTATTCTCGCAGTTGTTGCTGGAATTGTGGTTACGGGAGCAACAGCATTTTCCCATGACTTTTATAACGAAATTTTAAAAGACGGGAAAGCAACCGAAAAGCAGCAAATGTTTATGGTACGTCTTGCATCGATTGTCATCACTGGTATCGCCATTACCTTATCACTATTTCTTCAAAATTTTAATGTTGCCTTTGTAGCATCAATCGCTTTAACATTAGCAGCGAGTTCGAATTTACCAGTTATTTTATTAACTATTTTTTGGAGGAAATTCAACAAAACTGGAGCAATCTTTGGGATGCTTATAGGATTAATTAGCACGATTGGTCTGGTTATGTTAAGTCCAAATGTTTGGAATCCAGAACCAGGTGTAGCCTTATTTACTGGTAATCCTATTTTCCCTCTTGCATCACCAGGAATTCTTTCTATTCCGTTAGGTTTCTTAGGCTGCTATATTGGTACATTAATAGGGGCCCGTAAGTCAAAAAATGTAGAGGATAATTTTCCAGAAATTATCGTTAAGTCAAATATAGGTAATGATGTTAAAGGTGTAGTTAATCATTAGTGATTAAGTAATCATCAGATGAATTTACGAGTTTATGATAGGAGTGAATAGTTATGAGTAAGGCAATTATTAAATTTAGAGAAGCCCTTCATACAAAAGAAGTGGAAGTAGATCCTCAAAGCAATACAATTATTTTCGGTGATAGAAATTTAACAGTAGAGCAGTCCTCTTTGGATGCGCCAATTTCGGGTACAGTATATGGGGCTTTGTTAAATTATAGTGGCGAGCTTAAGGCATTAGGTTCATCGTTAACTAAAGAACCTTATAAACAGCCTCCCAAAGCGCCTGTCTTATATATAAAACCGGTGAACACCATTACTGGATTTAAATCTTCAATTCCATTACCCGAGGATACATCTCATCTGCAAGTAGGTGCCTCATTAGGCATTGTCATGGGGAAAAATGCTACTCGTGTAACAGAGGAAAAAGCTTTAGATCATGTATTAGGATACACCATTGTAAATGATGTGAGTATTCCACATGAGAATTTTTATCGACCAGCTATTAAACAAAAAGTAAGAGATAACTTTTGCCCTGTAGGTCCATGGATTATTGAACGCGATGCAATCTCTGACCCTAATAAGTTGACGATTACTGTATTCGTTAACGATGAATTAAAACAAAAGAATACAACGGCCAATTTAATTCGTCCTGTAGCGCAATTGATTTCTGAAATTTCTGAATTTATGACGCTGTATGAGGGAGATGTTTTACTGGTTGGGGTACCTGAAAATCCCCCGCTTGTTAAAGAGGGAGACCGGGTACGAATTGAAATCGATGGAATCGGTTATTTAGAAAATACAGTTAAATGAGAATCTCATTGTTTTGTAAAGGAGCGGATTAGTATGAAACATGCACGTGTAGTATTTCAGGATGTCATTCATCACGCAATTGAAACAAATGATGGTCACCTGAAACTAGATAATGGACAAATTGTTTCTGAGGAGGAAGTGGTCTGGCTACCGCCTGTCCAACCTAGAACCGTTTTTGCTTTAGGACTAAATTATGCAGATCATGCAAAGGAACTTGCTTTTGAAGCACCAACAGAACCTTTAGTTTTTCTAAAAGGTCCTAATACTTTTATTGGTCATCGAGGTCAGACTTACCGACCGACTGAGGCTACCAATATGCATTATGAATGTGAACTTGCAGTTGTCATTGGGCGTTCCGGGACTAACATTAAACGAGAAGATGCTTATGATTATGTAGCAGGATATACCGTTGCAAATGACTATGCCATCCGTGATTATTTAGAAAACTATTATCGTCCGAACTTAAAAGTAAAGAATAGAGATACTTGTACACCAATCGGTCCATGGCTAGTCGATGCAAAAGATATTGAAGATCCTATGAATCTTACATTGCGTACTTATGTAAATGGAAAAGTTACGCAGGAAGGCACTACGAAAGATATGATTTTTAGTATTCCGCAATTAATTGAGTATTTAAGTAGTTTTATGACATTAAATAAAAACGACATTATCCTTACTGGTACGCCTGAGGGCTTAGTTGATACAAAGGAAGGAGATGAAGTCATTACTGAAATTGAAGGAGTGGGACGACTAGTAAATACCGTTATTAGTGAAAAACATTTCTTAAGAACTGAAAGTGATAACGCCATTTTTAGTCAGTGAAAGGGATGAAAACATGCCGCATTTTATTGTTGAGTATACCGATAACATAAAGAAAGAAGCAGACATTCCGAAGTTGCTTAAAAAAGTGAATGATGTTTTGATTTGCCGTAGTCATCTTTTTCCGACTGGAGGAATTCGATCAAGAGCAGTTGAACTTCAAGATTACCGAGTAGCAGATGGAGCAGAAGATGATGCATTTGTTCATGCTATATTAAAAATTGGGGCGGGAAGATCGGCTGAAAATAAGAAAGAAACTTGTGACGAACTATTCGAAGTAATCAAGGATCATTTTGCTGATCTATTTACTAGGCGATATCTGGCATTATCTATGGAATTGATTGAATTCAGTGAGGAAGGTACTTACAAGTATAACAATATTCATAAGCGTTTTAAAAAGTAAGAAGGCTGAAAGTCAATCTGCGTTAAAGGTAATAGATTTCAATTTGGCTAAAAGAAGTTTTTTAGATTTTTAGTCTAATATCTTCATTATTGGTGTTTTATTGAATAATTAGAAGGCTCTGATTTCCGCTTTTTACAATAAAAAATAATTAATACCGCTTACAATTTAGGTTACATCGCGTTAAGTATAGATGTTCATTTCAGGAAGGGGACTTTAAATGACAAAGAATCTGGCTTTAGATGTGAACTGCATTGAATGGGCAAGTAAAATAAACAAAAGTTATATTGGAGGTCAATGGGTAAAGGGTGGTAGTAAAAGAACTTATTCAATAAAGGATCCATATGATCAGTCAACTATTACATCTGTAGAATTAGCGAATGTAGAGCAAATAAAAGATGCTTATCACAAAGCAAAAGCAGCACAAAAGGAATGGGCTAAATCTACTCCAGAACAAAGAAGAGAGGTTTTAACGAAAGCATTAGACTATTTAGAGAAAAATAAAGAGCATATTTTAGAATTAATTACACGAGAAACAGGTGGAACACTACTTAAAGCTCATATTGAGTTTGGCTTTGGGGTTAGTGACATAAAAGATTCTATTAATATGGTTGATGAAATATACACACCCAAAAATTATGCATCTACTACACCAGGAAAGGTTAGCCGTGTATATCGATTACCTTTAGGAGTTATTACGTCCATCACACCTTTTAACTTTCCATTTAACATGGCAACAAGAACAATTTTCCCTGCTATTGCTCTCGGAAACAGTGTTGTTCATAAACCAGATCTCCAAGTTGGAATAGTTGGTGGACAAATTTTTGCAAAGGCTTTCGAAGAAGCAGGACTTCCTGCTGGAGTGTTTAATTCAATTTTAACCGATCTTCAAGAATCAGGAGATGAATTCCTGTTAAATACGAATTCTTCGTTTATCAGTTTTACAGGATCAACTGCAGTAGGAAAACATATTAATAAGGTAACAGGCGGAACATTAAAACAAATGGCATTAGAACTTGGAGGCAATAATCCTTTAGTAGTTTTAAGAGATGCCGACGTTGAACAAGCAGTGAGAGCCGCCATCTTCGGGAAATTTTTGCATAGTGGCCAAATCTGTGCGATTACAAATCGAATTATTGTTAATAAAGATATTTATGATGAATTTGTTGCTAGATACGTAGAAAAAGTAAAGGGATTAACAGTAGGAGACCCGAAGGACCCTAACACAATTATTGGACCTGTTATAAATGAAAAACAAGCTGATAAAATTATGGATTTAGTTAATAAAGCAAAGGAAAGTGGATTAAAAGTTGCCGTAGAAGGTGACCGTACAGGGAATGTTATTTCTCCATTTGTATTTGTTGATGTACCTAATGATTCAAGTCTTGCATCTTGTGAAATCTTTGGTCCTGTTGCACAAATTATTCCAGCTGAAAGTGATGAAGAGGCCATTCGTTTTGCTAATGACACGGAATATGGATTATCCTCTTCCATTATAACTAGTGACTTAGAAAGAGGGGAAAGATTAGCCCTTGAGATCGAATCTGGTACAACACATATAAATGATATGCCTGCAGTGCTAGAAGGAAATGTTCCATTTGGTGGAGTGAAACAAAGTGGAATTGGGCGTTTTGGATATGAATGGATTGTAGATGAGTTTACTGTTGCGAAATGGGTATCTGTACAGACGAGTAAATTAGATTATCCATTTTAGGATTGCAGCGAAATTCAAATCCTTACAGCTCGATACTAGTAAGTGGATATTAATAGATTTGAAGATATTTCTCAATAAAGCATTGAAACCGTTAATAAACCTGTTGTTAGAAAAGCCTGTAAACTTGAGTTGACAAGGGATACAGGCTTTTAACTTGGTTACCGATAATGTTTATGAATGGGAAAGATAAAGAAATAACCATCTTCATCAAATAAAAAATTAGAAACACTGAGGGAAGAAGGATAATTATCGAAATTTTCTAAAAATAATATTGATTATTTTTCCTTTTTTTTTTACACTTATTTTACGAACTTTCGTAAAGTGGTGGATATGAAAGTTCTACTAATTAACTTTGGTTCAATTTGTGGAAAAAGGATACGAGAGTACTTCTTTAACTGACATTGTTGAAGAGGTAGGAATAAAAAACAATCAATATACTCCTATTTTAAACACAAAGAAGATATTTTTCTTCAAGATATGAAACAGTAATCTGAAAGAAATCTTTCAACAACATCAGCAACTTTCATTGATAGTAAACCGTTGATTTAGCTGTTATTCGATTATCCGAGGAAATTATCACATATTAAGCATTGAATTGTAAGCGTTTACTAATTTGTGTTAAAGGGGGTATAAAGTTGACTAGTCCTTTAAATTCGAAAATAATTAGTTACTTGCCGTCTCAGCCTGACTTTGAATTTCAGACAGATTACTATACTGAACAAAAAGTTAGAATTAAACCAAATCAACCATCTATTCTGTTTTACCAATTTAAAATGGGAGGGGTAAGTAGTCAAATTTCTGTTATCCCGGATGGGTGTATCGATATTCTCATTAATTGTGATCAGCATTACGGTAATATTTGTGGAAGCGTTACTAAAAGTAGAGTGATTAACCTTCTCCCAAACAGTACATACTTTGGTATTCGTTTTCTGCCATGCCTAGATATTAAGAAAATAAACTTTGGTATAAAAGACCTTACAGATAAAGAAATTTCCTTAAATGAAATGTTTCCTGTAAATACGAATATCTTAGAAAGGGTAGTAACCGACGAAAGTTTTATGGAGAGAGTCAATATATTCATTGAAACATTGGGAAGTCAAATTTTTGAGATTGATAAATCATCAAAACTAATAAAACAAGCATTATATAATATATACGCGACAAGAGGTAATATTACCATAACTCAACTTGCAGAAGAAGTAGGATATTCAACTAGATATTTAAGAAAACAATTTGAAGACCATATTGGAATTCCCCCAAAATTATTTAGCCAAATAGTAAGATTTCAATCATCACTAAATATGCTTCTGAGGACAACCCACTTTACGTTAAATGATGTTATTTATGAGAATGGTTATTATGACCAAGCCCATTTGATTCATGAGTTTCGGAATTTTGGATGCATGACACCTTATCAATTAACTGGGCAAAAAAGTTGCCTGAAAACAGCTAAATAATGTTTGTATAGCGAAAGCAATTACTTATTTAAGTAATTGCTTTTTTAAGTGCGCCCGGCATGCGCATATTTGAAGAATTATTGGTTGAAAATTTAGAATGTTCCGATTTTTACAATATCAAATTATCTTAATCTGATAATCTGTAATTACTATAAAGAATGTTTATTTTTCCTACTACAGTCAAAGGAAAAATTGGCAATCAACAAAACAAAAGAGGGGAGTCAGATGAATGACGAAATACCAACTGTTTATTGGGTTGAGGCTGTGTCAGGCTGAACATTTTAGTCAATTAATCTCAGAACCGGAAAGTGGATGCCGTATTATCCGAGGCCGGACCGGAAGTTGTGGGCCTTGCAGTCAAAGCTGCTAGGAAGGCTTTAGGCTGAAATGAAGTGGATGCCCTGGAAAAAGCAAATGACACTGTTTATGGGTTGGCATCTGGGGTTTGGACCAATGATTTAAAGCGTGCCATCGAATGGCCCGTGTTATAAAAGCAGGGAAAGTTCGGGAAAATACATGCATCTTTTGAAGGGATGAAACAAAATGGTTTCGGACGTGAATTAGGAGTACAGGCAATGGAATGTACAGTTAGACAAAGCATGCCTGGGTTGACTTGAATGAAAAAGTTTTGAATTGGTATGGAGGGTAACGCTTTGTATAAATAACAAAATTATAATAACGCCAATGGGGGTAGGGATTATAGAAATACAAAAATCAATAGAGAACATTCAAATTTTATCAGATGGGCAAAGTCTAAAAAGAAGTTTAAAGATGCGAGATTTAGTTATTTTTGGTCTTGGCTTTATGGCACCAGTTGCAGCGATGTCAATGTTTGGTATTATCACGTTGGTATCTCAGGGCCATTCTGTCCTCTCATATGTTCTTGGTTTTGTTGCAATGTTATTTACGGCGTACAGTTTCGGTAAAATGGTTGAAGCTTACCCAGTAGCGGGCTCAACCTATACCTACGCCCATAAAGCGCTACACCCTAAAATAGGATTTATAGCTGGATGGGGAATGCTCCTTGATTATCTGTTGATACCCATGCTAACTTTTTTGATCAGTGCAAGTTTTGCAAACGCCCTTGTACCAAGCATTCCGGTTTGGGGTTGGGTTCTCATTTTCGCTATCCCAATCACGATTGTCAATATAATTGGAATTGACATAGCAACTAAGGTGAATTCAGTTTTAGTGCTCCTCATGATTATCGCGGTGATTGCCTTCGTTTTCAGCGCAAGTCACTATATTATAACGGGTGATTTAACTTTAATAAACTATAAGGCAATTTATGATGGTGATTCATTTTCAATAGGAGCAGTTATTGGCGGGGCAGCTATTGTTATTGTCGCTTACCTAGGTTTTGATGCTATTACAACCTTGGCTGAAGAGACGAACGTAGAGGGGAATAAAATTGGTTTGGCCATTTTGTTTACCTGTGTCATTCAAACGGTATTTTATGTTTCCGTAACTTATTTAGCAGTGATTCTTGTAGGAAACTATTTAGCTATTGATAATCCCGACACAGCCTTCTTCAACGTTTTAGAGACTATAGGGGGCGGGTTTCTCCAGACTTATATTACACTTACGATTATCGCATCTGGAATTGCAAGTGCCTTAGCTAGCCAATCAGCTTCAAGTCGTCTGCTCTTAGGGATGGGACGTGACAATGTCATCCCTCAAAAATTTTTTAGCTATATCCATCCAAAGTATAAAACACCGATTAATAATATTTTATTAATGTCAATAATCGGAATTATTGGTGCAGTATCGTTGAATCTGCAAATTGTATCTGACTTAGTTGCATTTGGTGGATTATTAGGGTTTGCTTTCGTGAATATTTGTGTTATTAGTCATTACTATTTAAAAAATAAGCAAAAAAATATCGTTAAATATTTAATTATTCCATTAATTGGAATGTTTATTTGTCTTTATATTTTGTGGGGGCTTTCAACAACCGGAAAAATAGTTGGATTTACCTGGATGGGAATTGGTGTTTGTTATTTAGCGATTCGATCCATGTATTCAAAAGAATCCAAGAAACTCTTAACAGATATAGAAGGGCAGAATATTAGTTAACTAACAATGCTTAATAATATTTGTCTATTAAAGGAGGAATAAAATATGCAATACGTTACAAAGCGGAATAACTTAAGCAAATTAGAATTATCAGAACTTGATAAAAAACATTATTTGCATCCAACCACACCACCAAGAGCTCATTATTTATCAGGGCCTTCAACAATCTTTACAGAAGGCAAAGGAATTTATCTGAAAGACATAGAGGGGAAAGAGCGTATTGATGGGGTTTCGATGCTTTGGAATGTTAACCTTGGCTATGGGAATGAAGAGCTTGCTGAGGTAGCAAAACAGCAGATGTTAAAACTTTCTTACAGTTCTTCATTCAGCGGACAATCCAATGAGCCTGCTATCCTTTTAGCACAGAAAGTGGCCTCATTAGCACCTGGTGATTTGAATGTTTGCTTCTTCACATCGGGAGGCTCGGAATCTAATGATACTGCATTTAAACTAGCCCGCTTTTATTGGAAAGTAAAAGGTCAGCCAGAGAAAACTAAAATTATTTCTCTTGAACAATCATTCCATGGGGTTACAGTAGGAGCCACAAGTGCTACCGGAATCGAGGGATTCAACAAATTTACGACTTCCAATGCTCCGAACTTCCTTACAGCTGCAGCGCATGTTTTGAATGCAGAACTTGGTGACAAAAGTGATCCAAATTACTCGCGTTCTATTCGTGGGATAATTGAATCAGAAGGATTCGACACCATAGCCGCTGTCATTCTGGAGCCAATCCAAGGCGCAGGCGGGGTAAGGTTCCCTCCTGACGGATACCTTCAAGCTGTTCGCAAACTTTGCGACGAACACAACATTTTGCTTATTGCAGATGAGGTGATTTGTGGGTTTGGAAGAACCGGAAAGACCTTTGGTGTTGATAATTGGAACATTGTTCCAGATATTCTGTGTGTTGCAAAAGGAATCTCAAGTGGCTACGCCCATCTGGGTGCCGTAATTATGAGAGAGCATGTAAGAGAAGCATTTATTCAATCAGATGAAATGATGTTCCATGGATTCACATATAGTGGACACCCAATGGCTTGCGCGGTTGGCCTGAAGACACTTGAGATAATAGAAAGAGATCAAATTGTTGAGAATAGTAGACTTCGCGGTGAAGAATTATTAAAAGGACTTAAGTATCTCGAAAGCAATTATAAACATATAACGAATGTAAGAGGTCTTGGTCTACTTGCTGGTATTGAGCTAGTTAAAGATCCTGAAAACGGCATCTCATTTGATCCGTCGGTACACGCCGCAGCTCTGTATACAGAGATATGCATGGACTTAGGGCTGCAATTGCGTTACTTCGATTGGAAGGGAACAAATACGGTTGCTCTTGCTCCACCGCTTATTATTACAAGCCAACAGGTTGAAGAGATTATTAACAAAATGTCTGAGGCTTTTAAAAGGTTCGAAAAACAAATTTAATTCACGCTAGCAAAATCTAATAAGACTATTGATAGTAAAGTACTATCTCTAAAAATCTCTCAAAGGGGGTGTTCCAAGAGTTCAATGCTCATTTTGTCAATGTTATTAACTAACAGATAATAGAAGTTGATCGTTATTCAATTATAGGACGCTTTTCCTAAGTAAAGGAAGTGTCCTTTTTCATGTATTTTAATGATTTTCATGATTCAGTAATTTATTATTACCCATGATCCGATCCTTGAATATCCGTGTATGAAAAAGACCCTGCACGAACAGACCTTAGAGCACCTTCAATCAGGTGATCAAGTCATCCTTCATTCGGACCAAGGTTGGCACTATCAAATGAAAAAGTATCAACGAACATTAAAACAACATGGGATCACGTAGAGTATGTCTCGTAAGGGAAATTATTTGGACAACGCAGTCATCGAAAATTCTTTGGCTTATTAAAATCTAAACTCCTGTACCTACAAGAATTTAAATCCATGGAGCATTTTGAACAGGAACTCAAGGACTATATTCACTATTACAATCACAAACGAATGAAGGCAAAATTAAAAGACCTAAGCCCGGTGGAATACCGAACTCAGGCCTTAGAAGTCGCTTAACTAAATATGTCTAACTTTTTTGGATCAGATCAATAGTAGTTATCTGTTTTATATCTTCGTACCATCAAGTGAATCTGCTGAACATTTTGGAAAAAGAACGATTAAAGGGTCACCAGGCTAGGAGCGACCCTTTGTCATAAGGTGGCAAAGGGCAGGTAGATTAGCATTGAAAAATTAACAATCTTCTCTATTTAGGAAAGTAGCGCCAATTATAATCAAAAGAATAAATAGGACAACAATTAGAGCGAACGTTGAACCAGTGCCACGATTATAGCCACCGCCACAGCCACAGGAATAAGAATTATTAAAGTTACCTACATTTCCATAGTATCCCATAAAAATCCCTCCTTTCTACAATATATAATATGTTAGTTGTAGAGAAGAAGTGGGATATTCATCCATCCAACAATAGCATAAAAAATTAATCAATCCAGTTATATTTTTGTGGGATAAGACAATAAAAAAGGTCACTTGGGATTGGAGTGACCCTTAATACAAAAGGAGGATAATTGCTTTACATTACTATTACTATGAAGTAAAAGTTATTTTGTATAGTGAATAGCCTGTGAAATATATTAAAAATAAATACTGTAGTGAATTAAAATACTGTAGCTTATTTTTAGCTTCTGCTGAAAGAAGTTAAATTTCTTGTCTATATTATCTGAAATCGCAGCACCCAAGCTGCTAATATAGGAGTGGGTATAGTATATTCATTTGTAAAAATTCCACTTTATCCAGTAGCACGCGAAACTTGCTGAATGAGCGAAATACACAGACATTAAAAACCCCTTATAGGATTTTCATTAGCTAGTTCCATACATTAAGAGCGTTTTGTGCCATTTTACAACAGGCATAATGAGATTAGCGTGATGGTCTTCCACAATCTATAAATAATAGATCGGGTACATTGGATAATTGGCTACTTTGGTAAAGTATCTTTATACTGAGAATTAGTCTTTATGAAGAAAGGTTTTGGTTTTATGATAAAGATACTTCCTGCTAAAGAAATTTACCTAAAAGGTGATAATCACGCTGTATTACTTTTACATTCGTTTACAAGTCATACTAGAGATATGAAGAAGGTTGCTATTGAAATTCATAAAAAAGGTTACACCTGCTATGCACCACTTTACCGAGGACATGGGTGTGCTCCAGAACAGTTACTACAATATAACGTAAATGACTGGTGGCATGATGTTGTGAATTCATATCAATTTTTAATTAGCGAGGGGTTCCAAAAAATTTCTGTTATAGGTTTGTCTATAGGCGGGATATTTACATTGAAACTTGCAGAGGTAGAAAAAATAGAGCGAGCAATTGTATTATCAGTACCAATCGATAGGGAGCCAGAACGACTCAAAAAAAGAATTATTAATTACGCATACAATTACAAAAAAGTAGAGGGGAAGTCTACATTTCAAATTTCTCAAGAAATTGATACGTTTAATCAAATGTCCTTAGATACATTAATTGTATTTCAACAATTCATTAAGTCTACCATTCAAAATCTTGATAAAGTATCAGTTCCAATTGCAATTTTTTATGGTGAACAAGACGATAAATTGTACTCATATAGCGCTAATGTTATTTATAATAATGTCAATTCATATGTAAAAAAGATTAAAGGTTATAAAGAATCCAAGCATTTAATGACATTAGGTAAAGATCAAGAAGAACTAGTAAATGACATTTTGGAATTTTTTAATTGTTGAAGAAGAAATTATTTGTAATCTCTATAAAAAGACCACTTCAAATGATAGGATCTGTTTGTTTATATTCTCTATCACCCAGCTGTATGTAGAAAATAAAGCTCGGCGAAATCAAATTATTACTAAATAAAATTAAATTTTAAAGCTTTTCTGTATTGGTACTTTATCGCATTCAAATAGGGAGTTTGCAGAAAAAGTCCCTCGGGGAAGGGGCAAATAAAAGTGGCTATATGGTGCGTAGATAGGAAAGAATCTATTTTTACAATGTAAACGGAAAAATTCAAGCTTAAACTAGCTATTAGATTAAATATTTTATTTAATTTCAGTAGTGACACAGGGGTGTTTTAATTGAGTGAAATTCCAATAAGATGTACAGGAGTTGCAACAGTTTTATTAAAAAGAATAGAAAATGAATATAAAGTTTTACTCTTAAAAAGAGCTACTGCGGTGTTACGTGATGCATGGTGTTACATTGGAGGTGGGATTGAAAAAGACGAAAGCGCTTGGGAAGCGGCTTTAAGGGAAATAAAAGAGGAAACTGGAATTGAAAAAGTTACATTATATACATCTAATAAATTGGAGAAGATATAAAAATGCAAAATACAATTCGTACGTTAACACCTGAGGATATAGAGCAAGCATCAAAGGTTTTTACAAGTGTTTTTAATGCTGCTCCTTGGAATGAACCATGGAGTTTACAAACATCTTATAAACGATTGTTAGACATAAGTATGACTCCAGGATACATAGGAATCGGTTATTTTCATTCTGATGGTCAAATGAATGGATTTTTAGTTGGAAATGAAGAGCAATGGGCAGACAGTAAGAGCTTTTACATAAATGAAATCTGCGTATTAAATAATATTCAACAAAACGGGGTTGGCTCAAATTTACTAAAACATTTAGAGGATATCCTTATAAAGGAGAAAGTTGAGGCAGTTTATTTATCAACAGAGAGAGGTAAAGGTAAACCAGAATTATTTTTCAAAAAGAATGGATTTGAGACAAACGAGTCGCGAATTTTGATGAAAATGAACCTAAATTGAGTTTAATTAAATCCCAAAAGTCCACACGATGGAGTCTGTCTGTATAAATTCCCCATCATTTCCTCACCAAATGAAGAAAATGAAGCTTGATAAAATCGAATTATCATTGTTTAAGAGGGAGGGGGCTGCAGCGTCTTAGAAATCGGTATGTCCACTATAAAAAAATCCTCCGTAACGCTGTTTTTCGTAAATAAAATGAAGACCCCTTTTTTCTATTTTTTAATAATTATTTACACCGAATTTTACTTGCACATTTGCATCCTCGCATTCTTTTTTTACCAGATAGATAATTTCATTTGCTCGAGATTTGGATAATTCATTTGCCACTACCGTTACAGAAACGTCTTCACCTTCTATTCGTACTAAAGCATCGGGAAAGCCTAATGATTTAATTTGCATCTCAAGTATTGCCTCTGTAGATTCTTCTTTATTGAGAGTATCAATTTCAATAGACGCCGTATTTTGTTCGTCAACAAAATACTCATCTGACGTTATTTTTTGTGTTAACTTTTGGCGAAGTTGGTTTCTTTCGTTATTAACTTGTAGGCGTGTTTCTTCAAATAAAGGGCTAGAAGATACTGCCTTAGTAACAGCCTGTATTGCAGCTTTTTGATCTGCATCTACAGACAAGGTGATATCCTTATCCTCTTTTGATTGTTTTGGTGAATCCATCAAATAAAACACTGAAATAACCGCTACTAGAGTTAATAATGCAAGTAACCAAGACGATTTTCTTTGTAGGTGCATTCACTGTCACTCCCTCAATAAATTTGGTTAAACACCACTATTCAACTTTTCAATGTCTGTTTTTATGAGAAATTTATTTATAAATATGCTGAAAGTTAAACGAAAACAACTCATTTTGTCCGTCTGATTTGTCGAAGCCGTTTTAAATTATCTAAATTAAGCTTGTCTTCGCATTTAAAGTAGGTGCTATGTACGAAAGTATTGTTCATGTCCCGTTTGTGGCTACAGGGGAAAAATGTTTATTGTCAACAACTAATAAAAGGGTACTAGATTTATGAATCAGTACCCTTTTATTGATTATTTTTTTCATCTAACTATAAGAATAATAAGCCAAATAAAGAAAGGAGTAGAGAAATTCCGAGGATTGTCCCAACAACTTTCATATGTCTTTTTCGCCCCATTACAACAATTGCAACATATTCACGAACCATTGCGTTGGGCCAATAATAAAATGCTGTTTTTGAGCCGATACCTTGGCTATTCAGGCCAGCTTGTCTAGCGTATAGACCAGCACGGAAAAGATGGAAATTATTTGTTGTAAAGATGCTGTTGTGTGTACCATCTGGTTTTAAAGAATCCATAATTCGTTTCGAAAATAACAGATTTTGATCTGTATTTACAGAACGATTTTCTTGCACAGTATGCTCAATAGGAATGCCTTTTTCAACAGCGTATTTTTGCATCGCTTCCGCTTCAGGCAGATTTTCATCGGGACCTTGTCCGCCAGAGAAAATAATTGTTGGTGGTGCGGTAACTGCTGCTTGTTTCTGATAAAAATCAATAGCTTTATTAATTCTACTTGCAAGAAGTGGTGGTACTTTATCGTTAATTAAACCACTGCCTAGTACGATGATAAAATCTTGGTTATACTTTGGTTTATTAAACTGATAGAGGAAATATGCAGATAGAAAGTTTGATAAATGAATCAAGAAATAAAACATTATAAGCGAAATTCCACCAAAAACAGGCTGAAATATATTAGATAACAAACTGGATGGACTAATAATAGGCATGACAATAAATAATAAAATAATAATAGCTACAATTAAAGTTAAGGAATTTGCTAGGCGTCTTCCCTCTCTTTCCATTAAAATTCTTGCATTAAGAAATAGGCCGAACATTAAAGCTACAATTCCAAATGGTATAATAAAGAAAAGTGCTATTAAAGGAATAATAACTAAAAGCTTTATAGTATTGTTTTCAGATGCTAAAGAAACAATCGTACAAAATAAAAGAAATGAACAGAAAAAAATATTAAATAAAAAGCCATTTACTATCTTTCTGGGATCTTTCACGTAAGAATACAGAAAAATAAAAAATAGGATAAGTGGAATAATCCCAAAATACATAAAAAACCTACACCTCGCCTATATAGTATTGATCGTTTTATTTTAAACTCCTATATATTAGCATAGATTTTTGAAATTACATCCTTTTTACGTAATCCTTACATAAACCTAAAAAAATATTGTTAATTGCACATACAAATTAGAAGAAATTTATATTTCTTTGCAAGTCTGGAGCGAATTCTTCTAAACTTAAAATAAGGAAAAGCCATTCACATTTTGAAGGAGGGAACAATATTGATAATTATGGAAACAGAAAGGTTAGAATTACGAGAACTAAACGATGATGATATTTCTGTCCTTTATTCAATTTTTTCAGATGCTGAAACAATGAAATATTATCCATCACCATTTAGTTTAGAACAAACTAAAAATTGGATTGAAAAAAATAAAAAAAGATATCAAGAAGATGGTTATGGTTTATGGGCTGTATGTTTAAAAGAATCGAATGAATTAATTGGAGATTGTGGCCTCGTTAAACAAATAGTTGATGGAAAAGCTGAAGTGGAAGTGGGCTACCATATTCATAAAAAATATTGGTCTCAAGGTTATGCAACTGAGGCAGCTAAAGGTTGTGTGGAATATGGATTTTCACAGTTAGGACAAGAAAAATTAATAAGTATTATTGACCCTGAAAATGGATCATCAATTCGTGTGGCTGAAAAAAATAGTTTTATGAAGGAGAAGGAGTCATTTATTTTTAATAAAATTCATCATATATATGCAGTACAATTATTAGAAACTTAATTGATGATAATCGAATATTTAGTACTTGAAAATTAGTTGTAATTGTAAAAAATAATAAAAATTAAGTGATTACAATTACAACTTTTTGATATTTTATATAAAGAATTTTTCATTAATTTTCGTGCTTATAAACATATTCTACATTCAAGAGTTACAAGGAAATTTTGTAATCCTATGAAAGATCCTTTTTTAAATAATAGTGCTGATGATCCCTGCCGACATTGTCCAATGTACCGTAGATTTGATATCCGTGGTTTTGATAAAAATCTAAAGCCTGAAAACTTAAAGTATCGACCTTTATGAAGTCACATTTGTTATTTAAAGCAATTTGTTCGATTTCTAATAACAATTTAGATCCATGGCCTAATCCACGAATATCCTCATCGATCATAAGTGTATGTATCTCTAACCAATTCCAACAAATTTCCCCCAATATGCCACCACGGATTTGATCATTTTCATCTGTAAGGAAGAGGTTGATTTCTTGATATCTGCCTCTTAAATCTTTTGGGAAATGTTTCAAATTGTATTCGTAAAGCTTATTATTAATAAAAGACCTTTTACGTTCATTTTGCTCTTGTGAGATTTTGTATTGCATATATTTTTTCCTCCTCTTTTATAATGGGATATTTCGTTTTAATTATTAAATTTAACTATATTTTGCAATTATACAAATGACCAGGTACTTTAAAAAATAAAGACCTGGTCATTTTGCAAATCATTCATTTATTTTCTCATTCTCTGGTTCTAAGTGAATAAGAATATGGGCTTGATGAAAAAGGTTATTAATCTTTTCTTCAATACGATCACATAAATTATGAACGGTTTCAATGCTTTCATTTGATGCTACGACTAAATGGAAATCGATGTATTCTTCCGCACCAGAGCGTCTAGTTCGGAAATCGTGAAACTCAATGTATTCATCTTTAAATGCTTCAATAATTTCAATAATTTGTTCTTCCTCTTCTTTTGATAATCGTGCATCCATTAATGGAGGAAATGTTTCTTTCATCAGTTTGAAAGCTTCCATCATAATATAACATGCTAATATAATACCGATTATTGGATCTAAAATATACCAGCCTGTTAAATGGACAATCAATAAACTCAAGGCAACACCCAATGATGTATAGACATCTGTAAGTAGATGCAGTGCATTTGATTTCATGGCAACAGAGTTAATATTTTTTGCAGTTCTATAAACAATCCTTGATACAACAAAATTAATCAAGGCGCCAAATAACATGACCAGTATTCCTAAAACTGGAAGTTTGACTGGTGTGGGAGTGATAATTTTATTAATACATTCATAAATAATCCAAATCCCAGCAACAAAAATTAAAATTGTTTCAATTGTTCCTGAAATATTTTCAACCTTTCCATGTCCATAGGGGTGCTCTTTATCAGCTGGTTTACTGGAAATTCGTACGGAGAGAAAGGCAATAAAAGAGGCGAGTAAGTCTAACAAAGAATGGATTGCCTCCGACAAAATTGCTACTGATCCAGTGAACAATCCAACGATAATTTTTAATATGACAACAGTAGAATTACTTAAAACTGATAAAAATGCAATTTTTGATGAATTCACTTCAAATTACCTCCTGATAAATATAAACCTATGATACCAAGTAAACTTTGAGTGGGTCTATAGCAACGTTTTTTCCCAATTCCCATTAAATAACTAGTGTGAAAAAAAGTTGCTTAAGGGAAAATGTATAAACAACTTTAACAAAAATTCATACCACAAAAAAACAGAGTGAACAGGGCATGGACTTGGGATTAAGACTTAAGCTAATTAAGCAAGAGAAGAATTCATGACTATATTATGTGTAGAGGCGCTAAGGTTAATCTCTACATACGGAATTAAAGTGCTAAATTTAACAGAATATCAAGGATTTGATATCTGTATAGTTTTCAAGTGTTCACTTTTTTGCTGTGAAATCTAGGTGATAGTTAATGAAAAAGAAAAGGAATTGCTATACATTTTCTACATCCGATATAATAAAATAGTGGTACCAAATTGGTCAGTAAAGAGGCTGATGGTAAAGTGGATTATATTCAAATTACTAGGAACAAGGAACAATATTGAACAGGAACATATATGTTGCGCTCATGGTGGGAAGCAATATGAGGGAGCGGTAAAAGAAAAACACGTTGCTGCCGCTACGCTTTCGCGCAAAAAACATCTGCAAGCCTAAGCATAAAGCCGGTTCCGAACGCAATTATACCGTGGCATAATTGATAAAATATAGCAGCGAAAAGGGGCATTCTTTTTCATGCATGTCAACTAATGACGAAAGATGAAGCGAAGAATGCACCTATCATATGGACTACCTTTGGACTGTTTTACAATGGTCAGTTCATTACACATGAAATTATGAGTGCAAACAAGTTAAAAAAATTATTAAATACATTATGAGTAGGAAATTTATCTGCTTTTCATGAATTTTAATATTAGAGCAAATAAACAAATACCTCCAAAAGAACCTAGAGTAAACGACCAAGAAAAATAATCGAAAAAGATGTATGCAATTAATAGTGCAAGCAAATAGCCGAGAGCGGTGCCCAGCAATTGTTTTTTGATATTCAACGATCTCACTCCTTACTGCGTGATAGTTAATATACTTATTTATATTTTATAGAAATATTAGGTAAATATCCATAAGAATCAGGATGAAAGGAAGGTGGACATCAGTTTTGAAAATTAGCAGACAGTATGCAGAACAGCTGCTCGTTTAAAGTCAGATTGGTGAAGACTAATAATCATTGGGGATGAAGAAAAGCCCCTTAAAGTCTCACTTAATGAGCCGTTACATAAAAGTTATTATCAATCATAAAGGAGTTACATTTTTTGAAAGCAAAAAGTATTAAATTGTATGAATTTGGAAGCCCTCGGGAGGTTTTGAAGTTTGAAAATAAAACGATTAAACCTCCTGAAGAACAAGAAATCCTTGTTCGAATGTTGGCACGACCTATTAATCCTTCTGATTTAATACCAATATGGGGGAAGTATGCTCATCGAATTTCTTTACCAACTATTCCTGGCTATGAAGGAGTAGGTATTGTAGAGGATGTAGGTCCGTATGTTTCTCAAAATCTTATCGGAAAGCGTGTACTACCTTTACGTGGAGAAGGGACTTGGCAGGAAATTGTAAAAACAAGTGCAGAATTTGCAGTACCCATTCCCGATTCCATTGATGATTTTACCGCAGCGCAAATGTATATCAACCCAATGACAGCTTGGGTAACTTGTACTGACATATTACAATTGCAGCCAAATGATGTTTTACTAGTGAATGCTTGTGGGTCCGCAATTGGACACATTTTTGCTCAGCTAGCAAAATTGTTAGGTTTTCAGTTAATCGCGGTTACGAGAAATAATAGACATACTGAAGATTTAATTCAGCTTGGCGCTTCCTATGTAATAGATACTTCAGTAGCACCGCTCTATGAGACAGTAATGGAGCTAACAAATGGTAGGGGGGCTGATGCTGCTATTGATTCTATCGGGGGGACAGCAGGTAATGATCTTGCCTTCTGTTTGAAATCGGAAGGGAATTTCTTAGCTATTGGTCTTTTATCAGGTGTGCAAGTGAATTGGCAAAGAATCGTTAAAGAGGCAAATGTAAAGGCAAATATGTTCCATTTACGTCATTGGAACAAGCAAGTCTCGGTAGAAAGATGGCAAGGTACATTTCATCACTTAATCAATCTAGTTAATAGTGGTAAGTTAAAAATGATGGCAGTGGATTCACATTATGATTTGTTAGACATTAAAAATGCGATAACGGCTGTTGAATCGTCTAAAACCACTAAGGGAAAGGTTTTCTTAACAAGCTATTAATATGAACGAAGGGTAATTAATTTTACCCTTCGTTTTTTTAGGGTGTCTATAATAGTGCGCTACTCTAAGTACAATCTCTCTAGCGCTTGTTTTTAAAATAAATCTGTTGATAAATATCGTAGACCAGTATCGGGGAGGATAACGACAATCCTTTTTCCTTTGTTCTCGGGACGTTTTGCGAGAGCTGTGGCGGCAAATAAAGCAGCGCCTGATGATGTACCTACTAATAGACCATCTGATTTCGCAACAGCGCGTGCAGCCTCATAAGCTTGTGCAGTTTCCACCTCGAGTACTTCATCAATTATTTCTAAATGAACATTCGATGGTACACGAGCCTCGTCAGCATCGGAGAAGCGGTGAACACCTGTGATTTCAATAATATCTGGATTATCGACTGTTGCAATGGAATTAACAGCAGGCTCTACACCAATGATCTGAATATCTGGATTTTTAGATTTTAAGTATGCACCAGCACCACTTATCGTACCACCTGTACCAATTGCTGCCACAAAAATATCAATTTGTCCGTCTGTATCCTCCCAAATTTCAGGGCCAGTGGTTAACTTATGAATATTTGGATTGGCATCATTATCAAGCTGATTTAAAAACACAACATTTTCTTCTTGTTCAACGACTGTTTCTCGAAATACTTTGATCGTTTCAACAAAGTCACCATCCGTTTCCTCGAAGGCAGCTACCATTTCCGGGACATCTGAAAAAGGTACAACCTCTGTTCCGTATGCCTTAACGACCTTTGTACGCTCTTCACTTACACCATCTTGCATGTAAATTCGAAGCTTATAGCCTTTTGCAGCTGCAATTGCTGCTAGACCAATACCAGTATTGCCACTGGTTGTTTCGATTATCATTTTATCTTTTGTCAAAACACCACGAGCTTCAGCGTCCTCAATCATCGCTTTAGCAACGCGGTCCTTCACACTATTAGCAGGATTAAAATACTCTAGCTTTACAATAATTTCGGTTTCTAGCTGTTGCTCTTTTACATACTGATTTAATGCTAAAAGTGGTGTATGACCGATTAACTCTGTAATAGATTGTTTGATCTTATTAGTTACAATTTGACCCATCTCAATCAACCCCTTGTCTTTTACCTATTAAACAAACATGTTTTATAGGAATTTATGGAATCATATCACGATAAATCCTTATAATCAATAAAATTCCAGATAGAAAGATTGAATATAGTAATAGAAAAAAATAATTAATTAAATTTGCTAATACAACGTCCTTCTTTTATGAATAGGTATTATGTAAGTGCACTATATATGTCATGATCTATCTATTCAAAATGCAAGGACTGGATCATTTTATCTGTTCAAATTGTAAATATTTTCGCAGAAGAATGTCTGAGAAAGCCTAATGAATAGAAGGTAACCTGATAATTCGGTAAGTTGCAATAACTTCGAGAGTAGTTATTATTCACTTTCGTATGTATAATGGGAGTCTATGTTAGGTAATTATCTTTCAGAAATAGTAAAAATAATCGAACATAAATGAGGCTTAATGATGAGTAAAAAAAGGTTTAAGGATTATGAATTAAGTAATGAAATAATAATGGCACTGGATAGCTTAGGATATGAACAACCAACAGAAGTTCAGAGTAAGGTCATTCCGTTAGCATTAGCAAAAACAGATCTTGTTGTAAAATCACAAACAGGTAGTGGGAAAACTGCATCTTACGGGATTCCAATTTGTGAAGCCATTGATTGGCTAGAAAACAAACCACAAGCCTTAGTGTTAACTCCGACAAGGGAGCTTGCTGTTCAAGTAAAAGAAGATTTTACGAATATTGGCAGACTGAAGCGCATTAAAGCAACAGCGGTTTATGGAAAACAGCCGATTGCCATTCAAAAAACAGAACTAAAGCAAAAAACACATGTTGTTGTTGGTACGCCGGGACGCATGTTAGATCATATTGAAAGAGGCACGCTTGTCTTAGACAAAATACGTTATCTTGTCATTGATGAGGCGGACGAAATGTTGAATATGGGGTTCATAGAACAAGTCGAAGCCATTATTAAACAAGTGCCTCAAAATCGTGTGACGATGTTATTTTCAGCTACGTTGCCAGAGAAGGTAAAAGACTTAGCTCTTAAATATATGAAAACACCTACTGATGTAGAAATTCAAGCTACGGGATTAACAACAGATAAAATTGACCATTCCCTTTACGTAGTGGATGAGGAGCTAAAACTATCCCTGCTGCGCAAAGTTACGATTGTTGAAAATCCAGATAGCTGTATCATTTTTTGCCGCACAAAGGATAGAGTCGATACGTTATGTGAGCAGTTAATCAATTTCGGATATAGCTGCGATAAAATTCATGGCGGTATGATACAGGATGCACGACTTGAAGTGATGAATGATTTTAAAAGAGGCGATTTTAGATATTTAGTTGCCACAGATGTAGCGGCTCGAGGGATTGATATTGATAATATCACACATGTCATTAACTATGATTTGCCATTAGAAAAAGAAAGTTACGTGCATCGAACGGGAAGAACTGGACGAGCAGGTCTAAAAGGGAAAGCAATTACGCTTGTAACGCCGTTTGAAGATCGTTTTTTAAGTGAAATTGAAGACTATATTGGTTTTAAAATTCCAAATGAAGTAGTGCCAACTGAAGAAGATGCTTTAAAAAAGAAAGCAGCTTTTGAAGCGAAAATGGATATTGAACCAACCCTGAAAAAGGCGAAAAGTGAAAAGCTGAACGAGCAAATCATGAAGCTATATTTTAATGGTGGTAAGAAAAAGAAGCTAAGAGCTGTAGACTTCGTCGGGACGATTGCCAAAATCGATGGTGTAACAGTCGAGGATATAGGCATAATTACCATTACAGATGCTTTTACTTATGTAGAAATATTAAATGATAAAGGCCCGATTGTTTTAAAAAACATGAAGAAAACGACAATCAAAGGTAAGTTATTGAAAGTATATGAAGCCAATAAGTAGTAAGCGGTAAGTTTTGATAGAGTTGAGGGTCAAGTGGAAAAGGTGCTTGCCTTTATATTGAAGTTAGTAAGAAAACAACAGCCAGTTCGCGGTATTTCACCGGGGACTGGCTGTTTATTTTGTTGAATATTAATTGGACGCTGAATCTCGAAGTATATACTTTTTACAATAAGTACTTAAACCCAATTTAACCCAATTGATGTGATATTTTATGTTTTTTTTAAAAATCATCTTGAAAATGGCTCTACACCAAAATCTGTTCTTGAATCAGTATAATAAAAACACATGGAACGGAGTACGGCGACTCCAGCGGAAACAATTATGCCGAGACATAATTGATCAAGTTATTAATATGAATGAAGGGTAATTTATTTTACCCTTCGTTTTTTATTGGGTGTAATTCTAATGCGCTATTCTTCGGTGCGCTTGTTTCTAAAATAAACCTGTTGATAAATATCGCAGACCAGTATCGGGTAGGATAACGACAATCCGTTTTGCTTTGTTCTTTGGACGTTTTGTAAGAGCTGTGGCGGCAAATAAAGCAGCACCTGATGAAGTACCTACTAATAGACCGTCTGATTTCGCAACTGCGCGTGCAGCCTCATAAGCCTGTGCAGTTTCTACCTCGAGTACTTCATCAATTATTTCTAAATGAACATTCGACGGTACACGAGCCTCGTCAGCATCGGAGAAGCGGTGAACACCTGTGATTTCAATGATATCTGGATTATCGACTGTTGCAATGGAATTAACAGCAGGCTCCACACCAATGATCTGGATTTTTAGATTTTAAGTATGCACCAGCGCCACTAATCGTACCACCTGTGCCGATTGCTGCCACAAAGATATCAATTTGTCCGTCTGTATCCTCCCAAATTTCAGGACCAGTGGTTAACTTATGAACATTTGGGTTGGCATCATTATCTAGCTGATTTAAAAACACAACATTTTCTTCTTGTTCAACGACCGTTTCTCGAAATACTTTAATCGTTTCAACAAAGTCACCCTCTGTTTCCTCAAAGGCAGCTACCATTTCTGGGACATCTGAAAAAGGTAAAACCTCCGTTCCATATGCCTTAACTGCCTTTGTACGCTCTTCACTTACACCATCCTGCATGTAAATTCGAAGCTTATAGCCTTTTGCAGCTGCAATTGCTGCTAGACCAATACCAGTATTGCCACTGGTTGTTTCGATTATCGTTTTATCCTTTGTCAATACACCACGAGCTTCAGCATCCTCAATCATTGCTTTAGCAACACGGTCCTTCATACTATTAGCAGGATTAAAATACTCTAGTTTACGATAATTTCTGCTTCCAGTTGATGCTCTTTTACATACTGGTTTAATGCTAAAAGTGGTGTATGACCGATTAATTCTGTAATAGATTGTTTAATCTTATTAGTTACGATTTGCCCCATCCCAATCAATCCCTTTAATTTAACCTACTTAACAAACTTGTTTTGTAGGAATTGATTCGGATCATATCAATATAAATCCATATAAGCAATAAAATCACTAATAGAAGTATTAAATGTAGCAATAGAAAAAAATAATTAATCAAATCTACAAATTAATTTTTTCTTGGTTTAGTAATGCGAGAAATACGAATTATTATTGACAATGCTTCTATGCAAAAGCGAGAAGCCCGAAACACAAATTGATGTCTCCTCAGAAAGAAATTTCTGGATAATATTGGATTAACTATCCCTTTTTAATACCAATGAACTAAACCTAAAGTAATCTTTAAAGTGCATGAAAATATGTATATTTGGAGGAATTTACTTTAAATTTGCTAAATAATGATATTTTGGAATAATATTTGTTAAAATGTAACTCTTGTATATAAGTTGGTTAGAGTGAAAATTGGATGATTACTTGAGATCAGCGTTAAAAATAAGTTATTAATTTAGCTTGATGTTGTTTGGGAGATGAAAGTATGAAAGAGGCAATTTCTTCAGTTTGTATAACAGCTGAAACAAAAATTAAAATGATGAAGCAAAAGCCTGCTAATTATTTATTGTTAGCTATTTTTGGCGGGCTTTTTATCGGATTTGGTATTTTGCTCATCGTTACTATTGGCGGATTATTCAGTCCAGCTGGGGTACCGAGTATGAAGGTCGTACAAGGATTAGCATTCGGTGTGGCACTTAGCATGGTCATGCTGGCTGGAGCAAATTTATTTACTGGTGATAATCTAGTTTTAACGGTTAGTACACTATCAAAAAAATCATCACCATTAGAGATGTTAGGCATTTGGACGTTTAGTTACATAGGAAATTTCTTTGGTTCGCTTTTAGCAGCCACATTATTTTTTTACTCGGGGCTAGCAGTGGGAGACACAGCAGCTTACATTGAAAAACTGGCTACAGCTAAGATGAGTGCTAGTTTCGTTGAACTTTTATGTCGAGGTATTTTATGTAATTTGCTAGTATGCTTGGCAGTATGGTGTACCTATAAATTAAAAACAGAGACGGCAAAATTAGCGATGATTTTTTGCTGTATTTTCCCTTTTGTCACAATTGGATTTGAGCATAGTATAGCAAATATGACATTGTTTTCCCTTGCTCTCTTAATACCTCATGGTGAACTCGTATCGTTTGCTGGAGCCATTTCAAATTTATTACCTGTTACACTAGGTAATATTATTGGGGGAGCGGTTATTGGTTTTGTCTATTGGGTAAATGGCAGAGAATAATAATTCACTAGATATTGTAATCAGTATCATTTCCTTGGTTGGAGGTAATGGCAATTTAAAAAGTGATTGTAAGGTCTCTTTACATATACAAACGATTTAAAGCCTTGCGATTAAATTAACGGATGAATACTTGACAAACTTCAACTATTAATATTTTGACTTTGGAATAAATGATAGATAGAATGACAGGTAGAGTTGCTTATGTAACTCTACCTTTTTTATTTATGTCAATGTAATTAATGCTGTGAAATTAATAGATAATGGAATGAATATAAAAGAGGGGAGGAAGTCAAAAATGGAACCAGAGGTAAACCAACATACGATTCTTCAAGCAATTTTAGAGCTTTCGAAGCAAATGCAAGACATGAAATCAGATCTTCAGCAACAAATTGAAGCGGTCGAAAAGAGATTAGAAGCGAAAATCGAAGCGGTCGAAAAAAGAATAGATGAAAAAATTGAAGCAGTGGAAACAAGATTAGAAAAAGTTGAACAAAGTTAAAGTAGAAAAATTGATCTTGTAGATGCAAAATTTGAAATATTATCACTGGATTTATTAACGACAAAAGCTGAGGTATCTATGCTTAAACAAGTAAGATAGTAGCAATTATACCTTGGCATAATTGCTTCCGGGATTGGCTCTGTGTTAGCACAAAGAGTAACTTAAACCCACATTCATCTCACCACATAGTAGAAGTAGGAGATTCCTAAATTGGCTTACCGTATCCCTTAAGGTTACGGTATTTTTTTGTGGTATAATGAATGTCACGAAGGAGTGAAAACATTGTTAAAAACAGAGGTATTTGAACAATTAAAACAGGCAATGAGAGAAAAGGATGTATTAGCCAAAGGTGTATTATCGCTTTTGAAATCTGCCCTTGATTTAGCTGAAAAAGAAAAGGGAGAGGCTTTGTCGTCTGAAGAGGAAATGGCAATTATAAATCGTGAAGTGAAGCAAACAAATCAGGCTTTAGAGGGTGCTCAAAATGCAGGACGAGCTGACTTAATTGAAAAAGAGGAAGCGAAATTAGTATTATTAAAATCATTTTTACCGAAGCAATTAACTGAAGAAGAAATTGCAGAAAAACTTGTGGCAGCGGGCGTTGTAAAAGGGATGAACATGGGGGAAGCAATGAAAATTGCAAAACCTTTGTTAACTGGTCAGGCTGAAGGCGCTGTTATTTCAAAAGTTGTGAAGGGTCTTATTTGATGTCGTTAGAAACAATCTCCTACTCTCAAGTAGTAAGAGATTGTTTTTTTTAGCTCCCACATTATTTTTTCCACGCTAGAATCACTATTGCTAAAAAATGAGAACACCTATATACTAGTTGTTAACCACTGGTCAATAAGGAGGACAATATGTCGCCACGTAAGCCATCAACAAAAGATTTGACGAAAGAAATGATTATAAATGAAGCTCATAAGCAATTTATCATGAAGGATTTTCACCAAGTATCAATGCGTAGTATTGCTAAAGAGCTTGGTTGTAGTCATGGGGCTATATACTATCATTTTAAAAATAAAGCAGAAATATTTTATGCAATTTTAGGTGATTATTTTTCTGAGTTAAATAATACTTTAGATGAAAAAGTGAACGGTCCTGAAGATCATAACACTAAACTGCTCAATGTTTTTGTAGGTTATATGGCGTTTGGTTTAAATAATCAGAGCCAGTATGAATTAATGTTTATGATGAGAGATAGTGAAATTGATGGGCTTTCACAAGAGGCAGCGAACTTTAGTTATGAAAAATTTGCACAATCTGTACAGTCGTTATCAAAGACAGAGCTGTTAAATTCAGACATATATTCTACATTTATTGCTCTTCATGGATTTGTTGCACATTATCGTCATTATGTAAAAAATTATGAGGAAGCGAAAAATGCAGTGGATGTACATGCAAAATTTCTTATCAAGGCTTTAACATATAGAGAGTAGCTCTAGTAAAAAAATCTAGAGCTTTCTTTTAATAGTTATTTGACCAGTGGTTAATTAATGGAGGGGGAATTAATTTTGCAAACAGCATTAGTTATTGGGGCATCTGGTGGTATGGGTTATGCTCTAGTAAATGAACTAGTAAGTCGAAATATACAGGTGAAGGCATTTGCTAGAAATAAAGAAAAGTTAGTTGCACTTTTTCAGCATCACAAAAATGTCGAAATCATGTCGGGTGATGTATTTAATGAACAGGAAATAATGAGAGCTTCAAAAGGTGTGGATATTATTTTTCATGCTATTAGTTTTCCGTATCAGGATTGGGAAAAACTCCATAAGCGATGCTTAGATATGGTGATTAATATAGCCGAGAGGCGAGGAGCAAAGATTGTACTTGTAGATAATATTTATGCATATGGAAGACAATCGACAAACCCTGTAATAGAGCAAGCTAGAAAGGAACCACAAACGAAAAAAGGGAAAATTCGTTTAACGATGGAAAATAAATTAACAAACAGTAATGTACCCTCGTTAATTGTACATTTCCCGGATTTATACGGGCCAAATGCAGAGAATACAATACTCTATGAAACGTTAAAAAATGTAGTACAAGGTAAAAAAGCTAATTTTGTAGGAAATATGCAGGTGAAAAGGGAATTCCTTTATACAGTTGATGGCGCAAAGGCTATGGTTGAGCTTGCTTTACGAGACGACACATATAATCAGAATTGGAACGTGCCAGCCGTTCATCCAATTGCAGGGGAAGAACTAGTAAAAATTTTACGTGAAATTACAGGCTACAAAAAAGGCGTTCGTACAGTTTCTAAAGGGATGATCCGACTAATTGGAATGTTTACTCCTTCTATGAAAGAAGTGGTTGAAATGTTGTATTTAGCAGAAGAACCGGTTATTTTAAGTGGGGAAAAATACGAAAAGGAAATAGGCGCTTTACCACGTACTTCATATAGAGTAGGGCTAGAAGAAACGATTGCATGGATGAACAAGAGAGCACTAAAATTAGAGAAACTTTAAGAGTGTATAAAAAATCCGCATAAACTTCTGTTTGTAAAAATTTAGTACAGAAAGTATAGCGGATTTTTTCATTAGATTTCCTTATAGCTGGAATTTTTGTATGATATTTCGAAGTTGCTGTGCCATCTCAGCTAAATTATTTGAAGACGCAGTTATCTCCTCAATACTAGCTGATTGTTCCTCAGAAGCAGCAGCCACATTTTGAATGTTTCCAGATGATTGTACGGCTATTACACCAACTTCCTCTACAGAAATGGCAATGTTGCTAACCCCGTCATTAATATTTGAAATGACGTTATTGACATAATCCATTTCTTGAGTAAGTGCAGTAATATGAGAATATATTTCTTTAAAGGCGTCACCAGATTCATTAAATGTAATTGAGCTTTCTGCAAGATTACTACTACTAATTGCCATAGATTTTACAGCTTGAGTAGACTCTTCTTTAATCGTCTCAATACGTGTTCGAATATTATTCGTCGCTGCTAATGATTGATCAGCAAGTTTTCGCACTTCTTCAGCTACAACTGCAAAGCCTTTACCATGCTCACCAGCACGTGCTGCTTCAATAGATGCATTTAATGCGAGTAAATTTGTTTGATCCGTAATCTCATTAATTAAAGTTACAATGTCGCCGATCTCATTTGAGTATGTGCTTAAACGTTTCACAACCTCTGAAGTCTCTTGAATAGCATTAGATGTTAAAGCCATTTTTTCTGTAGCACTTTGAATCGTCGTATTGCCTTTTTCTGAAATAGATGATGCACTAGATGCTTTAGTAGTGACATCATTAACGCTCGCTACAACTTCCGACATTTTTGTGGAGATTGCCGTAATATGATTTTCTACTTCTTCAATAGAGGAAGTTTGTTTTTCTGATCCTGAAGCTACTTCTTGCATTGAAGATGTAATTTGTTGAATAGATGCACTTGTTTGTTCAGAGCCTGCCGATAACTCTTCAGACATAGCAGCTACTTGCTCAGCATTCTCAGAAATTTGCTGAATAAGTGAGCGTAAGTCTGCGGTCATATTTTCAATGCCAGAAGAGAGCTGTGCAATTTCATTAGAACCCTTTATTTGAAGTGGTTCAACAGCTAATTCTCCTTGTGCCACCTTACCAACATAACTAGTCATATTTTTAATTGGTTTGATAATGCCTTTGCTAATGAAATAAGCCACAATAATACCGAAAATCAAAAACATCACGGTCATGATGATACAAGTCCAAATAGTCTTAGTTTGAAGTTTAGAAATGAAGGAAGCGTCCATATCTAAACCAAAAAGAATATCAGTATCTTTAAATGGTACAAAAATCGATTTATGAATACCGTATTCATCTTTATAAATATCACTAGATTGAACGGTTCCAGTACTTAGCGCTTCATGCATGTCCTTACTAAAAACATAGTCCTCTTGATAATTATCTTTATTGCTTAAAGCTATAATATGTTCTTTACCATTTGCGCGTGAAAGAACGTAGGCATTTTGAATATCATACTTTTTAAGTGATGCATTTAATTCTTTTAATATTTCTTCATATTTATCCTTATCGCCGTTATCTGCAGCTTTGACGTCATTTTCGTCTATACCTTCAAAAATGGTTTTAGATATAACATCTAAAGATGATTCAAATTGTGTAATAACAAAATTATTGATAATCTGAAAAGATGTAATAAATAATACAGTACTAAATATTATCGAAATAATAGCAATTGGAATAGTAAAACTTGCAATATATTTATAGAGTAAAGAGCTTTTAAATTTTTTGACTATACTCAACTTTAGCATCCTCCAATACTTTCACCTTTTGTTGTAAGAAATGGATCATATCACTAATATGTTCTGTCTCTGTATAAGGAGAAATTGAAAAGAATTTTGCAGCAGCTACTGGAATTTGTTGTTTTGTATCGCTAGTGCTGACAGTGCAAACACGCGTCGTATCACCGAAAAATACTTCGTCGCGACCTTCTCCTATAATTTCAAATAAAGAAGCGTTAATACCATTAATATATTCAATCTGATCTTGTGTATAGCTACCTGACTGTTCAGAGTTCCAATTAAAGCCTTCAGGATACAAACGAAAGGCTGTGACTGGTCCAATATTAGAATCATTGACTACTTGTAACATTGGAGTCTTCTCAGCTAACTGCGTACGGAACGCTAAATTTACACGCACATAATTTGCTAATATTTGTTGGTAGCCTTCTTTACCAAACGCCTGTAATGCAGCATAAATAGCAATAGAACTACCCATACGAGAGCACTCTAATGTATAGCCTGTATGATATGAACCATAGCCTCGATTACCTACATAAGGTGTGTCGAAGTCCTCAATATCTAATAGCTGTAGGTGTTTTCCTTCTTTTATTAAGAATAAGCTTGTTAAATACGGTGTTTGACCAAGCTTTTGGAAGTCGAAGCAAAGGCTATCCGCAATAGGTAGATATTGCATACGTTCTTTAATTTGCTCTAGTGCTTGTAAAACATCAGTCTCTAATTGAAGTGGATTTGTCTTAAAATCATAATCGTTGAAAAATGCGTAAAAACCACCTAAAGCTGAATCAGCGTGAATATGTATAGGTTTTAAGGAATGTTTTTGTTCAAGGTCAGTTGTAACTTTTTTGACTGCTTGTACATCATCAATGGCAAATTGATCTGTAGCGCCTGTTGTAGCAACTACATACACTGGAATACCCCCATTTTCGATAACCTCAGTCATACGCATACGTAAGTCTTCAATATCCATTGAATGGTCTTTTCCAGCTTTAATACGAATTAAATGCTTGCTACCGATGCCGACTGCTTCAATTGATTTTAATAAGCTGTAATGAGCATTTTCTGAAGCGAAGCAATATAAATTATTTGGTACACCATCTTCTTTTGCATTAGGGAATTGTTTAGCGATCGCAAGACGAAGCCCACTGAAAACTGCCCCTTGTCCACCCCAAGTTGTGTAACCAAAGCTTTGAGTATAGTCGTAGCCAACTAACTTCGACATCATTGCTACTACCTTTACCTCACATTCTGCGGCAGCTGGTCCGTATACATCCCATAGATTGTTACCGTTAAGTAGAGCATTAGTAAATTGACCTAATATGCCGGGAATGCTAGCCATTGGCAAAACATTTGTGACGAAGTTGCGTGTATGGTAAGGGTGTCCTTGCATCAATTGTGTTAAATCATTCACAACCTGATCAAGTCCGACACCTGAAGCAGGTACTTGATTTTCTTGCATTAACTCTTTATAGAAATTGTCAGAGCGCTCTTTCATTGGTCCAAGAGTTGTTGTTTTTGGATTTTTTAACTCATCTAATGATGTAACAATTTTCTCTAATAGGGATAAAAAATTCTCTCTTTGTTCGATATTCCCATCTTCACTTTGGAATAATTGTTGGATTTTTTTCATATTCATCTTCCTTTTTAGTTCGTTTTTCCTCTATTTTTTATTTCATAAAAATAGGTCGTTTTACTAAAATTATAATAACATATTATAACAAAAAATGAATTTATATTTTGTTGGATAATAAATTTCAGTCATTTCTAAATAGTCTGATTTAACCTAGGGCGAAATATATATAAGAAATATTGTAAAAGACTATGTTCGTAAATGTTGAATTTAAAGGGTTTTTATGACCTTTTTTAATGAATTGTTGCAAAGCTAATGACGAGGGAGAACTATGAGGGGAGTAAATATTTTTTAACAAATACTATGCATTGAATAATTTTAATTTATTTAAGAACGATGAATAATTTAATGCTTTAAGACTATTAGAGGGAAATATATAAATATTAATCTATAGTCAAAAAGGAATCTGCATAAATGCAATTTTTTGATTATTGATGCAATCCTAGAAACAGTTGTAACTCTGATTGTGATAGTTTTAAATTAGAGCTGAGTTTATGGGTTTCTATTTTCCTGTTTTTCAAAGTTATTTTTGTAAGTATGGGATGTTAATGTTAATTATGGTTTTATCTATTTTTTACATTTTGATAAGATTTTTATTTTTGGAGTATGATTTTTTTATTTGCTACAAGTGAAATTCTTTTCGCTTATGTGAATAAGTGTGATTGCCCATTTGGTAACCCGCCTTGACATTTTTTTTAGATTCCTCTGGATGTTCCTCAATTTCCTTTCCTATTAGAAAAAAGATTGCTTTAGTATTGGAGGTATCTAATAAAGGTAGAATGGCGCTGAATTTTTAATAGGGCCATCATCGAATGTTAATGCAACAACGTTCATTAACTTATATGAAACAAAACCTAAAGCAATAATGAATAATAGACCAAGTCCTAAATAAGAATTTTTCTTTGTTCGTATAAACACTCCTTACAATACCAATAATTTTTTAATGATAAACCATACTAATATAGAGGTGAAAAAATGTATAAATTGCTATCGCATAATGATTTAGATGGAGTAGGCTGCGGGATATTAGCCAAGCTTGCTTTTCAAGACCAGGTAAAGGTAAGATACAATTCAATTTCATCGCTGGATCGCGAAATTGAGTATTTTTTAGATAATAACGAACAAGATACTTTTTTATTTATTACTGACTTATCTCCAAACGGGGAAAATGAAAAGAGATTAAATGATTATTATACCGCCACTGGCAATGTTCAACTGCTTGATCATCATAAAACGGCTTATCATTTGAACGATTATGCATGGGGTAAAGTATTAATAGAAGATGAAAATGGCTATTTAACATCAGCAACGTCTTTATATTATCAGTATCTTGTTACTCATGGATTTTTAGAACAAACAAACTCCACCGCAGAATTTGTAGAGTTAGTGAGACAGTACGATACGTGGGAATGGGAGAAGAATGATAATCACAAAGCACGTCGGTTAAATGCTCTCTTTTTTTTAGTATCAATCGATGAATTTGAAGAAAAAATGCTTGAACGTCTAATGACAAGCGAGCATTTTGATTTTGATGAATTTGAAAAGAAAATTTTAACTATGGAAGAAGAGAAAATAGAACGGTACATCCGACGAAAAAAAAGGGAGCTAGTGCAAACATCGATAGGAGAATACTTTACAGGTGTGGTTTATGCAGAATCTTATCATTCAGAGCTTGGTAATGAATTAGGAAAAGAAAATGTACACCTCGATTTTATAGCTATATTAAATATGGGTGGCAAAAAAATTTCCTTTCGTACGATTCATGACCACATAGATGTTTCGGTAATTGCAGCAGAATTCGGAGGGGGAGGGCACCAAAAAGCAGCTGGGTGTTCTTTAACAGATGAAGCTTATGAGCAGTATGTGGCTCAAACATTTCATATAGCACCAATACCAGAGGATGCGAAACGAAATCGCTATAATTTTAGGTTCTCTTCTTTTGGGACAATGTATAAAAACCTAAAGGAAGAATTTTTCCTCCTATATTCAATAAGTGATTTTGATTGGATCATTGAAAAAAATAAAATGCCGTTAGATCAAATCTTTACAAGTTTTTATGAAGCGGAATGGTTTTTAAAAAGAAATTATCAAGCATGGTTAGTGAAAGATGAGTTATTTGTAGATTTTTTAATGGAAGAGGCCATAAAGGTTCGTCATCAAGAGTAAGGGAAATAGCTCTTCGGCAAAAAGAGGGGTTGATTTCAGTTCCGACTGGGTGCTTTCCTGGGGGCGTCGGGGCAACAGGATGTTGGTCACGAAGGCGTTATCACAGGACGTGATAATTTTAGCCTTCGTTCCTCTGCTGATCCCCAAGGAGTCACCCAGTCTCCACTCCAATCAACCACTTCACATAGCATATATCTTCGGGCATGAGAAATCACTAACTTAATGCGCTGCAACAATCACAAATATTATCTTGACCATTTTGTTCTTCAAGTTTTGCAACAACTTTAAAGGAATATAAATTATTCCTTTAGATACATATTGAAATCAGCCAAACCTAGACATCGTTAGAGGTTATATAATGCTCAGCTGAAAACTACAATAAATAAAAAGCATTTATCTTCAATCAGCAAAATGTTTTTGTAGCGGAAGCGAAGCGACAGTTACAGAAGACTTCCACCTCTGAGGTGGTGAGATGCAAAGCGAAATTGATGCAGATAAACTTTCTTAAAATGAGGTGTACATATGTCCAATGATATGCTTCTTGTTGAGAGTCAGCCTAAGGAAAATCGAGGACGGAAAATATGGTTTGTAGTTCTATTGCTTTTATTGATAGCTTCTTGTGTCATTGTTTATTATTTTTTGTTTAATAAAGATTTGAATTTTGAAACCTACAAAACAGTTGTCGGTAAAACTACTGAAAATAGTCTAGGACGTTTAACGTTAAATGAAATAATAATTGACGATAACCAAATATTATTGAATGCTACCTTTAAGCCAGGAAAGGACATAAATTTCGACCATCAAATTTTTTTCTTTCCGCAGGTTTTTGTGAATGGAAAAGAGTTCACGGTTAGAAATGGAGGACAGTCAATTCAACAATCCGATAAAACCTATACAATCTATAGTAGTGTGAAATTAAGTGAACTACCAGAGGATAAAATATTAAATTTAGATATTCGTTATAACGATTGGAACGGCGAAAAAAAGATTGACGAGCCCTGGGAATTTCAAGTAGAAGCGTCACAAGAGCAATTACAAGAAGATAGAAAAGTCTTTCCGGTTGAGAAAAAAGTAAAGCTGTTAGATAGTCAGGAAATAACAATAGCAAAGGTTGTTTCTACACCAATATCAACAACGATTTATTTTTATTCAGAGAAAAGTTTATTAAATGAAGCGATACATTTTAAAATTCAATCAGTATCAGGGGAAACTTGGCACTTTAACTCCGCTTATCCTTTAAATGAAGATTATACGAAATGGGGTATTCGTCTCGATGCATTATATTTAACGGGAAAGAGCTATGAGCTAGTTCCGGTTGCTGCTAATGGAAGTGAGCTTGGTTCTGCTATTAAAATTGGAGATGAGTAAAGATATCTGATTTTTATAGTGAAAACTTTACAATATCTTAAACCAAAAAGATGATTCCCCCATGTAATATGAATATATATATGGAATGGAAAGTAGTTGAAGATATTGCGAAGGTTATGGGAAATTTTTTTAGTTTCGCTTAAATTAGGTTGCACATCCTTTGGGGGCCCAACTGCCCATTTGGGCTATTTTCAAAATGAATATGTTCAGAAGCGTAAATGGTTATCTGATCATGACTACAGTCAGCTTGTTGCACTCAGTCAATTTTTACCCGGGCCAGCATCGAGCCAGGTAGGGATGGGTATTGGCTTAATAAGAGGCGGTTTGTTGGGGAGTATTGTGTCATTTCTTGGGTTTACATTGCCGTCAGTTTTGCTACTTATAACATTTGCTTATTTTTCTGCACATACAGGGATGAGTATGGGCTGGATTCATGGCTTAAAATTAGTGGCTGTTGCGATTGTTGCGCAAGCTATTTTTGAAATGTCAAAAAAATTAATCCCTAGTATTCGGCATTTTATAATCGCGTTGTTGGCACTTGTAGTAGTGCTTTTATGGGCCCATCCACTTGCTCAAGTAACTTCTATTATTGTTGCTTCTTTTATAGGCTATTATTTTTTTAAGAAGACTAATCAAAAAGATGACCCAAAAGAAACGTTTATACCTATTTCAAAAACGACAGGTGTATGTTTTTTAGCGCTGTTTGTTATACTTCTCGTTGGTTTACCAATTGTTAGCCCACTTATTCAATATGAATGGTTTACGATCATTGAAAAGTTTTATCTATCAGGTGCATTAGTATTTGGTGGAGGTCATGTCGTATTGCCTTTACTAGAGGCACAGTTTGTGCAAAGTGGATTAATGAGTTCTTCTGATTTTTTAGCAGGATACGGAATGACGCAGGCAGTTCCTGGTCCATTATTTACATTTGCTTCCTACATAGGTATGGTCATTGCTGGGGTACCTGGGGCTATAATCGCTACGCTAGCCATTTTTTTACCGGCATTTTTACTAATAGTAGGGGCGATGCCTTTTTGGCTAGCTCTTCATCGTTTTGCTGGATTAAAAGGGGCGATGGCTGGTGCAAATGCAGCAGTTGTTGGAATATTAGCTGCAGCTTTTATTCATCCGATTGTTACACAAACAATTCAAAATGGTCTAGACGTAGTAATTGCAGCCGTTTTTTTATGGTGCTTGATGCGTTGGAAAATTCAACCTTATTTGCTAGTGCTAGTCGGCATTTGCGTAGGAATTGTATGTTATTAAGAATACTCAAAAAATCAAAACCTTATTGCTGTGGTTTTGATTTTTTTGTGCAATAAATTAGCTATGTAGATAAAGTGAGTACTGCTTTTTGCAACAAACCTCTTTATCCAGCAGGTTCCCTCTATCAATATATTTACCATTCAGTCTTGATATAGTTCTTTTTACTAGCTCGATTCATGGCGTTCCATGCCGGGATTGTTTATAATGAGGAAATGGAAAAAGACTAACGAGAAAGAAGGGATAGCTATGGCACGGGGTGTTTACATTCATATTCCTTTTTGTCATCAAATTTGTAACTATTGCGATTTCAATAAATTTTATTTTAAAAATCAACCAGTGGATGAATATATAGAAATACTTGGCAAGGAGATGGAGCTTGCGACAAAAAAGTATCCTGAGAGTTTTAAACAAATCGAAACGATATTTCTTGGTGGCGGTACACCAACAGCATTATCGCCTCAACAAATAGGGAGACTTCTTGAGCTTATTCGTACGTATATTCCAATGGACAGTGTGACAGAATTTACATCAGAGGCCAATCCGGACGAGCTATCAGAAGCAAAATTGCAGGCATTATTTGATGGTGGTGTAAATCGCTTAAGTATGGGTGTACAATCCTTTGATCAAGAGTTGTTAAAGAAAATTGGTCGTACTCATAGCAACAATCATGTTTACGAAACAATATCTTTAGCGAAAAAGGTTGGTTTCAGAAATATTAGTGTGGATTTAATGTACGGTTTGCCGGGTCAGACAATGGCACAATGGAAGGATACCTTAGAAAAAGCGTTCGCGCTTAATTTACCACATTATTCTGCTTATTCACTAATAGTGGAGCCAAAAACGATTTTTTATAATCAATATTCAAAAGGTAAGCTCCATTTACCAACTGAAGATCTTGAAGCGGATATGTACGATGTGTTAATGAACCAGATGGAGGCACATGCACATCAACAATACGAAATTAGCAACTTTGCTCAATCAGGTTTCAGTTCTAAACATAACAAAATATATTGGGAAAACGGTGAATATGCAGGCTTTGGTGCTGGTGCTCATGGGTATTTAGCTGGTGTGCGTTATTCAAATCATGGACCATTGAAAAAGTATATGGATGCAGTAAATGCAAGGGAACTACCAATTGTATATGAACATGTTGTAACAGAGAATGAGAAACGAGAAGAGCAAATGTTTTTAGGTTTGCGTAAAACAGAAGGAATTACACACACTATATATGAAGAAAAATTTAATGAATCGATGCATAGGCATTACTCACATGTTATTGAAAGTTTAGTCTCAGAAGGTCTTTTGGAACATGACACTATAGGAATTCGTCTTTCGCGAAAAGGTCGTTTTGTAGGGAATGAAGTATTTCAACAATTTTTACTAGAAGATTGAGCGATATCGTTGACATAAAATGTAGGATTTGATAACTTAATAATAGTATTAGCACTCCTCTTAGTTGAGTGCTAACAGAGGTGATGATCATGCTAACAAATCGGCAATTACAAATATTGCAAGCTATTGTAGACGACTTTATTATGTTTGCACAGCCGGTAGGTTCTCGCCAAATCTCCAAAAAGCAAGAGATTACATTTAGTCCAGCCACAATTCGAAATGAAATGGCGGATTTAGAGGAATTAGGTTTCTTAGAAAAAACACACACTTCCTCTGGTCGAGTGCCTTCGGAAAAGGGGTATAGATTTTATGTAGATCATTTGTTGAACCCACAAGGCATTAATTCAAGGGATATTCAGCAAATCCAATCAATTTTCAACGATCGTTTAGTAGAAGTAGAGCATATTATCCGAAAGTCAGCCAATATTTTATCAGAGCTGACATCGTATACATCGATTCTTTTAGGACCAGACGTTCAAAGACATCGTGTTAAACGATTTTCAATTGTGCCACTCTCTAGCGATACAGCAGTAGCGATTATCGTAACGAATAACGGTCATGTTGAAAATCGCATGTTTAGTTTACCTCCTAATTTTACCGCTTCTGATTTAGAGAAAATGGTTAATATTTTAAATGAACGCCTAGTTGGTGTGTCATTAGAGGATATTCATAAAAAACTCGAAGCTGAAGTGCTCACAGTATTACAGCAGCATGTTCGATCATCGGATGATTTTATTCACGCTCTCGTTACAGCGACGATGCATAATTCGGAAAGTAAAATTTTCTATGGTGGTAAAACAAATATGTTCAACCAACCGGAATTCCACGATTTAAATAAAGTCCGTATGATTTTGGACTTAATGGAAACGACTAGCCAAGTGCAGTCGCTCTTCCAACCCAATGAATCGGGCATTCATATTCGTATTGGCTCGGAAAATAAACAACTAGAAATGGAAAACTGTAGTGTCATTACGACCACTTATTCTATTGGTGAAGATCAGCAAGGAGCAATAGCAATTATTGGTCCAACACGTATGGATTATAAGCGTGTTGTTGCTTTACTAGACGTAATGCGCATGGATTTAACACAAGCATTTACAAAGAATCGTAGTGATTGATAATGAGGAGGATTCAAGTGACGGAAACAACTGAAAACAAAGACCTTGTACAAGAAGAAAAGGATGTACAAGCTGAAAATGCAGTAGAAGCAGAAGTTAAAGAAGGACAAGAAGCTGAATTAACAATCGAAGAACAGTATGAAGCAAAGCTAGCTGAGTTACAAGCGAAGCTAGACGATGAGGAAAATCGTCATCTGCGCTTACGTGCTGACTTCGATAATATCCGCCGCCGCAATCAACTTGATCGTGAGGCTGCTGAAAAGTATCGCGCTCAGAGCTTACTGTCAGATTTACTGCCAGTAATCGATAATTTTGAGCGTGCCTTACAAGTTGAAGCGACTTCAGAAGAAACTGCTTCCATCGTAAAAGGTATTGAAATGGTGTACCGTTCTCTGATAGAAGCTACTGAGAAGGAAGGCTTACAGATTATTAAAGCTGAAGGTGAGCAATTTGATCCGAATGTTCACCAAGCTGTCATGCAGGAGCAAGATAGTGAAAAAGAGGCGGGTGTTGTCTTACGCGAGCTTCAAAAAGGCTATATGTTAAAGGATCGCGTATTACGCCCAACAATGGTATCTGTAAACGAATAGACTTAGTACTGTTTAGTTAATTACATTAGTTAGAAAACGCATCATTTGCGTTTAAATAATAGGAGGCAATTTTTATGAGCAAAATTATCGGTATTGACTTAGGAACAACAAACTCTTGTGTTTCTGTACTAGAAGGTGGAGAACCAAAAGTAATTCCAAACCCAGAAGGAAACCGTACAACACCATCTGTTGTTGCGTTTAAAAATGGCGAACGTCAAGTTGGGGAAGTAGCTAAACGTCAATCAGTAACAAACCCTAACACAATTATTTCTATTAAATCTAAAATGGGTACATCTGAAAAAGTTAAAGTGGAAGATAAAGAATATACGCCACAAGAAGTTTCTGCAATGATTCTTCAATACTTAAAAGGCTATGCTGAAGACTACTTAGGTGAAAAAGTAACAAAAGCAGTTATTACTGTACCTGCTTACTTCAACGACGCTCAACGTCAAGCTACTAAAGATGCTGGTAAAATCGCAGGTTTAGAAGTAGAGCGTATTATCAACGAACCAACAGCTGCTGCACTTGCTTATGGTTTAGACAAACAAGATACAGATCAAAAAGTATTAGTATTTGACCTTGGTGGCGGTACATTTGACGTATCTATTCTTGAATTAGGTGACGGTGTATTTGAAGTATTAGCAACAGCTGGTGATAACAAACTAGGTGGGGACGATTTCGATGACGCTATTATCGAGTATCTTGTAGCAGAATTCAAAAAAGAAAACGGCATTGACCTTTCTAAAGATAAAATGGCTATGCAACGTCTAAAAGATGCAGCTGAAAAAGCGAAAAAAGACTTATCAGGTGTAACATCTACTCAAATTTCTTTACCATTCATCACTGCTGGTGAAGCGGGTCCATTACACTTAGAAATTTCTTTAACTCGTGCAAAATTTGACGAAATTACATTACCATTAGTAAACCGTACAGTAGGTCCAGTACGTCAAGCATTATCTGATGCAGGTCTTTCTACATCTGAAATTGACCAAGTAATCTTAGTTGGTGGTTCTACTCGTATTCCAGCTGTACAAGAAGCTGTACGTAAAGAAACTGCAAAAGAGCCACACCGTGGTGTAAACCCTGACGAAGTTGTAGCAATGGGTGCTGCTGTTCAAGGTGGCGTATTAACTGGTGATGTAAAAGACGTAGTTCTACTTGACGTAACTCCACTTTCATTAGGTATCGAAACTATGGGTGGCGTATTCACAAAATTAATTGACCGTAACACTACGATCCCAACATCTAAATCACAAGTATTCTCAACTGCAGCTGACAACCAACCAGCAGTAGATATTCACGTACTACAAGGTGAACGCTCAATGGCAGCAGACAACAAAACATTAGGTCGCTTCCAATTATCGGATATTCCGCCAGCACCACGTGGGGTACCACAAATCGAAGTAACATTCGATATTGATAAAAATGGTATCGTATCTGTTAAAGCGAAAGACCTTGGTACAAACAAAGAACAAACAATTGTTATTCAATCTGATTCTGGTTTATCTGAGGAAGAAATCGAACGTATGGTAAAAGATGCTGAGGCAAATGCTGATGCGGATACTAAACGTAAAGAGGAAGCAGATCTTCGCAACGAAGCTGACCAATTAGTGTTCCAAGTTGACAAAACAATTGCTGACTTAGGTGAACAAATTACAGAAGACGAGAAAAAATCTGTTGAAGATGCTCGTGATGAACTGAAAAAAGCGCTTGAAGCGGGCGAATTAGAAGGCATTAAATCTGCTAAAGAAAAACTAGAAGGCGTATTACAGCCATTAGTTATGAAAGTATATGAACAAGCTGCAGCGGCTGCTCAAGCAGCTCAAGGCGATGCAGATGCAGATGCAGATGCTGGCGCTGGTAAAAAAGATGATATCGTAGACGCTGACTTTGAAGAAGTAAAAGACGATAAATAATAGTAAGTAACGCAGTTAAGTGAAGAAGCCAAAGACCGCTTGCGGCTTTGGCTTTTCTCTTTATTTTTAGCTATGTCCTATGCACACTTAATCGTTTAGTTTCATAGGTTATTTGCGAGTAAAGTGAAAAAACATGTGTGCAACAATTTTAATGTATATTTAATAATAAAATAGAGGCAGTTTTTTTAACTGCGTGATACAATAGATTTTATGCAAAAAGAGCGGAGTGTGAATCATGGAGAAACGCGATTACTACGAGGTGCTTGGTTTAACGAAATCGGCTTCTAAGGATGAAATTAAAAAAGCATACCGTAAATTATCAAAGCAATACCATCCTGACCTTAATAAAGAGCCAGGTGCAGATGAAAAATTCAAAGAAATCGCTGAAGCTTATGAAGTATTAAGTGACGATCAGAAAAAAGCACGCTATGATCAATTTGGCCACGAGGATCCAAATGCAGGCTTTGGTGGTGGCTTCGGAGGCGGCGGCTTTGGCGGCTTCGAGGATATTTTCAGCTCATTCTTTGGTGGTGGCGGTCGCCGTCAGGATCCGAATGCACCACGCAAAGGTGATGACCTTCAATATCGTATGAATATTTCATTTGAGGAAGCGATTTTCGGGAAAGAAACAGAAATCGAAATTCCAAAAGATGAATTATGTGATACTTGCCAGGGTTCAGGTGCAAAACCAGGTACTAACCCCGAAATATGTTCAACATGTCAAGGTGCAGGTCAAGTAAATCAAGCTGTAGATACACCTTTCGGTCGTGTGATGAATCGCCGTACTTGTTCAACATGTCAAGGTGTAGGTAAAATCATTAAAGAAAAATGTTCAACTTGTCGTGGCGAAGGAAAAGTTCAAAAACGTAAGAAAATCAAAGTAAACATTCCAGCGGGTGTTGATGATGGTCAGCAAATTCGTGTGTCTGGTCAAGGTGAACCAGGTATAAATGGAGGACCTGCGGGGGATTTATATATTATGTTCCGCGTTCAAGGACACAATGAGTTCGAACGTGATGGCGATGATATTTATTTCGAACTAAAACTGACATTCCCACAAGCAGCTCTTGGTGATGAAATTGAAGTTCCGACTGTTCATGGGAAAGTAAAACTACGCATTCCAGCGGGAACACAGTCAGGTGCGCAATTCCGTCTAAAAGACAAAGGTGTCAAAAATGTTCATGGCTATGGCACAGGGAATCAATATGTAACAGTAAAAGTTGTAACTCCAGAAAAATTAACAGAAAAACAAAAGCAATTACTACGTGAATTTGCGGAAATCAGTGGTGATATTCCTGAAGAGCAAGGAAGCTCGCTATTCGATAAAATTAAGAAAAAATTCCAAGGTGAATAATTAGAGGAGCTGAAGAGCTACGTGAAGTGGTCAGAATTATCCATTCATACAAAAAATGAAGCGGTAGAAGCAATTTCGAATATTTTGCATGAAGCAGGGGCAAGTGGTGTGGTTATTGAAGATTCTGCAGAATTTGCGAAGCCACGTGAGGATCAGTATGGTGAAATTTATGCACTAAATGAAGCGGATTTTCCGAAAGATGGTGTTATTGTTAAGGCTTACTTATCGGAGTCTAGTTTTTTAAATGAAACAGTCGAAGAAATTAAGGCGGCTATAACAAATCTAACGAACTTCAACATCGATATTGGTGAAAATGTTGTATCGATTGTGGAAGTGAATGAGGAAGACTGGGCAACAGCATGGAAACAATACTATCATCCTGTAAAAATTTCTGAACGCTTTACAATTGTACCAACATGGGAAGAATATGTACCAGTAGCAACAGATGAATTAATTATTGAATTAGATCCTGGTATGGCTTTTGGTACAGGAACACACCCTACAACTGTTATGTGCTTACAAGGGCTTGAGAAGGTTGTAAAAGAGGGAGATACGGTAATTGATATTGGAACAGGTTCAGGCGTTCTATCAATTGGTGCAGCCTTACTAGGAGCTAAGAGTGTACATGCACTCGATTTAGACGATGTAGCTGTACGTTCAGCACAAGAAAATGTTACGTTAAACAAAGTAGCTGATAAAGTATCTGTATTCCATGGAAATCTATTGGATACAGTAAAGGAACCAGCTGATGTCGTTGTGGCTAATATTTTAGCAGAAATTATTATGTCCTTTACTGACGATGCATTTACGGTTGTCAAACCGGGTGGATTATATGTCACTTCAGGTATCATTGGTGCAAAACGTGATGATGTAAAAACAGCATTGGAAGCTTCAGGCTTTGTAATCGAAGAAGTATTATTAATGGAAGATTGGGTAGCGATCATTGCCCGTCGACCACAATAAGTGGACTGAGGGAGCGCCAAATCGTGAGCCGTGTGCTTGCGATTTGGCGTTTTCTCTTCTTGCTATAAAGGAGTATGGTAACATGCAGCGATATTTTATTGAGACGACAATAGAGGAAGCGCGTATTAGCGGAGAGGATGCGCGACATATTGAACGAGTAATGCGTATGAAAGAGGGCGAGAAAATCGTTGTAGTTGCACAAAATACCGCCCATATTTGTGAAATTGTAGCCTTTGAAGGAGATGAGGTACACGTTCAAACTACAGGTGACATTGTTCCTTCTCCGGAGTTACCTGTGCATGTCACAGTGGCATGTGGTTTGCCAAAGGGTGATAAACTAGAACTTATTACACAAAAGGCTACAGAGCTTGGAATGTTTGCCTTGTTGCCATTCGAAGCGGAGCGTTCCATCGTTAAATGGGATAAAAAGAAGGGTGCCAAAAAGCAAGAGCGTCTACAAAAAATTGCAAAAGAAGCAGCTGAGCAATCCCATCGTACACATATCCCAGAAATTTATGAACCAATCTCTTTTAAACAGCTACTAGAACAAGTTGGCAATTTCGACGCCGTTTTTATAGCTGATGAAGAGGATGCAAAAGCAGAACAACGCACAAGATTTGCGGAGAAGCTAAAAAATGCGAATGACAAGAAGTCGAAATCAATTCTAATTATTTTTGGTCCAGAAGGTGGCATTGCTAGAAAAGAAGCAGATGCCCTGATTCAAGCTGGTGCCCAAACGATGTCATTAGGACCCCGAATTTTACGAGCAGAAACAGCGCCACTCTATGCACTGTCTGCAATATCTTATGAATTTGAATGAAATAGGTATTTAGTCCTGTCGAAAGAGGCTTTTCAAACAATGGCTGTGCATGGGTAAACTGCAATATAATTACGCGTAAGAGCAGTCGTGGCAAGATTTGAAGGAATAGGAAAAAACCACAATCAATGACTGTTTTTTATTAATAATACTAACAATGCAAAAGAGCCGATTCAAATTTTTTTGAATCGGCTCTTTTGCATTGTTAGTCCAAATAAACTCGTTAGAATAGGTTTTATTTTTTAGTAAAATTCCCATTTTAGTATTATAGTTTTTTTACTTAAATGGGGTAAAATCATAGGGAGAATTGGATATTCCCCCTATCAGTAAAGTATTAAAATCCCATTTTATTATAAGTAAAAAAACTAGTATACAAGTCCATGTATAGTTTTAAGTGCTTCATATTCTAATATTGAGCGCTCTCCAATACTAAAAAAATGAAAAGAGGGGATTTTTTTGAGTGATCAATTAGATATTCAAGTTAATCAAGTCGAACCTTGTCCAGTAACATCAACAGAACAAATACCATTAACTACTGCTACTACACCACTAGTCGCTACACCGTTAACGACTCCAACTATTAAAATTCCAGTTGTACTTGCAGAACCAACACTTCAAATTGTTGTGGAGTCGGATATTACGCTTACTCCTGCGGCAACTGAAATCAAAAGAGTGAAAAAAAATGTATTCCTGAATCAAGTGAAACTTGTACCGGTTGCTTTTGCACGTATTGCTGGCACTGACTTTTTTAGGGTAACAAGAGCTAAATTATTTGTAGCGGGAAATATTCGCAAAAATATAGAATATGCTTCAGCAGCATGTAACGGGGCACTCCAAGATAGAATAGCCGATGTTCCGTTTTCAGGTTTTACAGACCTTACTTTCCCACAAACAACAGGAGGCCCTACTCCGATTTTAGGAATTTCCGAGTTTGCCGAAGTGAACTTCCTGAATGAAACTACGCAAATGGATGCCCGATTGGATAAAGCCTTCTTCCAGAATCTAGTTAAATACAACGAACAACCATTTGGCGAGCTAGTAGCTGCAAACTTCTTTGAACTTGATTTTTCACCGGTTATGGTAGCACCAGAAGGCACTTTCGACACATTACGTGAAAAAATCGTGCTTGAGCTTACTGTAAAAGTACTGCAAGTTCAACAAATTCGCCTTGGAGCTGGCTCTAGTGTAATAACTCCTGTTCTTACAGGGCTTACTCCTCCACCTAGTCCGGCTATTATTCCTCCTCCTCCTCCTTCTAATCCTAGTTGTTAATCTCAGTTTTTAGAGGAGCAAAACAGATAAGAAAGGGCATGAGGGCACTGAAATCTAAAATTTGAGTTGGCAGTTGAAAGTTCGGTTAAATCGAACTTTCAACTGTTTTTTGTATTAAAAGATGCTATCAAATAATTGAGTTGAAAACAAAATAGTGTGGATAGATAAAATTTTGGGTGCTATCGTCTCTCAAACACATGAGTATCTTAATTGCTACTTGAGATTTGAAAAGTACTCTGTGACAAAAGTGAAAATAAAGCATAAAATGGATTGTAATTATAAGTGCAACACTTAGATCAATATAAAAGTAGCTCATAATGATGTCGTTTGACAATATTCGAAAAAAGGGGCGTTCATTAAAAGCTATACACATCTATCATATATTTGAGCAAAAATAGAAGAAAAAGTGTTTAGCTGTTCTCAAACATTAGAAGAAATAAAAATGGCAGTTTTTTTACCAATCCCTATTCATCATGGCAACGTAAGTAAATGAAAACGGGTTACTTCGTGAGTTTTTCCTGAAGAAAACGATTTTGAACATGTTTCTCTTATCGTAGGATTTTACGGATCAAATGTTGCACAATATTTATCAAAAACATTATTTGGGAGTGAACTAATGCAAACTCCATGGATTAACTATGAAGTGATGAAAGAGATAAGTTCCAAACAAAAATATAATTGTCAAGTTGAACCCATCGAAATGGATCAAGCAACGCAACAAAATTCACCTTATTCTGATTTTATAAATGATCTCCTTGATATAGAAAAAGAAAATGAAACCAGCCATGCATCACATTTAGATTCCGATTGTGAACTACTCATTCCTTCTGAAACTAATGTAGGGGATGAAATGAATGATCCTCTTGATACAGACGATGTAGATGAAACCAAGCCTGTGGAAGAACAGAATTATGCATCTCATCTAGATTCCAATTGTGAACTACTCACTCCTTTTGAAACTAACGTAGGGGATGAAATGAATGATCCTCTTGATACAGAAGGAGCAGATGAAACCAAGCCTGTGGAAGAACAGAATTTTGTAGCCCATCTAGATTCCGATCGTGAACTACTTATTCCTTTTGAAACTAACGTAGGGGATGAAATGAATGATCCTCTTGATACAGAAGGAGCAGATGAAACCAAGCCTGTGGAAGAACAGAATTTTGTAG